>JAXKGH010000068.1:0-47228 GCA_036550475.1 Collinsella sp. | reverse complement strand
GTACCCGTTAAGTTTACCTACGCCTCGCGCGACCTGTGGTTCGACCCGCAGGATCTGGATATCCTCGAGGCCGATTATGCCATTTGCTCCACCGAGCGCGGAACCGAGATCGGCCTGGTTACGGCCGATCCCTTTGAGGTGCCGCAAGACGAGATCGGTCAGCCGCTCAAGCCCGTGCTGCGCGTGGCGAGCGACATCGACCTGCAGCTTGCCGACGACCTGGCCATCCAAGGCGACGAGGCGATGGTCGACTTCCGCCGCCTGGTCAAGGAGCTCGACCTCGAGATGAAGCCGGTGGGCGTCGAGTACCTGTTTGGCGGCGAGAAGGCCGTGTTCTACTTTGCGGCCGAGGAGCGCGTCGATTTTCGCCAGCTCGTCAAGGATCTGTCCTCGACGCTGCACATTCGCGTCGACATGCGCCAGATCGGCGTGCGCGACGAGACCCGCCTGGTGGGCGGCTATGCCCAGTGCGGACAGGAACTCTGCTGCACGCGCTTTGGCGGACAGTTTGAGCCCGTCTCGATTCGCATGGCAAAAGAGCAAGACCTGCCGCTCAATTCCTCCAAGATCAGCGGCGTGTGCGGTCGTCTGATGTGCTGCCTGCGCTACGAGTTCGAGGCCTACAAGGACTTTAAGAGCCGTGCTCCCAAAAAGAAGACGCTCATCGATACGCCGCTTGGCAAGGCGCGTATCCAGGAGTATGACACGCCGCGTGAGCAGCTGGTGCTGCGCCTGGAGAACGGCAAAGTCTTTAAGGTCAACCTAGCCGATATGACGTGCTCGGAGGGCTGCAAAAAGAAGGCCGCCGAGCAGGGCTGCAGCTGTCGCCCCGACTGCGTGACGCGCGACGTGCTCGAGCGCATCGAGTCGCCCGAGATGCGCCTGGCGCTCATGGAGCTCGATCGCGAGAACGGCGTCGACGTGGGCGATGGCCTGTCGAGTGCCGACCGTCTGGCCGGCACGTCGATGCCCAAGCGCCGTCGTCGCGACGTCGATTCCGATGCCCGCGCTGCTCAGAGCCAGGGCGAGGGCCGTGGCCGCGGAAAGGGCCGCGGCAAGGCCGAGGCGCCCGAGGCCGAGGGGGCGGCCGATGGCCGTCGCCGCCGCAAGCGCGCGGGCTCGGGCGATGCTACCGAGGCTGCAGCCGCGGGCAAGAACGCCTCTCGCGAGCGCGAGGTTCAGCAGCCCCAGCAGCAGAATCGCGGCGGTGGCATGAACCCCACACGCCGTCGTCGCCGTCATCTGTCGAGCGAGGAGCGCGAGGACGCCTTCCGCGCCGCAGCTGCTCGCGAGGCTGGTGCCGCTTCCAAGGGCCCCTCGGTCTCCGATGCGCCTGCCGACAAGGGCGGCAAGTCACGTGGCGAGGAGGAGCGCGCGCCGCGTCCGCGCCGTCGCCATTCCTCGGGCGCGCAACAGAAGCCCTCAGTGCCCTCCGTGGCCGATCAGGTCTCGGATGGCGAGGTCAAGGTCACGCGCCGTCGTCCCGGAGATGGCGGGGGAGCGGCTGCCAAGGCTTCGCGTGGCGCCGCTCGCGACGAGCGCGAGCCGCGCGAGGATCGCGGTGGCGAGGGCTCGGCCGACCAGGGTCAAAAGCGCCGTCGCCGTCGCCGTTCCCGCAAGCCGCGCCAGGATGGTGGCGAGGGCTCGACCCCGTCTTCGTCCGCACCACAACCGCCCGCCGGCGAATAACGCCCGCGAGCGGATTTAGCCCGCCTTGCCCCGAGCGCATCGGGGTATCATAGCGCCGAATCAACAACCCTCCCTGCGACCGAATGTAGGGAGGGTTGTGTCTTGAAGAGCCATCTGAACATATTGAGCCGTCTGCAGGGTGCCGGTGCCCTACCGTTTGCGGACGAATTGCTACCGTTTGCCGAGCGGGTGGCACGCGAGGCGCTCGAGGCATTGTCGCCAACACGATGTGCCGGCTGCGAGCGCGCCGGTGCGCTTATTTGCCAAGACTGCCTGGCTGCGCTCACGCTCATCGACCCGCGTCATAGCTGTACCCGATGCGGCGCTCCGTTTGGGGATTTGCTGTGCACTGAGTGTTCGGTCGAGGGCACGTCCTCGGCAATGACGGAGGCGCTCGACCGCTGCCTGGCGTGCGCCGTCTATGCGCATCCGCTGCCGCGCATCATTAAAGCGTACAAGGATGCGGGCGAGCGACGTCTGGCTCCGTATCTGGCGGAGCTGCTCTACGACACCGCCCTGCATGCCCAGGTCGTAGCGCCCGATCGCTACGGAGGCGTGCTGTCCGGTGCGGATGCGGTGGTGTTTGTGCCTGCGACGGCGGCAGCGTTTCGGCGGCGTGGTTTTGATCATATGGAGGCTATTGCGCGCCCATTTTGCGAGCTGTCGGGTGTTCCCCTGCTCGATGCCCTCGTCAAGTACGGGCATGGCGACCAGCGCGAACTCGGTCGTGAGGAGCGCCGCGAGCGTGCCCGAGGTATGTACGAGACGGTTGAGGATGTGCACGGCCGCCGCCTGCTGCTTATCGATGACGTTATCACCACGGGTGCGACGATGGCAGCGGCTTCGGCGGAACTCAAGCGCGCCGGTGCCACGGCCGTTGATGGCCTCGCTATCGCACGCGTTTGGTAGGGGTGATTCATGTGGCGGTAACAATCAGGTGGTGCAACAAACCGACAAAAGAGCAGCTAGCGGCTTCCGTAATCCTAACTGGCGCCTCGGCGCTACGCATGATGCGCGCCGAGCGCCGGCAGATGGGCTACATAAGCTGGAAGGACCTTAATCCCGATGAAGAGCGCCGTGTGCTGCGCACATCGTCGCCCTCGACCGAGGACATCTATCTTCCCGATTTGGTGCGGATTGGGGCCGCAAGCGGCGAGGCGCAAGAGGATTTGTGCTTGCTGGTAGGGTCTGCAGCGCAGCGCCGCCGTATTCTTGGCGTGAGTTGGTCCGTATGCTCCGAGTTGCCCGCCGGCTCGATTCTAGAGGTGGAACCAGGGGTGTACAGTCTATCTCCCGAGGCCCTTTGTGTTGCCGTCGCCCGCGAGGTCGGCTGTATCCAGGCATTTGCCCTGGCCCAGGAGCTGTGCTCTAAGATTTCGCTGAGTGACCGCGGGCAGTATCTACCTCCCTACACATCGCCTGTCGTGAACAAATTGGCAAAGGACAAAGACCAGCCGCCAGATGTCGGTTACTTTGAGGTCGAGTCCGTGCTGACACCCGATTGCCTGGTAGATTACCTCGCGGCATGCAAGGGGAATGTGGCCAAACAGCTGCTGCGCCTGTGTCCCTACCTGTCAGAAAATCTGCGCTCGCCCATGGAGTGCATCATGCTCGCTCTGTTTTCGCTTCCGTTTTCCTATGGCGGATTTGCCTGCGGTCCCTTTAAGACCGACTACAAGATCGAGTTCGATGACCGTGCGCAGGCAATCTCGGGGATGCCGCATGCAGTTTGCGATGCGTATCAGGAAGCAGCCCAGTTTGACCTGGAATACAACGGTGAGCTGGGCCATTCCTCCCGGAGGGGACGTATCCATGATGAAAAACGCAACACGGGCTTGATTACTATGGGAATCGAGGTCGCGACGGTTAACAACGAAATGCTCTGCGACATGGAAGCGATGGAAGCGCTCGCATGGCGCATCCACCAGCGCATGAGTAAGCGATATCGCAACCGTGTTGACGCTCGCAGAAAGAAACAAGAGGCGCTATTTAACACGTTGCGGGCGTGTTTTGGGCTTAAACCCGCCTAACAATGCTCTGAAACAGGGGGTTGGATATATGCTTTGGCCAAAATATAGCAAATATGAGTACTGCTACAAATTCAGTAACAGCAAAATCAGGGATTTTGGGACTGGAAGATGGCGTAAATTAGAAAATTATTAAACAAATGTGGAATATCCTGGCATCAATCTGACGTTATGGAGCGTGAAAACAGCTTGCAGAGCCAAAAACTCCTGCTACTAAATTGGTAACAGTACTCATATTTGCTATTTTTTGGCCACGGCGCCCTAAGACGGGTGTGTTGGGGCTTTCCATAGGGGAGCGACGGGCTTAATCAGAGCGCGTGCGGCCCGTCCTGACCTGCGAAATCTGTACTCGCGATGCGAATAACGCCCCTAACCTTAAACTTTAGCTTGAACTTAGCTATAATGCGCTACGTTCCTGCCAGGCTGTGGTTGCGGACGGACGAAATGTCCATCCTAGTCCAAGACAGACGCGGTCAAAGGGATCCACGTAAGCGACCGCGTACGCGCGGCGCGATCATGGCGCGTCCTAGATGTAAGCCGCACCGTCCGTTCTACTTTCTTTGGGGCAATACCGCCTCGCGGGCGAGCGGGCCAGTCGTGAAGGTGGCTATGGCCTCCCGAGCAAACACCCCGGTGCGCAAGTGTGGGGTCAAATACCAGGTCAGCTGGTGGGAACACCCGTTATTCCGCGCAACGCACGGATTGTATACGACACAGAAGGCAGGGTAGTGGACATGGTGAGGGGCAGCTTGATGCACGCGGCTCGGTTAGGTGCTGGGACCGCGGCGGTCATTGCCGTATTGGGCCTGAGCGGATGCGCGTTCAATCCGCTGTCCACGTTCACGACGCCTACGATCGACCAGATTGAGCGCGAGACCGTTAACCCTACGGTGTCGGACGATGCCCTGGTCACTCCCGGCACCCTGACGGTTGCCCTCGATACCTCCGATGCCCCGCAGGCCATGCAGGGCGCCGATGGCAACCTCACGGGCTACGCAGTTGACGCTGCCCGCGCCCTTGCAAGCCGTATGGGCCTTAAGGTTGCCTTCGTCGATGCGTCGTCTGCCGATTCCGTGCTTGGTGACAAAAAGGCCGACATCTTCATTGGTGACATCAATTCCACGGATGGTGACATCAGCACGCTTGGTACGTGCCTGTACGACGCTGCGGCAGTGTTCGGAAAGACGAGCGACGGCGAGTCGCTGAGCGTTTCCACCGAAACGCTTAACACCGCTACCCTGGGCGTTCAGACCTCCTCGGCCTCGCAGGAAGCGCTCGCCAAGCAGAGCATCACGGCCAACCAAAAGACCTTCTCCAACATCAACGAGTGCTTTGAGGCGCTCGAGTCCGGCGAGATCGACTACGTGATTTGCGATTCCACGGCCGGCGGCTACCTTGCACGCCTGATGAGCGAGGTCTCCTATGTCGGTGCGCTCGAGGCGCCCTCGACGCTTGGTGTTGCGGGCCTCTCGTCCAATGACGAACTGTGCCGTGCCGTGAGCGATGCCCTCGACGGTATTACGGCCGACGGCACGCTCGAGGCGGTCCACTCTGTCTGGTATGGCACAATGCCCTACGACCTCGCCACTAAGACGGTTTCGGGCGTTAACGTGCAGTCGGGCGACTCTGAGTCCGGTGAGACCATGTCCTCCGGCGATGAATCCTCCGATTCCAACAATGAGACCGCATCCTCCGAGAGCAAATCGTCCAGTCAGGAAGGCACCATCACCGACGACGACATTAACAAGCTTAATAGCTAGTTATTGCTAGGGGTGGTGTCTCCTATGCGCTAAGAGAGACGCCTCTTCACGGTTTCAACACGCATTGCCGGGCTTTCCCAACAGGGGAGCCCGGCTTTTTCGTTTCCGTAAAACCAGCAGGTCAAAGACATTTTTTAGATGCAAAACCAAAGTCGCCGTTGCCCTCCTATAGCGCACTTTGCCATGGAAAAGTACGAGACTTCGGTATGCGGTATCAAGCAATCGTTATTCGGGTCTTTAGGAATCCGCGTGATTAAATGCACGGCAATGGGTACATAGCCAGTACAGTAAGTCCCCGAGGCAGATTGGAGCCACGTATGGATATCAAGGTTTCTGGACGCAAGACGACGGTAACCGATGCTCTGCGTGCGCATGTGGATGAGAAGATCGGCGAGGCGCTCAAGGTTTTCGATATCGAGCCCATGACGGTCGACGTTGTACTTCGCTATGAGAAGAACCCCTCGAACCCCAGCCCGGCAATCGTCGAGGTCACGGTTCGTGCCCGCGGTTCGGTGATTCGCGTTGCCGAGCACGGTGCAGATATGTACGCCGCCATCGACCTCTCCGCCGATAAGGTCACCCGCCAGCTGCGCAAGTTCAAGACCAAGGTCGTGGACAACCGCCAGGGCGGTGCCAGCGCCGCGGATGTCGTGCCGGTCGAGCGCGTCGAGGATCTGGCCGACCTGCTGCTGCCCGAGGAGGAGGACGACCTGCTCGTCCGCGAGAAGGTCATCGACGTCACCCCGATGACTGAGGAGCAGGCGCTGGTGCAGACCGATCTGCTGGGCCACGACTTCTACGTGTTCGAGAACGCGACGACCGGTCTCATCAATGTGGTGTATCACCGTAAGAATGGTGGATATGGCATCATCAAGCCCCGTATCGAAACACTTGACGAGTAAAATACGTTAACTTGCATGAGTTAACGGTTGGCGGCCATCCCATGCGGGTGGCCGCCTTTTTACGTAAGGAGTCGCTTTGATGGACAAGGCCGCATCTACCGGTCATTCGGACCGTTGCCGCATCGTCGTCGATACCTGCTGCGACTTTAGCCCCGAGGTCGCCGCGAACCTCGATGTCGATATCCTGGGTTTCCCCTTTATCATCGATGGCGAGGAGCGCACGGATGACATCTGGTCGAGCATCACGCCCAAGGAGTTTTACGACCGCATGCGCGCCGGTGCCCGCGTGTCCACCTCGGCTGTGTCGCTCGGTCGCTATATCGAGTTCTTTACCGAGTGCGCCAAAGAGGGCACGCCCACGGTCTACCTGTGCTTTACCTCGGCGCTGTCGTCGAGCTACAACTCCGCGTGCCAGGCGGCAGATGCCGTGCGCGCCGAGTATCCCAACTTTGAGCTCTACGTGGTCGACAACGCTCTGCCCTGTGCGACCGGCGCGCTCTTGGCGCTCGAGGCCGTGCGCCAGCGTTCGGCGGGACTGACCGCCAAGCAGCTGGTCGATTGGGCAAACGAGGCAAAGACCTACGTCCACGGCTACTTTACGCTCGAGAGCTTCGACGCACTGGCTGCCGGCGGCCGCATTCCGCCCGCGGCGGCTCAGCTCACGGCAAAGCTCGATGTCAAGCCCGAGCTCTCCTACGACCTGGCCGGCTCGCTGTCGCTGATCGGCGTCAACCGCGGCCGCAAGAAGGCGCTCAAGTCCATCCTCAAGTCGTTCCGCGAGAACTACGTGCCCGACCGCACCATGCCCATCGCCATCATGACGGCCGATGCCGAAAAGGACGGCGACTGGCTCGAAGCCGCCATCCGCAAGGAGGAGGGCTGCGCCGACGTCACGATCATTCGCAGCTCCGTGGGTCCCACCATTGGCTCGCACGTGGGCCCCGGCATGGTGGCCTGCGCGTTTTGGGGTAAGAACCGCGCCGACAAGGCGTCGCTTTCCGACCGCATCGCCCGTCGCGTGCGCGGTCAGTAGGCAAGTAACGCGGCCGTAATCGATCCCAGCTCACTGCCCAAACGCTGGCATCGAGTATTCAACCTGGTAACAACACCCAACCCAAAAGGAAAGGTTTCATGGCAAACAAGCTCTCCGTCGCATTTATCGGCACCGGAATCATGGGTGCCCCCATCGCCGGTCACATCCTGGATGCTGGCTATCCCGTCATGGTCAACAACCGCACCAAGTCCAAGGCTGCCGCGCTTATCGAGCGCGGTGCCGCTTGGGCCGATACGCCGGCCGATGCCGTGGCTAACGCCGATGTCGTCTTTACCATGGTGGGCTATCCCTCCGAGGTCGAGGAGCTCTACCTGGCGGGCGACGGCCTGCTCTCGTGCACTAAGCCCGGCGCGGTCCTGATCGACCTCACCACGAGCTCGCCCGAGCTGGCGCGCGACATTGCCGAGGCCGCCCAGGTTTCCGGTCGCATGGCGTTTGACTGCCCCGTCACCGGCGGCGAGTCGGGTGCTATCGCCGGCACGCTTACGGCTATCGTGGGCGCCACCGAGAACGACATTGCGCCGGTCCGCGACATCCTTGCCACCTTTGCGGCCAACATCTGCTGCTTCGACGGCGCCGGCAAGGGCCAGGCTGCCAAGCTCGCCAATCAGGTGTCGCTGGGCGCCTGCATGGTCGGCATGGCGGACGCCATGGCATTTGCCGAGCTGAGCGGCCTTGACCTGGAGAAGACCCGCCAGATGATCCTGGGCGGCACCGGTAAGTCCGGCGCCATGGAGAGCCTGGCGCCCAAGGCGCTCGACGGCGACTACAAGCCCGGCTTTATGGTCGAGCACTTCATTAAGGACCTGCGTCTGGCGCTCGCCTACGCCGATGATCGCGAGCTCGCGCTGCCCGGCGCCGACGTCGCCTTTACGCTCTATGACATGCTCGACGCTATCGGCGGCGCCAAGCTGGGTACCCAGGCCATCACGGTCCTCTATAAGGAGGAGGCCGACGCCATTGCCGCCGGTCTGGACTGGTCGCAGTATCGTCCCGAAGAGCATGGCGCTCACGAGGAAGGCTGCGGTTGCGGCGAGCATGGCGACGACCACGAGTGCGGTTGCGGCCACCACCATGGCGAGGACCACGAGTGCTGCGGCGGCCACGGCCATGACGACGGCCACGAGTGCTGCTGCGGCCACCATCACGGGGAGTAGCGCCCATGAGCTGGACGTTCGTGGTGCTTGCGCTGGTGCTCTTTCTCTTTGCGATCTACATCGGCTTTTTGTGCGGCCAGTGGGCGTGCGAAAAGCGCGTCATCACCAAACGCGACTACTGGATCGCCAATTTTGTAGGCGCGGCGGCAGTCGTCCTGCTGACCTGGGTGTTCTCGCTGTTCCCGCTGGTGCAGTTTGCGCCGATCGGCTGGCTCGGCGGCTTTATCGCCGGCCTTAAGATGAGCTTTGGCGAGTCCGTCGGTCCGTGGCGCAAACACGACGAGGTCTTTAACGTTAACAAGGCTCACCGCGCCGCCGCCGACGCGGGCGATGCCGAGGAGCGCCGCCGTGCGCGTCGCAATGGCGCGGCCGACCGACAGCTCATCTCGGTCACCGATGACAGCAAGGGTGCTGACAAGCACGCTAAGAAATAGTAAAAAGAGGTAACTATGGCAGAAAACAAAGACGAACAGCTCACCGACGAGGAGCTGGCACAGCTCCAGCTGGCAGAGGAGAACGAGAACGCCGTCGACCGCCTGGTCCAGGAGCTCGGCTGCCCCACGCGCCGCATCCGTCAGTTTGCCGCCCGCGTGCTGCACCTGCTTGCCGAGCGCGATCCGCAGCGCGTCGTGCCCTGCGTGCCCGCGCTGATCGAGGCGCTCGACCGCCCCGAGGCTCAGACCCGCTGGGAGGCTCTCGATGCCCTGGCGGCGCTCGCCACCACCTGCCCCGAGCAGCTGGGCGATGCTTTTGAGGGCGCCGAGACCGCGCTGTTCGATGAGATTTCGTCCACGCTGCGCTATGCCGCCTTCCGCCTGCTGTGCGTGTGGGGCGCCACGAGCGTCGAGCGTTCGCGCGAGGCTTGGCCCATCCTGGACGAGGCCATCCAGTGCTACCACGGCGACCTCGAGTATCGCGACATGCTCGGTTGCCTGTACGAGTTTGGCCGGGGCGAGATTGACGCCGAGGTCGCCGAGAAGCTCGCGCTGCGCCTTAAGTTCGATGCCGAGAACGGCAAGGGTAGCTATCTCAAGGCCCGTTCGAGCGAGATTTGCGAAATGCTTGTTAAACGTTTTGGCCTGGATCTCTCCAAAAAGAAGAAGCGTGCTAGCGTAAAAAAATCTGACGACGCCGAAGACGAGGAGTAACAGATTATGGCGCACGATGTAGTCCTGATTCCTGGTGACGGTATCGGTCCCGAGATTACGCAGGCTATGCGCCGCGTGGTCGAGGCCACTGGTGTCCAGATCAACTGGAACGTCCAGGAGGCCGGTGCCGGCGTCATGGACGAGTTTGGCACGCCGCTGCCCCAACATGTGCTCGATGCGGTCGCCGAGACCAAGGTTGCTATCAAGGGCCCCATCACCACGCCGGTCGGCACGGGTTTCCGCAGCGTTAACGTCGCCCTGCGCAAGCATTTTGACCTGTACGCCTGCGTGCGCCCCTGCCTGTCGCAGCCGGGCGACGGCTCGCGCTTCCGCGACGTCGACCTGGTTATCGTGCGCGAGAACACCGAGGACCTCTATGCCGGCATCGAGTTCGATGAGGGCGCTGCCGAGGTCGAGGAGCTCTCGCAGCTCGTCGAGCGCTCGGGCCAGAAGACCTTCGCCGCGGATTCCGCCATCTCAATCAAGCCGATTTCCATCGCCAAGAGCCGCCGCATTGTGGAGTACGCTTTTGAGTACGCCCGCCGCTGCGGCCGCAAAAGGGTGACGGCCGTGCATAAGGCCAACATCATGAAGGCGACCGATGGCCTGTTCCTGCGCGTTGCGCGCGAGGTGGCCGCCAGCTATCCCGATATCGAGTTCAACGACAAGATTGTCGACGCCACCTGCATGGGCCTGGTCCAGAACCCCAACGACTTCGATGTCCTGGTGCTGCCCAACCTGTACGGTGACATTGTGAGCGACCTGTGCGCCGGTCTGGTAGGTGGACTGGGTATGGCTCCGGGTTCCAACATCGGTGCCGACTGCGCCATCTTCGAGGCGACGCACGGCTCCGCGCCCGATATCGCTGGCCAGGATATCGCTAACCCCACGGCCGAGATTCTGTCCGCGGCTATGATGCTCGATCACCTGGGCGAGAACGACGCGGCCAATCGCATCCGCGCCGCCGTTTCTGCCACGCTCGACGAGGGTGAGCAGGTTACCGGCGACGTTCGTCGTGCCCAGACCGGCTCCGTTGAGGGCGCTGTGGGCACGCAGGCCTTTGCCGATGCCGTTATCGCGCACCTGGCCTAAGGCATGCAGACTGCAAACGCCTAAATAGTACTTAAGTGTTTGCGTATAACCTGAGAATCAATACGCCCGGCGCTTTGTCGGGCGTATTCTATTGCGGACTATGTTTCCTAACAAGGAGTAACTGATATGGGTCTGATTCAAAAGAAGGACGAGAAGGACGAGATCGACGGCATCCAGATCATCGAGCGCGGCGAAGGCCCCGATGGTGATGAGGAGGAGAAGATCGATCTGGTCGCCGGTACGTCTGCCGAACATATTGCCGCCGGTACGACGGCCGAGGAGGAGGACGCTCGCCTGGAGGCAAAGATCGCCGCGGACGCCGCCGACGAGAACCTCATGCCCGAGGAGCAGGACGAGGACGACGATATCCTGGGTTCCGACGAAGACGACCGCGCATCCAAGCACAAGAAGACGATGATTGCCGCCTTCGTGGTTGCAGTCGTGATCGCTGCTGTGGTCGGCTTCTTTATCGGCAACGGTGGTTTTGGCGGCAAGGGCGTCGGCTCGGCGACCCTGTCCGAGGACCAGCTCGATTCGACCGTGGCGAGCTATAGCTACAACGGCAAGAAGAGCGACATCACCGCGCGTGAGGCCATCGAGAGCCAGTACAGCCTTGACACCGTCAAGGACGACGACGGCAACTACACCGCTCCGTCTGCCGACGTTATCCTGTCCTACGTGCGCAACCAGATTCTGCTGGACGCTGCCGAGGACGAGGGCATTACCGTCTCTTCCAAGGAAATGAAGCAGTATGCCGAGGATTCCATCGGCACCTCCGACTACAAGACCATGGCCACGCAGTACGGCGTGTCCAAGGACCAGGCCAAGCAGATCGTCCGCCAGTCCGCGACGCTGCAGAAGCTCTACAAGAAGAAGGTGGGCGATAGCTCCGCAAGCATGCCGACCGCCCCGACCGAGCCTGCTGACGGCAACGAGGAGACCGCGAGCAAGGACTACGCCGATTACATCATCAACCTTGCCGGTGACGAGTGGGATAGCGAGAAGGGCACCTGGAAGGATGCCGACAGCACCTATGCCAAGGCCTTCGCTGACGATGCCTTTACGGCCGATAGCGCTACCTATAAGCAAGCCATGACCGCCTATTACACCGCCTACCAGCAGTATTCCTCGCAGGCTTCGAGCGCCAGCTCCAAGTGGACCGAGTATGCGAACGGCCTCTACGCCAAGGCCAACATCAGCATCTACGGCCTGTTTGCGTAAGGTTTGCCTGCACTACTGCGCGCTAACCGATCTACCTGATTGAGCCCGCTAGAACGGACAACGTTCTAGCGGGCTTTTTGTTGCCGAAATCAATAGGATAGGCCTCGCGCCCGCACAAGCGCTCCATCGGGTTCCCCTAATTCATCTGGGAAAACAACTGCAAACGATTGCAAGTGACCGGTGAACGGTCGAAAACTACCGTTCACCGATAATCTCAAAACTGGTTCTAACTGGTATTAAGTCAAAAAGACCAATTCACATATCTTCACAATGACCTGCAATTTTTCTACACGCTATTTTTAGCCGCCCTGCGTTGTTTAGACACCGGGAAAGATCCGTTCTTTTGCCAAAGCGTTTCGAAACGGTTTCAAAACCGCAGGTAGAAGTGTTAACGAGCGGTAAACGGTCGAAATATCACCGTGAGCGGTGCAAAAACGTTTTACTGTTTGAATCAGCGAAAGCGATCTCTTCTGGGGTGATATAGTGACAACAACACGTCACGTGGTTACTACCAGTTTAGAAACCACTGGTCTTCAAAGAACGCTTTCTAAGAAGCTTTAAGGGCAAGTGCCCGCTGGCTTCCGAAAATCATCGGACTCAGATCGTACACACCTTCGGAAGGGAAATTTGAATGGTTGGCTTTATTCTTACCGGTCATGGACAGTTCGCACCCGGCCTTGCAAGCGCTATCGCTATGGTTGCCGGCGACCAGCCTGCTTTTACCGTCGTTCCTTTTGAGGGCGATCAGGCCGCATCCTACGGTGAGGATCTCCGCGCCGCTATTACCGCCATGCGCGAGGAGTGCGATGGCGTGCTCGTCTTTACCGACTTGCTCGGTGGTACCCCGTTCAACCAGTCGATGATGATTGCCCAGGATGTCGACAACGTCGAGGTTCTGACTGGCACCAACCTTCCCATGGTTATTGAGCTCCTGTTCCTCCGCGGCAATGCCACGCTCGCCGAGCTTGGCGAGCAGGCCGTGACCGTTGGCCAGACGGGCATCACCGCCCAGACGGTCGCATCCGTTGCCGGCTCCGAGGAAGAGGATATCTTCGGCGACGAGGACGGCATCTAATGGCCGATTTCGGAGCCAACGTCCTGAGCTCCTCGGTCGCCCTTTTAGGCCTGCTTGTCATCATGGGCTTGATTTACACCATCTGGTCGCAAATCAACATGAAGAAGAAGCAGAAGTACTTCAAGGAGCTGCACACCGAGCTCAAGCCGGGTCAGGAGGTTCTTTTCGCCGGCGGTATCTACGGAACCGTCAAAGGCATCGAAGGCGAGAAGGTCCAGATCAAAGTCCGATCCGGAGCCGTCGTAGATGTTTCGCGTTACGCGATTCAGGAGATCAAGTAACTGTCGTCAGCAAATATCGAAAGGAAGCTGATCAACATGGCAGAACCCAACATTCTTCTTACCCGCATCGATAACCGACTGGTTCATGGTCAGGTTGCCACCCAGTGGAACTCCACTCTGGGCTCCAACCTCATCCTCGTCGCCAACGACGACGTGGCGTCCAACACCATGCGCCAGAACCTCATGAAGATGGCCGCTCCCGCCGGCGTCGCTACGCGTTTCTTCTCCCTGCAGAAGACCATCGACGTCATTGGCAAGGCGAGCCCGCGCCAGAAGATCTTCATCGTGGCCGAAACACCGGAAGACGTGCTTACGCTCGTCAAGGGCGGTGTGCCTATAAAGAAGGTAAACATCGGCAACATGCACATGTCGGAAGGAAAGCGCCAAGTCGCCACCTCCGTCGCAGTTAACGACGAGGATGTCGCTGCGTTTAAAGAGCTGCAGGAATTGGGGGTGGAGTTGGAGATCAGGCGCGTTCCGAGCACGCCTGTTGAGGACACGAGCAAGCTCTTCTCGTAATCCTCGTGATCCACGTTGTCAGGAGTGAAACCCTGACGTTCTGTACGTGATATCCAAAGTGCGTACATACATTTTGAAAGGAGGAGCAAGATGGAATACTCGATCATCCAGATCGCTCTGGTCTTCGTTGTTACGTTCATCGCGGCAATCGACCAGTTTGACTTCCTCGAGTCTCTCTATCAGCCCATCGTCACCGGCGCCGTCATCGGTCTTATCCTTGGCGACCTCAACACCGGTCTTCTCGTGGGTGGTACCTATCAGCTCATGACGATCGGCAACATGCCGATCGGAGGTGCTCAGCCGCCTAACGCCGTCATCGGCGGCATCATGGCAGCCATTCTCGCTATCGCCACGGGCCTCGAGCCCAACGCGGCAGTCGGCCTCGCCATTCCGTTCGCTCTGCTTGGCCAGCTTGGCGTTACCCTGGTCTTCACGCTTATGTCCCCGCTTATGTCCACGGCCGATAACATGGCTCACAACGCGGACACCAAGGGCATCGAGCGCCTGAACTACTTCGCCATGGCTCTGCTTGGCCTGATCTTCGCTGTCGTCGTCACCCTGTTCTTCATCGCTGGCGCTACCATCGGTCAGACCATCGCTTCTGCCATCCCGACTTGGCTGCAGACCGGTCTGTCCGCTGCAGGCGGCATGATGCGCTTCGTCGGCTTCGCCGTCCTGCTCAAGGTTATGATGAACCGCGATATGTGGGGCTTCTTCCTCATGGGCTTTGGCCTCGCGCTCATCACCGTTGCCAACGATTCGCTGGCAACCCCTGCTCTGCTCATCCTCGCTCTCATCGGCTTCGGCATCGCTTTCTGGGACTTCCAGCAGCAGACCGAGCTGAAGGGTGCAGCTGTTTCTGACGGAGGTGACTTCGAAGATGGCATCTAATGAGTATGTGATCCCGGAGCACTACGAGGATCTCACTCCTGCTCCGCAGCTCGACCAGAAGACCCTCAACAAGATGGCTTGGCGCTCCTGCTTCCTGCAGGCATCGTTCAACTACGAGCGCATGCAGGCCGCTGGCTGGCTTTACTCCATCATCCCCGGTCTGGAGAAGATCCACACCAACAAGAACGACCTCGCGGCTTCCATGAGCCACAACCTGGAGTTCTTCAACACCCACCCGTTCCTCGTCACCTTTGTTATGGGCATCGTGCTTTCGCTCGAGCAGAACAAGGTTGACATCCCCACGATCCGCGCCGTCCGCGTCGCCGCAATGGGCCCGCTCGGTGGTATCGGTGACGCCCTGTTCTGGCTGACGCTCGTGCCTATCACGGCCGGCATCACCTCCAACATGGCCATCAACGGCAACGCCGCTGCGCCGATCATCTTCCTGGTGATCTTCAACGCCGTCCAGTTCGCTCTGCGCTTCTGGCTCATGAACTGGTCCTACAAGCTTGGCACCAGCGCTATTGACGCTCTGACCGCCAACATGCAGGCCTTTACGCGTGCCGCTTCCATCATGGGCGTCTTCGTCGTCGGTTGCCTGGTCGTCACCATGGGTGGCACCCAGATCAACCTCGAGATCCCCAACGGCACCACCCGTGGCCTCTCCGCCACTACCGTGATCGTCTCCGAGAAGGAGGCCGAGAACTTCACCGGTATGGAGGGCATCGATACCGAGACCGCTGAGGCCGGTACCATCGCCATGACTAATGAGGACGGCGACGCCCTCACCGCCACCGATGCCGACGGCAACCCTGTCGAGTGCGGCGTCACCGATCTGGGCAACGGCATGGAGTCCGTGACCTACGGCACCGTTACCGAGGATCCGGTCAACTTCTCTGTTGCCGACACCCTCAACACCATCGTCCCGAAGCTCGTCCCGCTTATGCTTACGCTGCTGCTTTACTACATGTTCGCTAAGCACAGCTGGACCCCGACCAAGGGCATTCTCCTGCTCTTCGTCCTTGGCATCCTGGGCGCTGGCCCGCTTGGTCTCTGGCCGAGCATCTGGTAAGGCTCTAGCTTGAGGGGTGTGTCCCTACGCGGCTCACACCCCGACCCCTTAAGCCATGTGTATGTTAAAAGCCGCGTGCTCGAAAGAGCGCGCGGCTTTTGTTTTCTTGATGATTCGGGTGTGGCAGACAGATAATGCTAAGCACCCTAGGTAGCTAGCCGAATTCGAGCAAAAGGGAGGATAGGATGGCGATCGGAGCGCGTAAGCAACCGCTGTACGATCAGCTGGTCGATATTCTGACCGAAAAGATCGACCATGAATATCGCGCCGGTGACATGATTCCTTCCGAGCGCGAACTTTCGGAGCGCTATGGTCTCTCGCGTACTACGGTACGCCTGGCTCTGCAGGAACTGGAGCGTTTAGGACTGGTGGTTCGGCAGCACGGTCGCGGTACCTTTGTGACCGACCGTTCGGCAAAGGCAACCAATCTTATGCAGTCCTACAGCTTTACCGAGCAGATGCGCGCGATGGGTCGCGACCCCGAGACCACGATTCTCGAGTTTTGCGAGATGGA
Source organism: Collinsella sp. (assembly GCA_036550475.1). Classification (GTDB taxonomy): domain Bacteria; phylum Actinomycetota; class Coriobacteriia; order Coriobacteriales; family Coriobacteriaceae; genus Collinsella. The sequence continues at coordinate 30,826 of JAXKGH010000068.1, read as the reverse complement.
GGCCGATAAAAATCTGGCCGAGCATATGGGATTGCGTATAGGTGATCGCATTTTTAAGCTTAAGCGCCTTCGTTCTGCCGACAACATGCCCATGATGGTCGAACGCAGCTATCTACCAGTTCGTCAATTTTTGTCCCTAAAGCGACCGCTGCTGGAGCGTAAGCCGCTTTACGATGTGATTGAGCAAGACTTTCAGCAAAAGATACGCGTGGCCGAAGAGGAGTTCTATGCGAGCATAGCCCGTCCCACCGACGCCCACCTTTTGGGAATTGTCGAGGGCTCGCCTGTGCTCGATTTGGTCAGGACTACGTATAACGAGTCAAACGAGGTTGTGGAGTACACACTCTCGGTTGCTCGTGCCGATCAGTTTAAATACAAGGTTTACCACCAGCGTAGCGATTAGTGTCCGCATCGTTTCCATATGATGATTCTTTGCATTTAACTGGTTACTACCAGATAACCAACCGAAGTGTATAATTGCACGTCAGAGGATTACTTCTAGAGAGAGGTATTAAAAATGTTCGAGAAGAGTGTCGAGGAGCTCACCGAGCTCGGCGCCCAGATCACCACGGCCGAGATTGCTCAGCAGCCCGAGCTTTGGCGTGATACGCTCAACATCTATCGCGAGAACAAGGAGGCCATCGAGGCCTTCCTGGCCGAGGCTCGCGCTATGGGCGAGGGCCGTCTGTCCGTTGTCTTCACCGGTGCCGGTACGTCCGACTATGTTGGCGATACCTGCGCCCCGTACCTGCGTCACGCTGGCAACACTGATCTCTACGACTTTAAGCCCATCGCCACGACCGACATCGTGAGCGCCCCGCGCGACTTCCTGCGCGCCGAGGATCCCACGCTCGTGGTTTCCTTTGCCCGCTCTGGCAACAGCCCCGAGAGCCTTGCTGCCGTTGCCGTTGCCAAGGAGCTCGTCCACAACGTCAAGTTCCTCAACATCACCTGCGCTCCCGAGGGCAAGCTCGCCGTCGAGTCTGCCGATGATCCCAACGCGCTGACGCTGCTCATTCCGCGCGCCAACGACAAGGGCTTCGCCATGACCGGTTCTTATTCCTGCATGACCCTGCTCTCTACCCTTATTTTCGACACTGCCTCTGATGAGCAGAAGGCCGAGTGGGTCGAGACGATTGCCAAGATGGGCGAGGAGGTCATCTCCCGTGAGCCCGAGATCGCCGATTACCTGGCTGGCGACTTCAACCGCGTGACCTACTTGGGTTCTGGCTCCTTCGGTGGCCTTGCCCAGGAGAGCCAGCTCAAGATCCTCGAGCTCGCTCACGGTCTGGTCGCTACTTCCTACGACACCTCCATGGGCTATCGTCATGGACCTAAGTCCTTCGTCGACGATAAGACGCTCGTCTTCGTGTTCGTCAATAACGACGCCTACACCCGTCAGTACGACATCGACATCCTCAACGAGATCGGTGGCGACGAGATCGCTCAGCACACCATCGCCGTTCAGCAGGAAGGTGCCACCGTCTACGAGGGTGAGTCCTTCACCTTTAAGGGCTACGAGGCACTTCCCGAGGGCTACCTTGCACTGCCGTTCGTGATGTTTGCTCAGGCTATCAGCCTGCTCAACTCCGTGCGCGTGGGCAACACGCCCGATACGCCGAGCCCCACCGGCACGGTCAACCGCGTGGTTAAGGGCGTGACGATTCACCCCTTCACCGCTTAATCGCGTCCCCCTGTAAGGGCGCCCGTCCGCTCATAACGGCGGGCGGGCGCTTTTTGTTTTATGTGAGCTGGGTATAAGCATCACTACAGTCAACTGCTTTAGAAGCAAGGAGTGCATATGAGCACGTACGCAATTAAGGCTGACAAGTTCTTCTTGCCGGCAGGCCCGCAACTGGGCGGCTATCTTATGGTCGAGGATGGCGTCTTTGGCGCCTGGCAGGCCGACGAGCCCTCTTGCGAGATTAAGGACTACACGGGATCGTGGATCGCACCGGGTATGGTCGATACTCACATCCATGGCTTCTACAACCACTCAACTACCGATAACGATCCCGAGGGCATCGATATCAGCTCGGCCGAGCTCGCCCGTCGCGGTACCACCAGCTGGCTGCCCACGACGTTCACCGATGGCGTCGAGCAGATCAAGGACGCCTGCGCCGCTATCGCCAAGGCGGACGAGGGCCGCGGCCCCGACTTCTGCGGTGCTCGCATTCAGGGCATCTACCTGGAGGGCCCCTTCTTTACTATGAAGCACGTGGGTGCGCAGAACCCCGCTTATCTTATCGATCCCTCCGAGGAGGTCTTCGATCAGTGGCAGGAGGCTGCGGGTGGTCGCATCGTTAAGAGCGCCATGGCGGCCGAGCGCGACGGTGCCGCTGCTTATGCGGCTGCTCTGAACGCCAAGGGTGTGGTGACCAGCATCGGTCACTCCGACGCCACCTACGATGAGTGCATCGCCGCCATCAACGCCGGTGCCAGCTGCTTTACGCATACCTATAACGGTCAGCGCGGGCTGCATCACCGTGAGCCCGGTGTCGTGGGCGCTGCCATGTCCACGCCCGAGACCTACGCCGAGATCATCTGTGACGGCAAGCACGTAAACCCTGCCGCCATTAAGGCACTGCTGCAGGCAAAGGGCTGGCAGCACACGGTGCTCATCACCGACTGCCTGGGTTGCGGCGGCATGCCCGAGGGCAGCTACACCAGTGGTGGCATGGACGTCATCATGAAGGACAACCTGTGCTGGCTCGCTGACGGCAAGAGCATTGCCGGCTCGGTGCTCACGCTTGCCCAGGGCGTCAAGAACATCGTCGACTGGGGCATCGCCAGCGCCGATATCGCCATTCGCATGGCAACCGAGGTGCCGGCACGCTCCGCGCACATCGAGGATAAGTGCGGCAGCATCATGCCGGGTCGCGACGCCGACTTTGTCGTGTTCGACCATGAGCTCACCCTCGTCGAGACGTATGTTGGCGGCCAGAGCGTCGGCAACGCCTTTACCGAGTAACGATAGAAAAAGACGGCGGGCCCGAATCTGCTCGGACCCGCCGTATGGGTTAAACGCTCAAAAGCACCTTCACAGTTACAGCTTGTTAGCGATCTTCTTTGCCGTGCGCTTGACGCCGGCCACAAGACCTCCCGCAGGATGCTCCTTTTCGTAGGCTAGACGCTTCTCACGCTTGGCGTACTCTTCGACGATGATGTCGCCATACTCGTCTTCGATCTTGTCGAAGAAGTCGACGGCGCCCTTAATTTCCTCAGCGGTCGGGTGTCCCTTTTGGACACCGCCGGTGAGTTTGAACGGCCCCCACGTATCAAAGCCGGGGCAGCCGTAGACACCCATAAAGATGGCCTGCCTCATGCGGCAGATGCCATCGATATCCTTGCCGTACCACTTGTTTTTGCCACCGTAGGTCATAAGGCCAAACACCTTGTCCTGCGGCTGCAGCACGTTCGTGAGCACGCGTGCCATGTCCTTGTCGATCTCGGAGTAATAGATGCCCGTGGCGACACCGATCAGATGATATTCGTGCAGGTTGGGATACTCGTTTTTACCGAGCGTCTTCACATCGAGGGTATCGATCTCGGGGTGTGCCTCGACGATGGCGTCCACGAGCTTTTTCGTATTGCCGTGATGGCGCGAGGCGTAGAGGATGATGGTTCGCATAAGAAGGCCTTTCAGCTGTAATTGCATCAATGTCTGTATGGTACCCCGTTACATGGCTGGGATACCGGACGCATCGATGAACGTGCGGGTTTGTCCTTTGGTCAGGGCCGAGACGGGTACTTGCGAGCAAAAAGCAGTTGTTCGAAAGGATGGGCAATGGAATACGCTCTCTCCAACGATTCGATTTCTATTAAGGTGTCCACGGCTGGTGGTTCGTTTACCTCGATCGAGGCCGGAGGTCGCGAGTATCTGTGGCAGGGCGATCCCGCCGTGTGGTCCGGCCAGGCACCGATTTGCTTCCCGATTTGCGGAGGCTTGCGCGATAACAACGCCATGACGTTTGCCGGGCATCATGTAAAGCTCGCTCGCCATGGGTTTGCGCGCAAACAGGAGTGGAAGCTGCTGAGCCAGAGCGAGAACGAGCTGGCGATGTGCCTGGCTTCGGAGGATAACGCCGCGCTGCTGAGCGATTATCCGTATCCGTTTAAGCTTGTCGCCCGCTATACGCTTGAGGGGGATGCCGTTCGCGTCTCCTATGAGGTGACCAACGAGGGAACCGAGGACATGCCGTTCTTTATCGGCGGTCATCCCGGCTTTAGGTGTCCGCTCGATGAGGGCGAGGCCTATACGGACTACGAGTTGCGCTTTGAGAAAGACGAGGCTGCGGAGCTCTGCACCGCCGTTCCCTCGACTGGATTGATTGACGTGGCAAACCGCTCCAAGAACCCCATGGTGGGAAAGACGCTGCCCCTGTCGCACGAGCTCTTCGATTTTGCGGAGACCATCTTTGACGTGCTCGAGAGCCGTCAGGTCACGCTTTCCAAAAAGGGCGAGGACAAGGGCGTCCGCCTGAGCTTTGAGGGCTTCCCATATCTCATTGTGTGGAGTAAGCCCGAGGGCGATTTTGTGGCGGTTGAGCCTTGGGGCGGTCTCTCGACCTGCTCCGATGAGGACGACGTGCTTGAGCATAAGCGCGGCTGCCTTATCGCCAAGCCGAAGGAGACCGTCGTTCGCTCGTTCACGATTGAGATTCTGTAATTCCGTTTTGTCGACTCGTATCGCGAGGCACAAGGAGCCTGCGAGATAAGGAGCTAAAAATATGATCCTCACCGTTACGATGAACCCGTCTGTTGATACGCGCTATCAGCTCGATGAGCTCGTTATCGACGACGTCAACCGTGTGACGCCCGAAAAGACCGCCGGCGGCAAGGGCCTCAACGTGGCCCGTGTGCTGGGTCAGCTGGGCGACGACGTTGTGGCAACCGGTTTGCTCGGCGGCCACATGGGCGCCTACATGGCTGAGCTCATGGACGCCAACGGTATTAACAACGACTTTGTGCCCATCAAGGGCGAGACTCGCATTTGCCTCAATATCCTCCACGCCGGCAACCAGACCGAGCTGCTCGAGAGCGGCCCGACAATTGCCCCCGAGGAACTCGATGCCTTTACCGCCAAGTTTACTGAGCTTGCGGGCAAGGCCGACGTCGTCACCATTTCGGGTTCGCTGCCCCGCGGCGTCGAGGCAGACTACTATGCCAAGATCACGGGCATTGCCGAGAACGCCGGTGCCAAGGTGCTGCTCGATACCTCAGGTGCTTCGCTTGAGGCAGCGCTCAAGTCCGAGGTTAAGCCCGAGCTGGTCAAGCCTAACCTGACCGAGATCAACGGCCTTCTGGGCACGAGCTTTACCACCGACGATGTGGACGAGCTCCGCGCCGCGCTCGCCTCTGATGCCCGCTTCTCCGATATCCCCTGGGTCGTCGTGTCCATGGGCGCTGCCGGCTCCGTTGGCTTCCACAATGGCCGTGCGTTCCGCGCAAAGACGCCCGATATCCCTGCCGTTAACGCCACGGGCTCTGGTGACTCCACTATCGCTGGCTTCGCGCATGCCATTGCTGCTGGCGCAGACGACGAGACGGTGCTGCGTACCGCCAACACCTGCGGCAAGCTCAATGCCATGGATCCCATGACCGGTCATCTAGTCATGGACCGTTGGGACGAGGTCTACAACGGCGTTGTCGTGACTGAGCTGTAAGAGTTTGGGCGACGGCTCCGGCATCGCTTGCTAGCTCATGTTGACGACAAGTGCGGTAGCATTATGCCGAGGCGCGACGCCGACTTTGTCGTGTTCAATCCCGACCTTACCCTGGTCGAGACGTATGTGGGTGGCAACAGCGTCGGTAACGCGTTTATCGAGTAGCCGCCAAAGGAACGATCCGAGAGGGGATTTAGATGATTTACGGTGCACTGGGCGATATCGAGGAGTACCGCGGAATGCTCAAGGGCCTCGACGTGCTGATTGATTGGCTCGAGGAGAACGATCCGGCGGAGCTCGAGGTCGGCAGCCATCCGATTCTGGGCGACAAGGTCTTTGCGAACGTCATGGCTCCTACGACGCGTCCCGAGGCCGAGGCTCACTATGAGACGCATCAGCGCTATCACGACCTGCAGATCGACATTGAGGGTCGCGAGGCCTTTAAGGTTGCCACGGGCAGCCTGACGCTGGTCCAGGAGTTTGACGAGAAGGACGACTACGATCTGGTCGATTCCGACGCCTCGATTGCCGGCGATCTTGCTGACGATAAGTTTGCGCTGTTCGTTGCCGGCGAGCCTCACATGCCCACGCTCGAGTTCCCGGGCGATGGCGCGCAGCCGGTCAAGAAGATCTGCTTTAAGCTGCTTGCAGACGCTTACTGGGAGGAGTAGCGCACTGCTCGTGAGCTAGCGTGATTTCCCTTGGGGAACGCGTTTGAGCCCCGCTGATCGCGGTCCCCTTGGGGATTGCGGTTGGCGGGGCTTGTTGTTGAGTAGGGGAGTTGCCGACGGCGTTGTGCTTGGATTGGCGGATGCGCGCTCGAAATCGGCAACAAAAAAGCCGCCCGAAGGCGGCTATCTTGTGCAATGGAGCCAGCGACCGGGCTCGAACCGGTGACCCCCGCTTTACGAGAGCGGTGCTCTACCAACTGAGCTACGCTGGCGGCCATGTGATGACGCAACTGAGGCGTCAACGGCTGTCTATGATACGGGACATCGCAAATTCGCGCAAGTGTTCTGACGGCTTTTCTCACTTTAAATGCACTAATATTGGAGACGTGATGTCTTGCTCTTACGGGTCTCAAACAGAATGGGGTGGCGATGGCTCAACCCAAGATTCTTCTCACACGCATCGATGACCGGTTTATTTACGGGCAAGACGTTGAGCTGTGGAACGAAGTCGTGGGTTCCAACCTTGTTTTAATCGTCAACGATGAGATTGCGGCTGATTCGCGCAAGTGGGCCCCTATGAGGGTGGCGACACCCGAGGGTGTCTGGACGCGGTTTTTCTCGGTGCAAAGGACTGTCGACATCATTCATACCGCAACGCCGCGCCAAAGGATTCTCATCATGGTGGCGTCGCCCACGGATGCACTCGCGCTGGTTAAGGGTGGTGTGCCGATCACCAAGATCAGCATTGGCCATATGCAGGCGGGGGAGGGCAAGCACCCCATAACGCCCGCAGTCGCCGTAGACGATACGGACATCGCTGCCTTCAAAGAGCTACAAGAACTCGGCATAGAGCTAGAAATCCGTTACCTTCCCAGCTCCAATCCCGACCCCATCCAACTAGTCATTGGGGACGTTCTTAAATGACTAGTCAAACGGGACACCCTTGGCGCTTGGGGACGTTCCTTATGTGCCGGCCTTTTAGGAACGTCCCCAAGTGTCGGCAGATTGGGACAGTCCTTCTCGCCAAACGTTAAAGACTGTCCCCAATGACTAGTCATTTAAGAACGTCCCCAATGACTAGGTAGAAAAACGCCCGTCGGCAGTGGTACCGGCGGGCGCTGCTGTGCGATATGTTGCGTTGTGGGCTTAGTGCCTCATAAAGTGGTATTCGATCACATTGCTGTAGGGGTGACCCGGGCCCACAATGCCCTGCGGGAACAGCGGCTGGTGCGGTGTGTCGGGGTACATCTCTGCCTCGAGGGCAAAGCCAGCGCCCCAGCCATAGTTGGCATCGTCCTTGGCGTGCTCGTCGCCCAGCCAGTTGCCGGTGTAGAGCTGCACGCCCGGGGCGGTGGTGTAGTAATCCAACTCACGACCGGTCCACATCTCCTCGACGTGCATCGCGCGGCGCAGATTACGGCCGTACTGATAGCCATCGATGCACAGGCAGTGGTCGTAGCCACGGGCCTGCTTAATCTGCGGGTCGTCGGCTTCCATGCCGGGCGCGACGGGGTGCAGCTCGCGGAAGTCAAACGGCGTGCCCTCGACCGGAGCGATTTCACCGGTGGGGATATTCTGCTCGTTGATGGGCAGGTAGTGGGCAGCGTTAGCAACAAAGAAGTGCTCGCAGTCCATGCCGGCGTTATGGCCGGCAAGGTTAAAGTACGTGTGGTTGGTCATGGACACGTACGTGGCGCAGTCGCTCTCGCAGCCATATTCGATACGGAAACAGCCGGTACGCGTCACGGTAAACACGGCTGTAAAGGTGCGGTTGCCGGGAAGGCCCAGCTCGCCATCCTCAAGCGAGGTGGTCATGCGCACGGCATTGTGGACCTCGTCGAGCTCAACGTCCCACACGCGCTTGTGCAGGCCGTGCTCAAGATCGCTGTGTAGGTTGTTGGCGCCTTCGTTGGCCGGCATATGCCAGTCCGTGCCGGCGATGGTGATCGTGGCACCTGCAGTGCGGTTGGCCACAGGCCCGATGGTTGCGCCAAAGCAGGCGGGGTTGTCAAAGTAATCCTCGAGCTTATCGAAGCCCAGCACCACATCGCGCACGTTGCCGGGAATGTCGGGCACATCGACACCAAGCACGGTGGCGCCATAGTCCATAATGCGAACGCAGATCTCGGGCCCGTTGAGGGTGTAACGATGAACGGGGGTACCGCACGGCGCGGTGCCGAAAAGCTCGGAAGTGATCATTTGGTTCCTAACATCGAGGTATTTCCGACAAACTGTAGCGCGAACAGGCGAGATTATCACTACACCCCACTAAAGCAGGGGGTATTTTTCTCAAAAAAGTGATGATTGGAGCTGTGCGGGCGTTCATTTTTGACGCGCATGGGTCTGATACAATTTGTTCGTTACTGTTTGAATGATATGCACGCATAGAACGGCGAGGATTCATCGTGATTAAGGCAGAGCGACAGGATAAGGTTCGTCAGCTGCTCGATGAGCAGGGCACGGTTTCGGTTAAGGAGATTTCGGATGCGTTAGGTGTCTCGGACATGACGATCCGTCGCGACCTTGAGGAGCTTGCAAGCCTGGGCGAGATCGAGCGCGTGCACGGCGGCGCCCGTAGTGCGCAGAGTCGCCCGCACGCTATGTTGCGCCATGAGTATTCGCACAGTGAAAAGCGCACTAAGCATGCCGAGGAAAAGCTGCAGATCGCGCGCCGCGCCGTTGGGCTCATCGAGGAGGGCTCGACCATCTTTTTGGGGACGGGCACTACAGTTGAGCAGATGGCCTCGATGCTGCCGGCGTGCCGCCTACGCATCGTGACTAATTCGCTTTCGGTGTTTAATCTGCTCGAGGCGCGCGAAGACTGCGACCTGTGTCTCGTGGGCGGTATGTACCGTCGCCGCACTGCCGCCTTTGTGGGCCCCACGGCCGAGGACACCTTGCGCGCACTGGGGATCGACGCAGCCTTTATCGGCGCAAACGGCATTCTGGACGGCGACGTGTCTACGTCTAACATGGAAGAGGGCCGCATCCAGCAGCTCGCCTTTAGCAAGGCCGATTCACGCTACCTCATCGCCGACTCCAGCAAGATCGGCAAGCGCGACTTCTACACCTTCTGCCGCCTGGACAGTTTGGACGCCGTGGTGTGCGAGCCGGGTATCGCCGCCGAGGATCGTGTCGCCATCGAGGAGCACACGCAGGTCATTTGCTAGCTAGCGCTACGGGATTGCCAACAGGCGATGCGGGAGGACTTTTACCTCCTGTCATTGTGGAAACCAGCGCGTCAGCGCTACGCGATATGACGCGCAAATGAGGATTCCACTATCAAATCGTCTCAACCTGTAACAGGTAGGGGTGAAACCACCAACCAGATGTTGCAGATTGAGATTTTTGACCCGGCCTATTCCGTTTGTCTCGATCTATAACAGCTAGGACCGAATAATTCAGCTAGTTGTTACAGATTTAGATTGGGGATATTGGCCTGTGCATTCATCTCAATCTGTAACATCTAGACGTCCAAAACCGGTCTTAGTGTTACAGATTGAGACAATTCGGCGGGGTCTACCTTGTTTGTCTCGATCTGTAACGGTTAGGACTTAAAAACTCGGCTACGTGTTACAGATCGAGACAAAAGAAAAAGAACATTAGGACTTGAAAATAAAGTTTTGATAAGGGATTCGCCCAGTTAAGACGGTGCGGCAGACAATTGAGATTAGTTTGCCTCCGGAGTCGTAAGCATAATGAGTCAGTTCGATGACCGGAAGTTTTGCAACACCATAATTACTGGCTTCGGAATCGCTAAGCAGACGTGCTCTATAGCTTTCCCTAACAGATTGGATAGACTTGGACAAGTCGTCCATGATTCTGCTAAATGCCTGAAAATCTAACTGGTTATTCGGAACGCGCGACTTTGAAATGAAGAACGTATCAGCGCCTATGAAGCTGCCTTCAAGTTCGTAGGTCAATTCAAGACGCTGAATTTCATCGCGACTTTGACATCCAAATTGTTGGAGCATCATTACGGAAATTGGACGACCTGATGTGAGGCCGCCGAAATGTTTGGTGATGGCATCCGGATCAACGCCATCGCAATGGCTTGCAAAGTCAAAGTCTAAAAGTGAATTGAGCTCGCTAACGCGTTTCGGTGCAACAAACGATCCCTTACCTTGGATTCGATAGATACTTCCACGACGCTCCAGCTCACTCATGGCAAGTCGGACGGTTGTTCTGCTTACGGCGTATTCGTCGCAGAGTTCCATTTCTGTTGGAAGTTTATCGTCTGCTTCATATTCATCGACGATCTGCTTGAGCAGCGCGTCGGTGAGCTGTAAATAGAGTGGCCGTTTTTCGTGTGTATCGAGCATTAGAGCCTCAGTTTGCATGTTGGTTATACCTGATGGTTGCCTCAGTCGGGATGTAACGTGGGCAAGGTAACCTTAACGTATCACAGAGCGGCTCAGCATGACGATCTGATGCCTGTATCCACGAAGGGCTTGTCCGAGCGTGAAGATATTCTGGGGCAGGCAAATACCGTTCATGGAGTCCCCGATATGTTGGAGGTCAGCGCCGGCTGCTTTTGCTGCAAGGCCTATTTTCTTAATGGTCTCGCTGTCGCAGGAGTCTTGACTCGTCCCGTTTGCCGCCATGACGAGAACCTTCTCTTCAATTGACTTGCCTACGTTGTGGGATCGTACAAAGTCTACGATGGCGCGCAGGTCTGCTTCTTGGAAGCAAGGGACGGTGTAGGGGGCTGGCACGAGAAGGATATCGACGCCGAGGTCAACAAACTTGCGCGCAATTTCGAGCGTCATGACAGGTTCTGCAACGCCCGCTCCATGCATTTTTCCGGCTATGACCAGGCCATTGAAATGCTCTTTGGAGAGTTTAATCGAATGGGCGATTGCATCGTTGGAGACGCCGGTTCCAGGGTTGCCCGTCAGGCAGATAAAATCAAATCCGAGTTCGTTAGCCTTTTCTAAGGTCTTGGGAGAGACGCGACGACCCATGGGGATTTCCGTTCGGGATTCAGACATCTCTGCCTCGTTATCAACTGGCTCCAGATTGACGCCAATGGGCCTTCCGCATGCTCGCTTCACCCAAGTGACCGGGTTTTCATTGAGATCATCTGGAATACCGGCAATAACTGGATCGAACACATCGAGCGCGTTAAACAGAAGCAGGTCGGCACCTGCGGCACGTTCGATTTCTGCATTAGTAACGCCGCCGAGAAATTGGGAAGAGGGTACGTTTTCCGCCATGATGGTACGTCCCTCGGAAGCCAGAATTGCCTGTTTTAGATCCATGGGTGACGTGGCGGCAAAATCGGATGCGGACATGTTCAGTAATCGTTTGGGCATTGTTACTTCCTTTGACTAGAACGACAGGCTTGTGACATTGTCTCTAATATTGTTACAACAATATATTCAATATGTTATATCCAATCGGTGAACGGTTGCAAACTTATTGTACTGCTCGGAAAAAATAGCCACTAGCTGGGAAAACCTTAAATTAATCAACTATCGTTCACCGAATAAGTATTTGAATTCTTGACATATCGACAAAGCGGAAAAAGAATTGGTTATGATAAATCGCGCAAATGATATTACATTTCGCACAAGAACGTATTCACTTACATAAGTGGATACAAACGGGGACGACGACGGTTGAGTCCGGATAAATCGTTGTGTGCCCGGGAATCATGAAAGGATGTGTTATGGACGCTATCGTCAAATTCCTTGAAAAACACCAGCCCCTCTTCGACAAAATCTCGAGGAACATTTATCTGGTGGCGATTAAGGATGGCTTTCTCTCGAATATGCCAATTGTGCTGTTCTCGAGCCTGTTCCTTCTTCTTTCGACGCTCCCTGCCTATGTAGGCATCACGCTTCCGTCTGAGGTGCTGGATTTCTTCAATAAAATCTATGCATATACCATGGGACTTCTTGGCATTATGGTGGCCGGCACCACGGCGAGCTCACTTGCCATGTCGATGAACCGTCGCATGCCTTCGGGTAAATCTCTCAACCCCACCTCGTGCATGGTTTGTGCCATGTGCGGCATGCTCTTGCTATCGGTGACGAACGATGTTGTCTCGATTGGCGGAGCAGATACATCTGTTTTTGAAACCGGCTATATGGGAACCAAGGGTTTTCTCGCTGCGTTCGTAGCCGCATTCTTGACCGTTAATATCTATAAGATGTGCATTAGCCATAATGTGACGATCAAGCTTCCCAAAGAGGTCCCTGGCTCTATTGCGCAGAGTTTTCGCGATATCTTTGCATTTGGGTTTTCGATCCTTGCGTGCGCTTTTATCGATCTTGCGAGCCGCAAGCTGCTTGCTGTGCCGTTCGCCAATTTGGTATCCGCTCTCATCTCGCCGCTGTTCTCCGCGGTCGACACCTATCCTGGCATGGCGCTTATCGAAGGCGCGGTCGCGCTTTTCCAATTTATGGGTATCCACGGTGCTTCGGTTGTCATGAGTCCGATCAATGCTGCGCTCTACGGCAATACCGTTACCAATCTTGAGGTTTTCCAAGCAGGTGGACACCCGTCAATTGCTCTCACGCAGGACTTTACAAGCTTCATCGGCGGTCTGGGCGGTTCTGGCTGCACGTTCATCGTTCCTATTATCCTGATCATGTTTATGCGCTCCAAGCAGCTTAAAGCCATGGGCAAGGCATCGATTATCCCGGTGATTTTTGGAGTTAACGAGCCCGTTATCTTCGGTATGCCGATTGTTCTCAATCCCTATATGTTCGTGCCCTTCCTAGTGGCTCCTATGGTCAACGCCATTATCGGTAAATTTTTCATTGACGTCATTGGAATGAACGCCCCCATGTATACCATGCCGTGGGCGCTTCCCGGCCCAATTGGTGCGTTCCTCACCACGGGTCTCGATCTGCGTTCTCTCGTATTGATGGCAGTGTTGTTGGTCGTTGACTTTGTGATTTACTATCCGTTCTGCAAGGCGTATGACCATCAGCTTTGTTTGGAAGAGTCTGCAAAGGAGACTGCAGGAAACTCGGATGCAGATGCTATTGCCGCACAGGAAAATGTCGCAAAAGCTCTCGAGGCGGTAAAGGACAAGGCGGAGCAGATCCGCGTGCTTGTGCTTTGCCAGGGTGCCGGCACTTCGACTCTCTTGGCAAATGCTCTTCGCGAAGGTGCCGCTGCTAAGGGTATCGATTTGGTTTCTCAGTCCGGTGCGTACGGAAGCCACTATGAGACGATGGATCAGTACAACGTGATTGTTCTGGCGCCCCAGGCACGCATGTACTATGACGCTATGAAGGCCGATACTGATCGCCTTGGAATTAAACTGCTCACCACAAGGGGCAAGGAGTATATCGACCTTACCAACGATCCCGAAGGTGCAATTGACTGGATCGTTCAGGAGCTGGCCAAATAGTGGATGCACTTCGTCGTTGATTCGTCGGTATATGGTACGGCCCCGCAGCTTATTGAGCTGCGGGGCCGTATTTCGTTGGGTATCTAATTGAGACAATGAGCGCAACCGTCGTGAGATCGCATTGGCGCTCTCCGAGTCACCGACAAACTGCCTTCTATCTATGTGACCAATTCGCTTTCGGCCTTTAGCCTGCTCGAGGCGCGCGAGGATTGCGAGCTGTGCCTGGTGGGCGGCATGTACCGTCGCCGCACCGCCGCCTTTGTGGGCCCCATGGCCGAGGATGCCCTGCGCGCACTAGGGATTGACACGGCGTTTATCGGTGCCAACGGCATTCTGGACGGCGACGTGTCCACGTCCAACATGGACGAGGGCCGCATCCAGCAGCTCGCCTTTAGCAAGGCCGATGCGCGCTATCTGATTGCCGACTCCAGCAGGATGGGCAGGCGCGACTTCTACACTTTCTGCCGCCTGGACAGCCTGGACGCCGTGGTATGTGAGCCGAGCATCTCCGCCAAGGACCGTGTCGCCATCGAGGAGCACGCGCAGGTCATTTGCTAGCTAGCGCAGCAGGAGGACTTTTGCCCTTGCCAGCGCGGGGTTACCGCTTCACAATGACGCGCAAATAACTTTGGGCAACAAGGATGAGGCTATTCTGAGATATGACTAGACTCCGTATCTCGTCTTTATGTCCCTTGAGAATGAATCGTAGTCTTCATAGAGCCCTTCTCTGCTTTCATCCTCGGCGTGGTTTACACGTTCAAGGAGTTTATCCTTTGGAGCCTCTTTTGTTATTGCGGCCTCGCCATCGGGTATTGTGGCTTGTAAGAATAGTTCTAGAGCATGGGCGTCTTTGAGTATGTAGCCCGTCGAACGACCCGCTCCTGTTTTTTCGATTGCGCTGCAACTAACAAGCTGACCGAGGGTTCGTTTAACGGTTACCTCGCTGATATCGGGGCAGTTGGACCGGATGTCGGATTTCTTAATGACGCCGGGTCTCTGTTGAAATAGAACAGCGATGCGCGCTTGCTTCGACATGGGACGAGTGCTTGATTCAATTAAGGTACGCTGCTCGAGCTGTCGGTAGGCGGCCAGGGTTGTTCCGAGCATGAAACGGATAAAGGGTACTTCGGTGTTTTGATTTTCATTCCATCCAGTGGAGCTTGCAGCGAGGGCGTTGTAGTAAAGCGCTTTGTTGTCTTCAATAAGTCGCTCGATGCTGATGTAACGCGCAACGTCGTATCCAGTCTTTTCGAGCAGCAGCGTTGTAAGGAGCCGACTCATCCTGCCATTGCCATCGTTGAAGGGATGAATGCTAACAAAATCGAAGATAAAGCGGAGCGATATAAGGAGGGGATCGCAAACTTGGCGAGATAAAGCATCGTTGAGGGACTGGCAGGCTTCTTTAATAAGTCCCGGGGTTGCTAGAGCCGAAGGGGGCCTAAAGCGCACAAATCGATTACCTTGATCGTCAATGGAGACGATTTCGTTATCGCCATCTTTCCAATGGCCTCCATACGAGATTGCCGTGTGCGCCATGAGGTCACGATGCAACTGCAGAATGACCGATGGCGTTACGGGAATGGAATCGTGTTGCTCGTGAATAAGCGACAGCACATCTCGGTATCCAGCGATTTCTTCCTCTGCGCGGGAGCTTGGCTTGGCGGAATACGCCATGATCGCTTTGAGTCTTTTTTGGGTGGTAACAATTCCTTCAAGTCCGTTGGAGGATCGGGTGCTTTGGATCTTAGCCTCCTCCATTAGGGACGATAGAAGCTCGGGTTTGACTTGACTCAGAGCAAGCTGACGGCCTTTATGCTCGCGTATCGAGAGGAGGAGGTTGGTGATTGGAGTTGCTTCGAGTTCCGCTGGGACTGTGGTGTAATCGAACTGGCGCATGCGGCTCCTTTCGGTATCACGAACATACTTTCGATATCATAATACCATTAAATGATACCGAAAGTATGTTCGTGATACCGAAAACTGGAAACCATGGTTCATAACTGCTTGGAAAGTTCGGATTTGACTATCTTATTGTCTTGATCTGTAACAGTTAGACGGTTAAAAGTGGGCTACGTGTTACAGATTGAGATCTTTCAGCCCTGGTCGCCCGTTCGTCTAAATCTATAACAGTTAGGATTGAAAATCCCTGCTAGATGTTACAGATTGAGACAAAAGATTCGTTCAAGCCGAGCAAAAAGGCCGCATGCGAACCCGTGGAGGGATTCGCATGCGGCCGACAGGGGGTATGCGGCAAAAGTTAGGCCATAAGCAGGCCGGTCTCCGAGACGTTCTTGTACCAGTACGCGCTCGCCTTGGGATAGCGCTTCTGGGTCTCAAAGTCGATGTAGAACAGGCCATAGCGCTTGTTATAGCCGTTGGTCCAGGAGAACTGGTCCTGCAGCGACCACACAAAGTAGCCGTCGACGTTCACGCCGCCGTCGATTGCCTTGAGAATCCATGCGAGATGCTGACGCATGTAGTCGATGCGAGGGGCGTCGTCGATAAAGCCGTCCTCAAAGTCGTCCTTATAGCCCATGCCGTTCTCGGTGATATAGATCTTCTTGTAGTTGGGGTAATCGTTCTTAATGCGCAGCAGCAGGTCGTACAGGCCCTCGGGATAGATGATCCAGTCCCAATCGGTGGTGGGTACGCCTTCGCGCACGCATGACTCGCCCACGCCCTTGAGGAACCAGCGCGAGGAGCCCTTGTCGCCAGTGCCATTGTGGTTGATGTCGTTTTCGCCCTCGGCGGCGCGCAGGAACTGGCACTTGTAGGTGTTGACGCCCAGGCAATCGTTGTAGGGGAGCGCGGCGGTCAGCGCGGCGATGTCCTCGTCACGAACGTCGAGCTCGCCGCCGGCGATATGGGCAAGCTTGGTCGCAGCCTCCATGGTGTCGGCTGCATAGTGGCCACGGAAGGTGGCGTCGAGTACCCAGCGGTTGTTGATGACGTCGGCCATGCGGGCGGCCTCGCAGTCGGCAGCGCTGTTGGGATCGAGGGGATACTTGGGCTCTAGGTTCTGGACAATGCCTATCTCGCCCTCAAAGCCGCCCTCATGGAAGGCGACGACGGCCTTGGCGTGGGCCACCATCATGTTGTGCATGAGCTGGAAAGCCTTGTCCAGGCGATACTTCTCGCCGTGCGGCCAGTTGCCGACGATAAAGCTGCCCTCGGCGGTCGCGGGAATCTCGTTAAAGGTAAACCAGTGCTTGACCTCGGTGAACTCGGCAAAGCAGAACTTGGCATACTCGACAAAGGCGTCGATCGTCGTGCGCGTTAGGAAACCCTCGCCGCCGTTCTGGTAAAAGGCCTCGGGCGTATCGAAGTGATCGAGCGTGACATAGGGGATAACGCCAGCTTTGTTGCAGGTGGCGAAAAGCTCGTGATAGAAAGCGACGCCCTCGGGGTTAATCTCGCCGGTGCCATTGGGGAAGATGCGGCTCCAAGCGATGGAGACACGGATACCGTTGATGCCGAAGCGCTGGCACAGGTCGATATCGACCGGGTACTTGTTGTAGAAATCGCTTGCGGGGTCGGGGGAGAAGCGACCCTGAGCAGCCAGGAAATCGTCCCAGGGCACTTTGCCCTTGCCGTGCGTACGGGTCTCGCCCTCAACCTGGTAAGCAGCGGTGGCGCCGCCAAACACAAAGCCGTCGGGGAACTGCATGGGGTTGGTCATGAGTCATCCTTTCTGTGGGATACGAATAGGGAGAGGTGCCCGAACTGGGGATCCGGGCACCAACAGAGGGAGGAACTAGTCGAGGTTCTCGCGGAGCCACTTGATGGCGCCAGCGGGGTCGCGGGTAAGGTCGATATATTCCTTACCGCGGGGAGCGAGCAGCTTAATGCCCAGACGATCGGTGTCGGCCTTCATGTCGTTGTAGTAGCTACGAACCTGCGGGGCGAGCACGATGACGTCGTACTGATCCATGATGGCAGTGTGCTGGCCATAGGCGCCTGCGGAGGAAGCGATGTTCTCTCCGGTCTGCGCAGCACCTTCCTTGATGGCGTTGGCAAGCATGGCAGAGGTGCCGGCGCCGGCGCACAGGACGAGGACTTTCAGACCGTCGACATCCTTCTTAGCGGATGCGTTGGCTGCGGGCTCGGGCTGATCGGCGACAGGCTCGCTGTCGGCGGCAGCGGCGGTCGGCTCGACGGAAGCGGTAGCCTGCTCAACAGCGGGCGCAGGGGCGTTGGCGGCGATGGTGGCAGCACCATCGGACTCGAGACCCAGCTCGGCGGCGCGCTCGGCCTCCTGGTCGCAGAGCAGCTTATCGTATGCCTTCAAGAACGGCAGGTAGATGATGGCGTCCAGCAAGATGATAATCGCGACAAACACCAGGGCGATAAGCTGGAAGTTTGTGGTGATGAAGATGCCGATGGGGGCAGGGGTAGCCCAAGGCACCACGAAGGAGAAGCCGTTCATGCCCACGTTATCGATAAAGAATTTGGCAACACTCACGTTGACGCAGCCGGCGGCAACAAAGGGGATGAGCATGTAGGGGTTAAGGATCATCGGCGCGCCAAAGAGCAGCGGTTCGTTGACGGCGAAGGCAACAGGAACAATCGAGGCCTTACCGACGGCTTTGAGCTGCTTGGACTTCATAAAGAGAATCAGCAGAAGCGGCACGATGAACGTGGCGCCGGTGCCGCCGAACTCACCTACGAGCGACATGTTAAAGGTGAGGGAGTGGGCGGGGTGACCACCGGCCAGCAGAACCTGCAGGTTCTCGGCCTGGTTGGCAAGACGGATGGGGTCGATGCCCGGCTGGACGATCGAGGGACCGTGGACGCCGATGAACCAGAAGAACGCGGTGGCTGCCTGGATAAGGATAAGGCCAGGATAGGTTTCTGCAGCGGTAAAGAGCGGGGAGAGCAGCTTGATGAGCAGCTCGGAGAACGGAACACCCATGAGGTTGCGCACGACGACATCGATGATGCCGCAGATGATGACGGCGCCGCCAAAGGGGATGATGTCGCGGAAGTTCTGAGCGATGGCGCCCGGGACCTCCTTGGGCAGCTTAATGGTCAGATCGCGCGAGACGCAGAATTTGTAGACCCACACGGTAATGAACGCGGCGATATAGGCCGAGAACAGACCACGCGTGCCCATGCTGGTGCAATCGAAGACCGAAAGCTCGGAGCCGTTGAACTTGGTGGTGAACTGCGTAACAGCGAGCAGCAGCATGCTGCACTGGGCGGCAACCATGGTGGAGCCGTCGTTGAGCACCTTGCCGGCGGGCATGCGACGGTTCATGGACGCCGTGAAGTTCTTGGCAGTGGTGCCGGCAACCATGATGCCCATGACGCCCATGGTGAAGTTGTACAGCTTGTTGCACCAGTCGATGAGCGGCTGGGGCAGCGTGATGCCAACTACGCCAGGAAGGGTGGCGATCAACAGAAAGATCGAAGAGGTGAGGACGATGGGCATGCACCCAAGGAATCCGTCCTTAATGGCCTGGAGGTAGACGTTCCTCGAGATCTTCTCAAAGAACGGTTGATGCTTTTCGAGCATCTTTACGATGGCGTCCATAGAGCTCCTTTGCTACTTGATGCGCGATGCATGTGGATGGAACTGGTCGTCGATGGATGGTCAGGACTGCCCGGAAACCTTCCTGCTTAAGGAAGGCATTGCGAAATGACAACGTTGTCATTTCGTTAATGACAACGTAAGACATTGTTGGAAGAGCAACAAGGATATACGGGTGAGCGGTCGATATTGTCCGGTAAACGGTTGATTTGTCAGTCGAGCAGGTAGTGTATGCTAGAACGCAAAAAACAAGCGATGCAAAACCGACTGGAGAAGTAGTGGCAACGATGGACAAGAAAAATGTCTCAATGAACGATGTGGCGATTGCTGCGGGTGTTTCTCTCAAGACGGTTTCGCGTGTGATCAACGAGCCCGATAGCGTGCGAGAGTCGACACGCGATAAGGTTCATTCCGCAATGGAGGCGCTCGGGTTTCGAACCAACTTTGCCGCGCGTTCGCTCAAGTTGGGCCGTTACGGGTGCATCGGCGTGGTGCTGTTCCACTTGTCGGGCGGTGCCGTGGACATGATTGACGGTATCGCAGATGCCGCCGAAGAACGCGGCTTTGCGCTCACGATGATCAAAAAGCGGGCGGGGGAGAAGATGACCCTTGCCGAAGCGGCGCGTAGGATGTCGCAGCTGCCTGTTGATGGCATGATCTTCAACCTGCGTCAGATGGTCGATGACTTTGATACTTTTGAGGCACCGAAAGACCTCAAGACGGTGATTATCACACCGATGGAACATCCTACCTGCTCCACCGTCAGTGACGACCAAGAGGGCGGCGCGCGCATGGCGTGCGAGTACTTCTTAAATCGCGGGCACAAGAACGTGTACTTCGTTTCTGGTAAAAAAGAGTCACTGTCGAGCCAGAGCCGCATGAAAGGTTGGCGAGCGGCACTCGAGGCGTGTGGCATTGAGCCGCCTGAGCCGCTGCGGGGTGATTGGAATGCAGATAGCGGCTATGCCGCGGGCCTTGTGCTTGCCGATAAACCCGACTGCACGGCAGTCCTCGCTGCTAACGACTGCATGGCAAACGGCGTGATGATGGCTCTGCGTGACAGAGGGCTCAGGGTGCCCGACGACGTGTCCGTGATCGGCTTTGACGACGAACTCTACAAGACGATTCCCAACTCGATTCTGACGTCAGTGAAGTTTCGCCACCGCGAGCTGGGCATCCGTGCGCTTAACGAGGTCGTCGCAGGTCTGGAAGCCCCGAGCTCCAGAAGCCGTACGCTTGTGTCGGGCGTGCTGGTCGAGCGTTCCAGCGTGAAGGACCTGCGGGCGTAGACGTGCTCGGCCTGTTCGTCTAAATCTGTAATAGGTAGGGCCGAAAATCTCAGCTAGATGTTACAGATTTAGACAATTCGGTCCAGCTTATTCCGTTTGTCTCGATCTGTAACAACTAGACGGTCAAAAGTGGTCTACATGTTACAAATCGAGATTGTTCGGCCCGGGCCGCCCGTTCGTCTAAATCTGTAACAGCTTGGACCGAAAAACTCGGCTAGATGTTACAGATTGAGATGAACAGGAGGACGGGTGCGGTCTAAACAAAATGGCCCGCGCATCACACATCGATGCACGGGCCATTTATTGTCTGCGAGCGGCAGGTGGTGTCAGCGTCTTATGCCTCGAGGTTTTCCTCGATCCAGGCGACGGCACCCTTGGGATCCTTAGTGAGGTCGATGTACTGTTTGCCCTTGGGCGACAGCAGCGTGATGCCCAGGCGGTCGGTGTCGGCCTTCATCTCGTTGTAATAGGTGCGAACCTGCGGAGCCAGGACGATGACGTTGTACTGGTCCATGATGGCGTAGTGGCTGCCGTAGGCACCGGCGTTGGCGGTAATGTCGATGCCCAGCTCGTCGGCGCCTTCCTTAAGCGCGTTGGCGAGCAGTGCAGAGGTGCCGGCGCCAGCGCACAGAACCAGAACCCTCAGATCCTTGCCCTTAAGGGCGGACGGAGCTGCGGAGGCCTCGGTGGCAGAAGCGGTCTCGACAATAGGAGCCTCAACGGCGGGGGCGGCAGCGGTCTTGACGGCCTTGGTCTCCTCGGCCTCTTCTTCGGCCAGGGTCTCGGCCTCCTGCTTGCACAGGACGTTGTCGTAGGCCTTGCAGAACGGGTAGTAGATCAAGAAGTCAACGACCAGCAGGACGACAACCAGGACCAGAGAGATCGGCTGGAAGTTGGTGTCGATGAAGGTGCCGATCGGTCCGGGGAGTGCCCACGGCATGGCATAGATAAAACCGTTCATGCCCAAAAAGTCGATGAAGAACTTACCAATGAGGACGTTGGCCACGGGGGCAAACAGGAACGGGATCAGGAAGTACGGGTTGAGGATGATGGGCGCGGCGAACAGCAGCGGCTCGTTGACGGCGAACATCACGGGTACGACAGAGGCTTTGCCGACGGCCTTGAGCTGCTTGGAGCGCATAAAGAGCAGGAAGATGATCGGGACAATGAACGTGGCGCCGGTGCCGCCGAGTTCGCCGATGTAGTTACCGAAGTTCTCGGTCAGGGCGAGGGCGGGGTGACCGCCGGCCTGCAGCGTGGCGAGGTTGGTGGTGATGTTGCCAAACAGCGCGGCGTTGAGGGCAGGCTTAACGACCGAGGGGCCGTGGATGCCCATGAACCAGAACAGCGGGATCATGAACCAGATGAGGGCGAGGCCGGCGTAGGAATCGGCAGCGGCGAACAGCGGGCTCACCAGCGTGGAGATGACGTTGGCAAACGGGACGGCCAAGCAGGTGCGGCAGATAACGTCGATGACGGCGACAAACAGGATGGAGAAGCTGAAGGCGAAGATGTCGCGGAAGTTCTGGGCGATGGCGCCGGGGACTTCTTTGGGCAGCTTGATGGTGATGTCTCGCTTAATGCAGAAGGCATAGATGTTGACCGTGGCAAATGCGGCGACAAAGGAGCTCAGCAGGCCCTTGGTGCCCATGTTGTCGGTAAAGAACACCGAGACATCGGCGCCGTCGATCTTGGCACTCGTCTGGGTAACGGCCAAGATGAGCATAGCGCACATGGCGGCGACCATGGTGCTCGTGGCGTTGATGGCCTTGCCGGCAGGCATGCGGCGGTTCTTGGAGCCGGTCAGCGCGCTTGCGGTGGTGCCGGCGACCATGATGCCCACGACGCCCATCGTGAAGTTGTAAACCTTGTTGCAGAAGTTCACGACGTCGACGTTCCACCAGTCGGGCAGCGTAAAGCCGCCGACCGTGGCGACAACGCCCGGCAGGGTCGAAATAAGCAGGAAGACAGAAGAAGACAGGATGATGGGCATTGCTGCCAAAAAGCCGTCTTTAATGGCCTGAAGGTAGATGTTCTTAGAGACCTTGTCGAAGTACGGCTGACCTTTCTCCAAGAACTTAACGATCGATTCCATAGTTCACGCTCCTCTTTGCATGAAATCTTAATGGCATGGACGTTGAAAACCTATATGGTCTCCCGCTTGCTAAAAGCCCGGGTGCAGGCGGGGTCGGTCCCAGGGGGAGAGAGGGGAGCGGCTGGGTTTGTATCGCATAGGGCCGCTCCCTTCTCGGGGGAAAGCGAGGCGATGCGCTACTGCGCGTCCGCCATAGTGTCGGCGAGCTCCTTGTACCAGAGTGCCGACTGCTTGATGTAGCGTTTTTGCGTGTCGAAGTCGATGTAGAACAGGCCGTAGCGCTTGTTATAGCCATTGGCCCACGAGAACTGGTCCTGCAGGCTCCAGATAAAGTAGCCCTGGACGTCGACGCCCTCGGCGCGCGCCTGGAGCACCTTCTCCATGTGCTGGTCGACAAAGTCGATGCGCTCGGGATCGGCGACGATGCCGTTTGCGTCGGGCTCGGGGTCCTTGTGGCCCAGGCCGTTTTCGGTGATATAGATGACGGGGAGGTTGGGATAGGTGGCGCTGATGTGCTTGAGCGTGTCGTAGAGGCCTTGCGGGTAGATGAGCCAATCCCAGTCGGTGGTGGGGATACCCGGCATATCGACCTGCTGCCCGACGCCCTTAAACTTAAAGCACGAGGTGCCCTTGTCTCCGGTGCCGTTAAAGCTGTTGGTTGACTCGCCATCGTAGGCGGCGATAAACGCCGACTGATAGTAGTTGAGGCCGAACATATCGTTGCGGGGCGCCGCCTTGGCAAGCTCCTCCATGTCGCTGTCCTCAACCGTAAGTGTGGCGTTGTTGGCACGCAGAATCTCGTTGATGAGTGAGAGGGTGCGCGCGGAGTAGTGACCCAGGAAGGCGCCGTCCATGATGAAGTCAGTGTAGAAGGCGTTGTACAGGTCGGCGGCGTGCTGGTCGGCGGGCGAGTCGGTGGCAGGATATGCCGGCGTCAGGACGTTGACCATGCCAATGCGTCCGCCCAGGTGCTCGGTCTCGTCAAGATCCTTATACAGGTTGACGGCGCGGGCGTGGGCAACGAGCTCGTTGTGCTGGCTCTGGATGCCGCTCGTCACATCAAAGTGATGGTTGGGCGGGAAGTTGCCTTGGATGTATTGGGAGTGCGAGAGGCTGATGAGCTCGTTGATGGTGAACCAATTCTTGACCTCGCGGAACTCGCGGAAGCAGAACTCGGCATAGCGCACATAGGCGTCGACGGTCTTGCGGTTGAGCCAGTCGCCCTGGTTGAACAGGGCGGCGGGGGAGTCAAAGTGATGCAGGGACACATAGGGCTCGACGCCATACTTTTTGCAGCAGGCGAACAGCTCGTGGTAGTGCTTAACGCCCTCGGCGAGGGGTTCGGCATCGTCGCCGTTGGGGAAGATGCGGGTCCAGGCGATGGACACACGAATGGCGTTGAGTCCATGCTCGGCAGAAAGGCGGATATCCTCCTCGTAGCGGTTGTAGAAATCACTGGCCGGGTCGGGCAAAAAGCGACCCTGGGCGACAAGGTAATCGTCCCACATGGTCTTACCCTTGCCTGCCACCTTCGTGGAACCTTCCGTTTGGTACGCGGCGGTTGCGGCGCCCCAAACAAAGCCCTTCGGCAGCTGCTGTACGCGGTTTAGCAAAGACATATGCATACACCCTCTTGTCTCGCTGTTCGATATTGTGCGTTTGTGCTCAGGAGGCTCCCTGGTTAGCGTTCAGCGGTGAAAAAGCCCGATAAACACTATCTTAAAATGATTAGAACCAAAATGAGCACGTGAACATTTGACAATGAGCACGTTAACATCCGGCTGGGATGTATAGAAACAAAACAACTTCAAACAGCCGCGAACGGTTGTATTTGTTCGGTAAGCGGTTTTGATTGACAGAAGTTTTCATGTTGTGGTATATGGCTCGGGTATCATGAGCACGTTATCAATGTATGTACGATGCGCCATGGGCGCGGGGAATAGTTGGGAAGCAGGTTAGCGTGGAAGGCATGGATCAGCAGACAAGGAATGGTCGTTCGGCGAGCGCGGCAGAGGTTGCGGCGCTCGCTGGCGTGAGCCGCCAGACTGTGTCTCGCGTGGTCAACGGTATGCCCAACGTGACGGAAAAGACGCGCAAGCGTGTGCTGGCCGCCATGGAAGAGCTGGGCTTTCGTCCCAATTTTGCTGGAGCGGCGTTGCGCGGCGGGTCGTATCGTTCTATTGGCCTGTGCATGTACAACATCACACGTGTCGGTAACCTGGCGACGCTCGAGGGTATCATGCAAGCGGCGCGCGAGCACGATTTTGCCGTCACTATGATCGAGATGGGCGGCGACAAGCCCTATGCACTTGCCGATGCCTCGCGCCGCATGGTCGAGCGACCCGTCGACGGCATGATTCTCAACATGAACCGCATGGCTCCCGATTTTGAGGAGTTTGTTCCCCAGCCGGGAGTGCGAACGGTCATCCTGTCCATGTATGCGCATCCGCGCTGCACGACGATCGACTCCGACCAGTATGGTTCGTGCGAGCTGTTGACCAATTATCTGCTGGAACATGGTCACTCGAATATGCGGTTTGTGGCGGGTCCGGAAAACTCGATTTCCTCGCGTTTTCGTGAGGCCGGTTGGCGCGATACGCTGGGTCGTGCTCATGTCGATGCCGCTCCGATGCTGCGCGGCGATTGGAGTGCGGACAGTGGGTACGCCATGGGCGAGCGGATTGCGGCCGAGGTGCTTGCCGGCGGGTCGCAGGCGCCGACTGCCGTGCTTGCGGCAAATGACCAGATGGCGCTGGGCGTTATCGCCGCGCTCGAGAACGCGGGCCTGTCCGTGCCCGACGACGTGAGCGTGGTTGGTATCGACGACGCACTCGAGGGACTTGTTCCTCACAATCGGCTGACGACGCTGCGATTTGATTTGCGCGGTGTCGGTAAGCTTGCGTTTGAGGCGGCGATTGGAGAGAGCTCGTCTATCGAGGCGATTCATGTGCCGAGCACGCTGGTCGAACGCTCGACTGTTAGGGACATACGGGGTTAGGTCCTACTCCGTTTGTCTCGATTTGTAACAGGTAGACGGTCAAAAGCGGGCTACGTGTTACAGATTTAGATTCTTCGGAAAGAGCAATCCTGTTCGTCTCAATCTGCAACAGCTAGGACCCAAAAACTCGGCTAGATGTTACAGATTGAGACAAACAGACCCCGAACCGCCCAAAAAGGCCGGGGGCGGCGCGCCGTGTGACGTGCCGCCCCCGGCTGAGAAATGGGGACAGGTTATGTGAGCGGGCAACCCCGCCAGTCACTAGTCCAGACGACGGGTCTGCGCCACGTGCTTATACCAGTATGCGCTTGCCTTGGGTGTGCGCTTCTGGGTTTCAAAGTCAACGTAGAAGAAGCCGTAACGCTTGTTGTAGCCATTGGTCCAGGAGAACTGATCCTGCAGGCTCCACAGGAAGTAGCCGCCCACGTTGACGCCCACCTCCATGGCCTTGAGCAACCAGCGCAGGTGCTGCTCGATGTAGTCGATGCGCGGCTGGTCGTCCACAAAACCGTCCTTGTAGGGGTCCTTGTAGCCCATGCCGTTCTCGGTGATGAAGATCTGCTTGTAGTTGGGGTAGCGCTGCTTAATGTAGACGAGCAGATCGAACAGACCCTCGGGATAGATGATCCAGTCCCAGTCGGTGGTGGGGATGCCAGGCTTGTTCACGTGCTCGCCAATGCCCTTGACGCGCCAGCGGCCGGTGCCCTTCTCGCCCGTACCGTTGTGGTGCAGGTCGTTCTCGCCATCGTAAGCCTTCAAGAAACGGCACTGGTAGTTGTTAACGCCCAGGTAGTCGTTGTAGAGCGCGGCCTCGCGCATGATTTCCAGATCCTCGTCTAGGATCTCGATGGTGCCGCCCGAGACGGCAGCCAGGCGGTTGGCGCACTCGAGGGTGTCGGGCGCATAGTCGCCGCGGAAGGTGGCGTCGAGCAAGAACTGGTTTTGCAGCACGTGCTCGTTGTTGGCGGCCTTGATGTCGGCGGGGTCGTTCTCGTTGAGCGGATACTTAAACTCCAGCGACTGAATGACGCCGATCTTGCCCTTAAAGCCGCCGTTGTGGAAGGCCAGCACGGCCTTGGCGTGGGCGAGCATCATGTTGTGCTCGCACTGGAAGGCCTCGGCCAGATGCGCCTTGACGCCACCGGGGAAGGTGCCCTCGATGTAGGTGTTGGAGGCGTCGGCCCAGATCTCGTTAAAGGTGAACCAGTAGGTCACCTGGTCGGCGTACTCCTTAAAGCAGAAGGTAGCAAAGTCCACAAAGGCGTCGATGGTCTCGCGGTTGAGGAAGTCGCCCTTCTCAAAGAGGGACAGCGGCGTGTCAAAGTGATGCAGCGTGACAAACGGCTCAACGTGGTGCTTATGGCACTCGGCGAAGAGGTCGTGATAGAAATGCACGCCCTCGGGGTTAATCTCACCGGTACCGTTGGGGAAGATGCGGCTCCAGGCGATAGAGAGGCGAATGCCGTTGATGCCGAACTCCTCGCACAGCTCCAAATCGACGGGGTACTGGTTGTAGAAGTCCGAAGCGGGATCGGGGGAGAAGCGCCCCTGGGCCTCCAGGAAGTCGTCCCAGGCGACTTTGCCTTTACCATGGGTGCGGGTCTCGCCCTCTACCTGGTAGGCAGCGGTAGCGCCGCCAAAGACAAAGTCCTCGGGAAACTGCGCAGGCGGGTTGGTGACGCTAGCAGGGTTAACGGACATGATGATCCAATCGTCTAAATCGAAGGGCCAGCCGGTCTTGGATGGTCGGCTGGCCCTGAGCGTTACTTACTTCGAGAGTTGCTCGCTTACGAAGGCGAGAGACTTATCGCCGTTTTGGGAAAGCTCGATGTACTGCTTACCGCGGCAGGCGACGCACTTGTTGCCCACGCGCTCGCAGTCCTTCTGCAGGTCGGCCAGGTAACTGGCGGCCTGCGGGGCCAGGACGACCAGATCGAAGTCGGGGAGCATGTCCACGTGGTTGCCATAGGCCTCGGCAGCGGTCTCAAGATTGATGCCGCGCTCCTTGGCGGCCTTGGCCAGCGCGTTGGCGAGCAGGCCCGAGGTTCCGCCGCCCTGGCAGAGCACGAGCACGCGCTTGCCGTTGAGGTCGCTGGCGGTCGTTGCCTCGGTGGCGGCGGGAGCGACGTCGGACTTCACGGCCTCGGCAGCAGCGCCGGCGGCAACGCTCTTGGCGTCAGCCTTGCCCTGGAAGGCATCGTTGAGCTTAGCGGCCTTCTCGGCGTTCTTGGCTGCGAGCTCCTCCTGGGAAATCTCGGCCTCCTCGGCGCACTTCTGGGCGTCATAGGCACGGAAGAACGGATAGTACAGAACGAAGTCGACGACCAGGATAAGGGCGAGCATCACAAAGGCGAGCGGCTGGAAGCCCAGGCCCATGATGGTGCCGATGGGGCCGGGGACGGTCCAAGGCAGGGTGTACATAAAGCCGTTCATGCCCAAGAAGTCGATAAAGATCTTGAGGATCCAGATGTTGGCGATCGGGGCAAAGACAAACGGGACAAAGAAGACGGGGTTGAGCACGATGGGCGCAGCGAACAGCAGCGGTTCGTTGACAGCGAAGCAGACGGGGACGATGGCGGCCTTACCGACGGCGCGCATCTCCTGAGACTTGGCCAGGAAGCAGAACATAAAGACCAGGACGAGCGTGGCGCCGGTGCCGCCCATGCAGACGACGAAGTACTGGGCACCCTGGGTCAGGACAGCGGAAGCGTGCTGGCCGGCCTGGAACGCAGCCAGGTTGTCGGTCATGTTGGCAACGAGAGCGGCGGCGATGGCGGGCTCGACGATTGAGGGGCCGTGGACGCCCACGAACCAGAAGAGGCTCATGGCGCCGTAGATCACAGCGAGGCCGATGTAGCCATCGGCAGCGGTGAACAGGGGCTGGAACACCTGGATGACACCCTGGGCAAAGCAGAAGCCAAAAGCAGCGCGGAAGACGATGTCAAAAACCCAAAAGACGGTGATGCAGACGGAGAAGGGGATGATGTCCTTAAAGGTCTGCGAGATGTTGGGCGGAACCTGCTCGGGCATCTTGACGGTGATGTTGCGCTTAATGAAGAACTTGTAGATGATGCCAGTCACAAACGCAGCGATGAAAGCGGTCAGCAGGCCCTTGGAACCAAGGTAGGTGGTGTTGAAACCGCTGGCGGCGTCCGTGGCGATCGTGTCGCTCGAAAGGAGCAAGAAGCCGATGATGGCCGCGCACATGCACGAGATGAAGTTGATCTGGTTGTTCTTGGGCAGATCGCGGTTCTGAGCGTCGGCGAAGTGCTTGGCCGTGGTGGCGGCGCAGGCGATGGCCAGGATGCCCATGGAGTAGTTGTAGCACTTCCACAGGGCGTTGTTGATGTCATCGGGCCAGTAGAAACCCCAGATGTTGGGGACCGAGGCTACCAGGCAGAAGATGGACGAGAAGATGATGATGGGGATGACGGAGATAAAGCCGTCGCGGATCGCCTTGAGGTACTTGTTGCGGGCGATCGCGTTGAAAAAGGGCTGGCCCTTTTCGATGATGGCGATGAGTTGCTCCATGCAATGCTCCTAAGAGTCGGTGGGTTAGCAACGATGGTAGCTTTTGACTTTCGGTTGCCAAAATGTTGACGTTGCCATTTTGTGACACAAAAAAAGAAGCGAACCGGTGGTTCCTGTGCCTGCGAACCGTCGATTCCTTACGCGTAAACGTTTGAGCCGCCCGGTGGCTCTGTGTTTGCACAATGGCAACGTTAACATTTGGTCGACAAAAGCCGTTTGGGGAAGCAAAAATGTCGGTGAACGGTAGGTTTTGGGTGGTGAGCGTATGGTGGGGGAGGCGTTGGATATACTTGAAGGCGGTAAAAATGACTGCGCAAGGTGCCATCAATGGCATCGTTGACATAGAAAGATCGACCTATGGCCGCTGTTAAAAAATCGGTATCCGTTAAGGATGTGGCGCGTCTCGCGGGCGTCTCGGAGCAGACGGTCTCGCGCACCGTGCACGATTCGCCCAGCGTGCGCCCCGAGACCAAGGAACGCGTGCGTGCCGCCATGCGCGAGCTGGGGTATCGCCCCAATTTTGCCGGTCGATCGCTGCGCCGCGGTAAGTTTAAGACCGTCGGCGTCGCCATGTTCAACATTACCGGCACCGGCAATCTCGACCGTATGGAGGGCTTTGCCGCCGCGGCCGATAAGCACGGCTATGCCATCACCCTCACTAAAGTAGACGGGCATCCGTATACCCTCGAGAGCGCATCGTCGCGCATGAGCGCACTGCCAGTGGACGGTATGGTTGTGATCATGAATCGCATGCCGGCAGACTTTGGCACTTTTGAGCCGCTGCCCGGCATGCAGACGGTGCTCGTTACGATGTTGGAGCACCCGCTCTGTTCAACGGTCGATAACGACCAGTTCGATTGCTCGCGCCAGGTGGTCGAGTACTTGCTGGAGCGGGGGCACAAGACCGTGCACTTTATCTCGTGTCCCGAGCGCTCGCTTTCGGGCATGCGGCGCGAGGAAGGCTGGCGCGAGACATTGCGCGCGCATGGCATTGAGCCACCGCGACTTATCCGTGGCGATTGGACGGCGCAGAGCGGATATGCCGCAGGTCAGGCCCTGGCGGATGATCCGACCTGTACGGCCATTTATGCTTCCAACGACGCCATGGCCTACGGCTGCATTCGCGGGCTCGAGTCGCGCGGAAAGCGCGTGCCCGAGGACGTGAGTGTGGTGGGTGTTGATGACAGCCTGGGCGATATCGTGCCCGACCGTCGCCTGACCACGGTGCGCTTTGACAACAAGCGCGTCGGCATGTGGGCGGTCGACAAGATTGCCGGCGCCGAGGGCGTTGCGCCCGGTGTGGAGCACATGCTGTTTCCGGGCGTGCTCGTCGAGGGCGATACGGTGCGCGATGTACGCTAGGGGCGCAGGTCTGTTTGGGTTGCCGCTAATTGTGTTCGATATTGTTCAGATTGGTTTAAAAACCGTTCACGGGCGAAAAGCGACCGTTCATAGCTCGAAATCACGTTTTGCGCTGTTCTTTTTTGTTTGAATGTTAATGTTTCTGTCATACAGAACGCAGCGCGTATGCCCGGGCGCGATGCTCTCCATTGGTTCATATGTGAAAGGAACGCAATATGGCAACCAAAGAAGAAATCTCGATGGTTGGATTCGAGATTGTCGCATACGCAGGTGACGCCCAGACCGATCTGCTTGCAGCGCTCGATGCTGCTCGCGAGG
>JAXKGH010000067.1:0-4616 GCA_036550475.1 Collinsella sp. | reverse complement strand
GGTGATCAGGCTCATGTCGCGCACGCCGCTCGTGGCCATCTGCATGGTTCGCGGAATAGGCGTTGCCGAGAGCGTGAGCACGTCGATTTGCTCGCGCAGGTTTTTGAGCTGCTCCTTGTGCTGCACACCAAAGCGCTGCTCCTCGTCGATGATCACCAGGCCCAGGTTCTTAGGGTTCACATCGGCAGAAAGCAAGCGATGCGTGCCGATGAGCACATCAATCTTGCCCTCGGCAAACGCCTTAAGCGCGCGCTTTTGCTGCGCCGGGGTGCGGAAGCGGCTGAGCACCTCAACCTCCAGGCCAAACGGGGCAAAGCGCTCAAAGAATGTCTCGTAGTGCTGTTGGGCCAGAATGGTCGTGGGGCAGAGCACCATGACCTGGCGGCCGGAGTCCACGCACTTAAAGGCCGCGCGCAGGGCGACCTCGGTCTTGCCAAAGCCCACGTCGCCGCACAGCAGGCGGTCCATGGGCTTGGGCGCCTCCATGTCGGCCTTGATGTCGGCGATAGCCTCCAGCTGGTCACGCGTCTCGTCGTAGGGGAAGCTCTCCTCCATCTCGATCTGCTCGGGCGTATCGGGCGGACAGGCGATACCGGTAATCGACGAGCGGCGCGTATACAGGTCGACCAGGTCAAACGCCAGTTTTTTGGCATTCTTGCGCGCCTTGTTGGTGGCCCGCGTCCAGTCGGCGGTGTTGAGCCTGGTCAAGCGCGGTTTATCGCCGTCGGGACCAACGTAGCGCGTAATGCGGTCAACCTGCTCCAGCGGCACGTAGAGCTTGTCGCCATCGGCGTATTCCAGCAAAAAGTAGTCGCGTTCCTTGCCGCCCACTTCCTGGCGCGCGATCTCGCTAAAGAGCGCGATGCCGTGGGTGGCGTGCACCACGTAGTCTCCCGGCTTAAACGGGAAGGTGATCTGCGTAATGTCAACCTTGCGGCGGCTGCGGGCCCGGTTGGCGTCCATGCGGGCGTTGAGGTCGGCGATCGAGAACACGGCCAGGTTGGCATCGGGCACCACCACGCCCTGCGGCAGGGCGGCATCGACAAAGGTCACGCGTCCGCGCGAGATAGTGGGCACGGCAGCACCGGCGGCAGCCTGGGCCGCGCCCGCCTCGAGCGAGCGGGCGTTGAGCGCGTCAGCCTTACGCTCGCGAATTGCAGCATGAGCATCCTGACGGGCAGCACGATCGGCAGAATCTGCCGCCGCCACGCGCACGCGCTCGCCAATGACGCCGGCGTTTTCGGGCGCGGCCGTCAGCGATTCCTCAAAGGTAATGCCCTCGTCGCCAAAGGTGAGCTCCATCGACTCGCGCGCGCCGCGGTCGGGAATGGCAAACACGCAGGCATAGCGCTTGCCCACGACTTCCTGAACGCGCGTCATAAAACGGTTGTCCGAGCCTGCGATAGCAGGCTGCTCAATCTTGAGCTCGGCCGTCACCGCACCGCCGGCACGGATGAGGCTTACGTAGTTCAAGCGCTGCTGGGCACCAAAATCGAGCTGTTGAGCGCGCACGTACAGACCATCCAGGCGGTCAATCCCTGCCTCGCCGGCACGCGCCTCGATATCCTCGTAGGCGCGCAGGCAGTCGTCGAACAGCGAGCGCGGCTCGGACAGAACCACGAGCGCCTTGCCGCTCACGTGCGCCAACGGGCTTACGGTCTGGCCGTACATCACCGGCAAAAAGCGGTCGAGCTCGGGCGTGACGATGCGCGCATCCACCATCTCGAGCAGCGCCGACAGTTTGCTGTCATCCTGGCTGGCGCGATAGAGCGCCACATGCATGTTGTGGACGGCCTCGTCGGTGAGTGCCAGTTCGCGGCAGGGAAAGATTTCGATGCTGTCCTCGTTGCCGATGGTCTGCCCCGTGGAGCTCACCATGCGGCGGATGCGGTCAATCTCGTCGCCGAAGAACTCGATGCGCACGGGTGCCTTTTCCTGTGCGGGGAACACCTCGACGGTGTCGCCGTGAACGCGAAACAAGCCGGGCGCATCGGCGGCGCCGGCATTGGTGTAGCCCATGCCCACCAAGCGCTGCGGCACCTCGTCAAAGGGAATCTCCTCGCCCACCGCAAAAGTAGTGGACTCCCAGTAGCGGCTCTCGACCGGCGGCACGCAGCGCAGCAGCGCGCGAGCCGAGGCGACCATGATGCAGTTGTCCCCGCGCACGATGCGCCCCAGAGCCTCGCAGCGCTGCGCCACCACGGCGTCGTCCGGCGCCTGCTCGCGCCACGGATAGTCCTTGCGCTCAGGAAAACGACACACGTGCGCCAGGCCCACGTAGGCGGCAAGGCTACGCGCGGCGCGATCGGCCGCATCCTCGCCGCTCACGATATAGACCGTCGGGCGCGGACGGCGCGCAAACTGGGCGGCCGCCATAAGCGTGCGGCCCGACTGCGACACAGCCAGCGTCACGTCCTCGCCAGCATCGAGCCCGGCCTCGACGGCCTGCAAGGCCTCGGCAGTGTAGAGCTGCGCGGCTATACGGTGAATGAGCATGCTGTTCCTCCGGCATTGCAACGCCAAAAGCCCGCCGGGGCAAGCTCGGCGGGTATGCGGCGGATTTCATTGCCTGTCATGGTAGCGCATGGAGAGGACTCCGGCTCAAGAGCAAACCCAGCCCCGCAAAAAACGCCAGACGAAGATGCGTTCCGCCCTACCCCGCTACGCGCACGCTGGGGCACAAATCTGCCAGCGGACACTCGTCACACTTGGGTTTGCGGGCGTCGCAGATCTCGCGACCGAAGGTGATCCACTGATGGTTGACCGACTCCCAATACTCGTGCGGCAAAATCTTGAGCAGATCCTGCTCGGTCTTGAGCGGCTCCTTGGCATGTGTCTTGGGACTCAACATCAGGCGATGCGCAATGCGGTTGACATGCGTGTCCACCGCAATGCCCTCCACGATGCCATACCCCACGTTGAGCACGATGTTCGCCGTCTTGCGTCCCACGCCCGGCAGCTTCACGAGTTCCTTCATGTCGGCCGGCACCTCGCCGCCATAGTCGGCGACGATCATCTGCGCGGCCTCCACGGCGTGCTTGGCCTTGCTCTTATAAAAGCCGAGTGACTTGATGGTGTCTGCCACGTCAGCCACACTCGCCCCGGCCATGGCCTCGGGCGTGGGCCACTGGGCAAACAGCTTCGGCGTCACCTTGTTGACCTGCGCGTCGGTCGTTTGCGCCGAGAGCAACACCGCGATCAGCAGGCGGAAGGGATTCTCGTGGTCCAAAAAGCACTCGACCGGGCCATAGCGACGGTTGAGGCGCTCACACACCTCAACGGCGCGCTCGCGTTTGGCGGCATTGGTCTCGCGTGGCATAACGACTCCTCGGCTCAACGGCACAATAAACTTATGGGCACAATTGTCCCACGTCCGAGACGCTTACGCCTCCAAGAATGCGCCGGTCTGACGGCTCCACAGGCTCGCGTACTCGCCACCCGCCTCGACGAGCTGCGTATGCGTGCCGTCCTCGACAATCTCGCCATCGGCCAGCACCACAATGCGGTCAAGCGCCGCCACGGTGGACAGGCGGTGCGCCACCACAATGGAGGTGCGGCCGCGCATCAGATTCTCGAGCGCCTCCTGCACCAACGCCTCGGACTCGCTGTCCAAGGCAGACGTCGCCTCGTCGAGCACCAGAATCGGCGCGTCGGTTAGGATGGCGCGGGCGATAGCCACGCGCTGACGCTGACCGCCTGAGAGCTTGACGCCGCGCTCGCCCACCATAGTGTCAAAGCCACGGGGCAAGCGGTCGATAAACTCGGTCGCATTAGCCAAGCGAGCCGCCTCGCGAATCTGCTCATCAGTGGCGTTGGGACGACCGCAGGCAATGTTTTCGCGAATGGAGCGGTGGAACAGCAGCGCCTCCTGCGGCACGTAGGCAACCTGACGGCGCAGGCTCTGCTGCGTGCAGCGCGAGACGTCCTGGCCGTCCACGAGCACGCGGCCGCCCTGTACATCGTCCAGGCGCAACAACAACTTGGTGAGCGTCGTCTTGCCCGAGCCCGATTTGCCCACCAGGCCCACGCGCTGGCCCGCCGCCACATGAAGTGTCAGGTCATCGAACACGCTCTCGCCCGCCGCAGCGTCACGGTACGCAAAGCTCAGCTGCTCAAAATCAATCGCGCCCTCGGTCACTTTGAGCTCGGGGGCGTCCGGGTCATCTGCCACCAAACGTGGCTCGTCCAGCACGCGCGTCATCTCGGCCGCATCGCCGAGCGCGCGGTTGATGCGCTGCATCATGGAGCTTACGTAGTTCAGGCGCATGGTGAGGTTATAGGTGTAGGTAAAGATCATGACGAGCGAGCCGGCCGAGATGCCAAACCACGCGTTGCCGCCCGCCACGAATACGCTCACCACGGCCATGGTGATGACGATAAGACCCGAGGTCGTAAAGTTGCGCTGCATCATGGCGTGCATCGAGACCGTCTCGGCATCGCGCGCGGCACGATCAGCGGCGTCGAACAGATCACGTTCAAAGTCCTCGCGCCCGCAGGTCTTGACGGCCAAGATGTTCGTGACCGCGTCGGAGAGCACGCCCGAGAGCTTGTTCTGCGCGGCGGACGTCGCGGCCGAAAGCGGCATGATGCGCTTGTACATAAGCCAGACAAACGCG
>JAXKGH010000066.1:0-1555 GCA_036550475.1 Collinsella sp. | reverse complement strand
GGACAACAAGATGCTCACCCGCATCAACGGCGTCGCCTTTGCCACCAAGGAAGAGCTCGACGAGCACATGCACATGCTGGAGGAGGCCAAGAAGCGCGACCACCGCAAGATCGGCCGCGAGATGGACCTCTTTATGATGCGTGACGAGGCCCCTGGCTTCCCGTTCTTCCTGCCCAACGGCACGATTCTTAAGAACACGCTACTGGACTACTGGCGCGAGATCCACCACAAGGCCGGCTACGTGGAGATCTCCACGCCGCTCATCATGAACAAGCAGTTGTGGAAGACCTCGGGCCACTGGGACCACTACAAGGACAACATGTACTCCACCGTTATTGACGACGAAGAGTACTGCATTAAGCCCATGAACTGCCCGGGCGGCGTGCTGGTGTACGCCTCCAAGCCGCACTCCTACCGCGAGCTGCCCATCCGCGCCGGCGAGATTGGCCTGGTACACCGCCACGAGCTGCGCGGCGCCCTGCACGGTCTGTTCCGCGTGCGCTGCTTTAACCAGGACGACGCCCACCTGTTTGTGCGTCCCGACCAGTTGACCGACGAGATCGTGGGCGTGGTCAACCTGATCGACTCCGTGTACCAGAAGTTTGGCTTTAAGTACCACGTTGAGCTTTCCACCCGCCCCGAGGACTCCATGGGTTCGGACGAGGACTGGGCCCGCGCCGAGGAGGGCCTGCGCACCGCTCTGGAGCAGCTGCACATGGACTACGAGGTCAACGAAGGCGACGGCGCTTTCTACGGTCCTAAGATTGACTTTCACCTGGAAGACTCGCTCGGCCGTACCTGGCAGTGCGGCACCGTGCAGCTCGACTTCCAGATGCCGCTTAACTTTGACCTGGAGTACGTGGACGCCGACGGCACCAAGAAGCGCCCCATCATGCTGCATCGCGTGTGCTTTGGCTCCATCGAGCGCTTCATCGGTATTCTGATTGAGCACTTTGCGGGCAAGTTCCCCACTTGGCTGGCTCCCGTGCAGGTCAAGGCGCTTCCCGTTTCCGAGAAGAGCCGCGACTACGCCCACGAGGTGTGCGCCAAGTTGGAGGAGGCCGGCATTCGCGTGGTCTGCGACGACCGCGACGAGAAGATCGGCTACAAGATCCGCGAGGCCCGCAGCATCGACCGCGTGCCCTACATGCTCATCTTGGGCGAGAAGGAGGTCGAGGCCGACAACATCTCCGTCCGCGATCGCTCCAACGAGACCGTTCAGATGACCGTTGATGAGTTTGTTGCCAAGGTGACCGAGGAGATCAAGACTCGCGCCTAAGGCAAACTTCATAACAATTAACAAAGGCGACCGTCCACACAGGGCGGTCGCTTTTTTTCATGCCGAAATAAGAAAAGCCGCTGGTTGAGCGGCTTTTTTTGTTGCACAAAAAGGTACAGGTTTTTGTAGAGGGGTATGGAGATGTACCTATGTTAGCGTCGGAATAATTTAGCCAAATATAGTCGGCCGAGATTGACCAATCCCGGCCGACCCATTTTAGCCAACACGCCCGCATCTATGACTTTCCTATCGCTTCCCTACATCCCCTCGGGCTGG
>JAXKGH010000065.1:0-17026 GCA_036550475.1 Collinsella sp. | reverse complement strand
CGAAGGGACTTCGAAGGCCGAGCTTATGGAGCTAGCGGGTGAGTTTGCCGCCAACGAGGTCTTGAAGCTCAATCCCGATCGGGTTCTCGTTCTGGTCGGTTTTGGTAATAATGGCGGCGACGGTTGGGTTGCCGCCGATATCCTGAGCCATAAGGGTGTGGACGTCGATATCGTTTCTCCGGTTGAGCCGGATGAGATTCCTGCTGCTCTGGCACGTCATGTTGCTCGTCGTACTGCCGGCCGCGATGTGCACGTTTGCGTCGGCCCCTCGCGTGACGAACTCGAGGTTTTGATCGATAAGGCCGATGTTGTTGTCGATGCCATTTTTGGTACCGGTTTCCATGGGAATCTGCGTGCGCCGTTCTCCATCTGGATTCCTACGGTCAATGAATGCGCCGATTGTGTCGTATCCATTGATGTCCCCTCGGGCCTGAATGCCGAGACGGGCGTTGTTGATGACGACTGCATTCGTGCCGAACATACGGTGACGATGATTGCGCCCAAGATTGGTCTGTATAGCGCTGATGGCCCTGAGTATGCTGGCGATTTGATCTGCGGCAATCTTTACGACCGTCTTGACGAGGTCATCGATGATGTCGACCACGCCGCCGAGATTGTCGAGCCCGGTGACTTAGTTGATTACTTTGCCCCACTACCTACGAATATCGATAAGTATTCCCGTGGCTCTGTGCTTATTGTCGCCGGATCTGCACAATATCCTGGTGCTGCCATTATGGCGGCCAAGTCTGCAGCTCGCGCGGGTGCTGGTTACGTGGCAGTCGCGGCTCCTGACGCCTGCGCTAATCTTATTCGCATTGCACTTCCTTCGATTCCCGTCTTTGCTATTCCGTCTGATTCCCGCGGCTCCTTTGGCGCCGCTGCGCGCATGACGGTGTGCGAGATTGCAAAGAAGTACAGCTGCGTACTGTGCGGTCCCGGTATGACGACGTCTGCCGGCGCTATGCAGGTGGTTTCGGGCTTGCTCGAGCTTGATGTACCGCTTATTTTGGATGCCGATGCACTCAACTGCCTTGCTAAGATTGCCATTGACGGTATTGATAGTAACCCCGAGATGTATCGTCGCGAGCAGCCGTTGGTTATGACACCGCACTATCGTGAGCTTTCGCGTCTGGTTGCCGGTGACGAGGTGAACGACCTTGGTACCGCGATTGCAGCCGCGCAGAAGGTTGTCTGGGCTGCAGGCTCCGACAATCTGGTGGTCATTGCCAAAGGGCCGACGACGGCTATCTGTGGCGTTGAGCGTGTACTGCTGCCGCTCTCGGGTCCGGCTTCTCTGGCAACTGCCGGTTCAGGTGATGTTCTCGCGGGTATTTTGGCCGGCACGCTTGCCACCATGCGCGACGAGATGGATCGTTGGGAGTTGCTGTATTCGTACGCCGTCGCACTTCACAGCTACGCCGGTTTTGCCGCGGCGACGGAGTATGGTGAGAAGAGCGTCATCGCGACCGATCTTATCGACTTGATCGGTCCCGCCATGGAACTGGCGGCAAAGGATGCGCTCGAAGATCTGGGAATCATGGACGAAGGGTCGGATGACTAATCATGAATAAAGCCGATTTGACGCGCTGGTCCTGGGTCGAGATCGACCGCGGGGCGCTCCGTCGCAACACGAGGGCCTATAAGAACTTGTTGAATCCACGTCAGCGCCTGTGCTGCGTGGTCAAGGCCGATGCTTATGGTCATGGAGCTGTTGAGTGCGCCAAGATCATGTATTCGGCCGGTGCCGACATGTTTGCCGTGGCGACGGTTAACGAGGGCGTTGAGCTCCGACAGGGCGGGATTACGAAACCCATCCTCATCCTAAGCGAGCCGCCTATCGAGGCCATTCCGACGTTGCTCGAGTTTGATATCATGCCCTCGGTCTATACGTCTGACTTTGCTCTTGCGTATGGCGAATGTGCCGTCGCGGCGGGCAAGGTGGGCAAGTATCATCTCGCCATCGAGACGGGTATGAATCGTATCGGCGTACACTACACACAGGTGCTCGACTTTGTCCGCGGTATTAATTTCCATCGCGGTATTCAGTGCGACGGCGTATTTACGCACTTCGCCACGGCCGATGAACCTTCGGGCTGGGACTACAAGCTGCAGTGTCAGCGCTTTACCGAGGCCGTTCAAGCCATTAAGGATGCGGGTTTTGAGTGCGGTATCGTGCACTGCGCCAACACGCCGTCCTCGATGCTCGACCCCTCGATGCATTTTGATATGATTCGCGCCGGCGTTGGCTTGTATGGCATGCAGCCGTGCGAGCTGAGTGGCCGCGTGATGCAGCTTGATCCCGTTATGAGCGTCCATGCGCGCGTGACGCGCGTGGCACACCCTGCGATGGGTGAGGGCGTGGGCTACGGTTTTACCTACCGCGTACCGCGCACGCGCGTTCAGATCTGCACGCTGCCGATCGGTTATGCCGACGGCCTATCGCGTACGCTTTCCAATCGTATGGATGTGCTGTATCGCGGCGAGCGCGTGCATCAGGTTGGCAATATCTGCATGGACCAGTTTATGGTCGCCATTCAGTCCAACCCGGCACACGAGATTCCCGAGGCCGAGTATGGTGACGAGATGATCATTGTCGGCCGCGATGGCGATGCCGAGATCACTATGGACGAGATGGCCCGACTGCGCGGAACGATTAACTACGAGGTCGCCTGCGGCTTTGGCATGCGTCTCGACAAGGTCTACGTGTAGGAGCCGCTATGGGCGTCATGCACATCCCCGGCCATACCCATCAGGCACCACGTGAGGTCGCACTCGAGGAAATTGAGGCCGTTCTGGGCGATTGCCACCTCTGCCAGCTCTACCAGTCGCGTCACAATATCGTGTTTGGCGTGGGAAACCCCCGCGCTCGCGTGATGTTTATTGGTGAGGCGCCGGGCCGCAATGAGGATTTGCAGGGCGAGCCCTTTGTGGGGGCGGCAGGCGAGGACCTCAACGGCATTTTGTCGCTGGCGGGCCTCAAACGCGAAGACGTCTACATTGCCAACGTGCTTAAGTGCCGCCCGCCGGGAAACCGCAATCCGCGTCCCGAGGAAGTGCTGGCTTGCTCGCCGTTTTTGCGTGAGCAGATTCGAAGCATCTGGCCCGATATTATCGTGACGCTCGGCAACCCCGCGACGCACTTTGTGCTTAAGACCGAGATTGGCATTACTAAGCTGCGCGGCAGGTTCCACCAGATGGGGCATTTTGTAGTAATGCCCACGTTCCATCCGGCAGCAGCGCTGCGCAATCCGGCGTGGCAGGAGCTGCTGGAGGAAGACTTTAAGATGCTGGGCGACTATCTGGAGCGACATCCCGCACCAGAGGACGCCTCGGAATAATAAGGAGCATATATGTCCCTGGAGCGCCTGGGGGTAGGTACTTACAAAACGACTTGCGCTGCCGATACGGAGTACTTTGGCGAGCTAATTGCACCGTGCCTTGAGGACGGCGATGTGCTCATCCTGACCGGTGGCCTGGGAGTGGGCAAAACTCACTTTACCAAGGGCGTCTCGCGCGGGCTGGGCGATGGGCATATGGTTACGAGCCCTACGTTTGCGCTCATGGCCGTTCACGATCAAGGTCGTATTCCGCTGTTTCACTTTGATCTATACCGCCTGGAGCATGCCTACGAGCTCGAGGATACGGGCATTTTCGATGTGCTGGGCTATGAGGGTGCTTGCCTGCTGGAATGGGGCGAACAATTCCAGGACGAGCTGACGGATGAGTATCTTTCGGTGACGCTCAAGCGTGATGAGGGCGACAGCGATGTGCGAACGATAACGCTTGAGGCGCACGGTGACCGCGCAATGGAGCTTTCCCATTTGATTGATAAGGCTGTACAAGATGAGCTTGCATAACGACAACGCGCTGGTGGTGGCGCTCGATACCTCGACCGACATGCTTGCCTGCGCGGCAAGCTGGATTGATGGACAGACGGGCGAGACGAAGCTCGTGAGTGGCGACCACATGTGTCGCCGCCACGCCAACGTTGAGCTCGTGAATACCGTTGATGGCGTGCTGGCTCAAGCCGGTCTGGATCGCAGCGATGTTGGTTACTACGTGGTCGGCCGCGGCCCGGGGTCGTTTACGGGTGTGCGTATCGGCATCTCCACTGCCAAGGGCCTCGCGCGTGGTGCCAATGTTCCGCTGCTGGGCGTGTCGACGCTCGACGCTTGCGCTTGGACGGCGTGGAAGGCTGGCGTGCGCGGCAAGCTTGGTATCTTGGCCGATGCTATGCGCGGTGAGGTATATCCGGCGCTGTATATGCTGGTCGATGAGGGTCCCGAGCGCCAATTTGAGCGCGAACACGTGGTCAAGACCGCCGTGGCGCTCGATGAGTGGCGCCAAGCGGCGGACTGGGACCAGGTTCAGCTGACCGGTGACGGTCTCGTGCGCTATGGCAAGCTGCTGGGTGAGGACGAGACCGCCCGCTGCGTGGAGCGCGACCTGTGGTGGCCTTCGGGCGAGGGCTTGCTGCTCGCGCACGCTGCGGGTGACGGCGATCCGGCTCGCGTCCTGCCGATTTACACGCGCCTTTCGGATGCCGAGGAAAACGAGCGCAAGCGTCTTGGTCTTGCCGAGAGTGCGCAGAGTGAAATTACGGGCGTTGCCGATGAGCTCGCCGGTCGTCATCTGCAGTTCCGTCCCATGGGCGCGGCGGATGCCGAGGGCGCGAGCGCGCTGGAGGCTGCCTGCTTTGAAGGTGCCGGACACGAGGCGTGGACGCCGGGCATGTTCCTGTCCGAACTGGGCGAGGACGTCGCTGTGCCGCGTAGTTGGTGGGTAGCACACGACGACGGCAAGCTGCTGGGCCTTGCCGGCGGTATGGTCGTGGACGGTGATGTGCAGATTCTGGATGTCGCCGTCGACCCGGTACATCGCCGTGAGGGCATTGCCCGCAAACTGCTGTCGCACGTGAGCTATGATGCCCAGATGCTCGGCTGCACCACGGCTTCGCTCGAGGTCGAGGACGGCAACGAGGGAGCGATTGCGCTTTATAACGCTCTGGGCTTTACCGAGGCTGGCCGTCGCCGCGGCTACTATGGTGCCGGCAAGGATGCCATCGTCATGACGGCTCCGCTGCCCCTCGTGCTTCCGGTCGACAATGCTTCGCCCGAGCCGACGGCGGCAGAGCAGCGCGTATGGCCGCTGCCTGCGCCTGGGCGCTCCGAGGGGGAGCGTGCCGAAATTGAGCGCCGCCGCCTAGTGCTCGCTATCGAGAGTTCCTGCGACGAGACGGCCGTGGCGATTATCGATGCGGATGGCAATATGCTGGCCAACCAGGTGTCGACACAGATTGATTTTCATGCCCGCTTTGGCGGCGTGGTGCCCGAGATCGCCTCGCGCAAACACGTTGAGGTGATTGTGAGTGTCGTGGATGCGGCGCTCGAGGATGCCGCAGCATCGCTTGGTCTTGAGGGTGGAGCCATTGCCCCCAGCGAGCTTGCCGCCGTGGGCGTGACACAGGGTCCGGGCCTGGTGGGCGCCCTCGTGGTGGGCGTTGCCTTTGCCAAAGGCTTTGCCTACGCTGCCGGCAAGCCGCTCGTATGCGTCAACCATCTGGAGGGGCACCTGTTTGCCAACCTGTTGGCGCAGCCCGACCTCAAGCCGCCGTTCATCTTCACGCTTGTCTCGGGCGGGCACACCATGCTCGTGCACGTGAAGGCGTGGGGCGACTACGAGGTGCTCGGTGAGACGCTCGACGACGCCGTGGGCGAGGCCTTCGACAAGGTGGCCAAGGCGCTGGGCCTGGGCTATCCCGGTGGCCCCATCATTTCCAAGCTGGCCGAGACAGGCAATCCCCGCGCGATTGATTTCCCCCGTGCGCTCAACAGCAGGGGAGACTATCGTTTCTCGCTTTCGGGCCTTAAAACGGCCGTGACGCTCTACATCGAGCAGGAGACCAAGGCCGGGCGCACGATTCACC
This sequence comes from Collinsella sp., assembly GCA_036550475.1. Taxonomy (GTDB): domain Bacteria; phylum Actinomycetota; class Coriobacteriia; order Coriobacteriales; family Coriobacteriaceae; genus Collinsella. The sequence continues at coordinate 11,100 of JAXKGH010000065.1, read as the reverse complement.
TGCCCGATCTGGCAGCTTCGTTTGAGGCAGCTGTCTTTGACGTGCAGTACAAGAAGGCCAAAAACGCATTGCACGCTACCGGATGCAAGGAATACTGCATCGGCGGCGGCGTCTCGGCCAACCCGCATCTGCGCGAGATGATGATCAAGAAGCTTGGGCGTCAGGGGATTCGCGTAACGGTGCCGCCCTTGTCTGCCTGTACCGATAACGCAGCCATGATCGCGGAGGTCGCCCGCCGTAAATTCGACCGAGGTGAAATCTCGCCGTTCGACGTCGACGCCGATCCGAACATGACGCTGTAGCTGGTACGGCGCGGTCCCCGGACGGAGGGGCCGGATATAAGGTTTCCTGCTCTACAGTCCTGCGCAAGACGAAGGCCACATTAAGTGGCCTTCTTTGCGTGCGGAACTCGCGATAAACCTTATATCCGGCCCCTCCGTCCGGGGACCTTTCTGTATCGATGCGGCTTCTGAGCCGGATTGGCGTCGACAACGTCCAACAAGGTTAACAAGCCAGCGTCGAATTTTCGGCGTTCTTTAGCTGAAAGAAAAAGTTGGTGTGCGGAGCTTTGCTCCGCATTTGGGATGGGAGCCCCTGAGAGCCGCGGGAGCCGGGCGGCGCATATGAACTTTATCGCGAGTTCCGCACGCAAAGGAAAGCACTTAATGTGCTTTCCGTCTTGCGCAGGACTGTAGAGCAGGAAAGTTCATATGCGCCGCCCGGCTCCCGCGGCTCTCAGGGGCATCTCTCATGCAAAAACTGTCGTGGGGTAAAGTCCGAGGTCAATGGCGTTTTGTACCGAGAAATTCAAAAAAAGTTGAAAATTCATTACATATTTGCGTTGACTTTAGGTAACTAAAGTTTCATACTCCTTTTCAACCACTGGGGGATGTGAACACGCACGGATCGTTTGCATCATGATTGAAGAGGATTTCTTAGACATGTTCACGCATCAGCTAAACATTATCAGCGTAGTAATTATCTGATGCGGGTTAGCACATACAGCTAGCCCGTACGATAACGGGCGGCTGATGAAGATGAGGGCCGTCGAGCGCAACCGACGGCCCTCATTTTTTATGTCTAGGAAGTTCTTTTTAGAGGAGGAAATGTAATGAACGGAGTTTTGCTCATGGTTGTGGCCGCGGCGGTGCTCGCCTGCGGCTATCTGGGCTATGGCCGATGGCTGGCCAACAAGTGGGGCGTTGACAAAGAGGCCCTCACGCCGGCCAAGCGCATGAAGGACGGCAAGAGCTTCTCGCCCGTCTCCGCCTTCACCGCGTTCTCGCACCAGTTCAGCTCGATCTGCGGTGCTGGCCCTGTCACGGGTACGATCGTCGCCATGGCCTTTGGCTGGCTGCCCGTCGTGCTCTGGGTCCTCGTCGGCGGTATCTTCTTTGGTGCCGTCCACGACTTTGGTGCTCTGTACGCTTCGATGAAGAACAACGGCAAGTCGCTCGCTCAGCTCATCGAGAAGTACATCGGCAAGACCGGCCGTCGCCTGTTCCTGCTGTTCTGCTGGCTGTTCTGCATCATCGTCATCGCCGCCTTCACCGACATGGTCTGCAAGACGTTCATGTTCACCCCGGCCGTTGACGCTTCTGGTGCTGCTACCGGTGCCATCGACTTCACCAAGTCCTATGCCGCCGGCTGCGCTGGTACCATCTCCATCCTGTTCACCTTCGTCGCTATCGCCTTTGGTTGGGCCCAGAAGAAGTTCAACCTCACCGGTGCTGCCGAGTTCGTCACCGGCGTTGTCCTCATGGTTCTCATGTTCGCCGTCGGTATGCAGTTCCCGGTCTACCTGGATAAGTTCCAGTGGTTCGCCGTCGTCATGGTCTACCTGGTCTTCGCTGGCGCTATGCCCATCCAGATGCTCAAGACCCCGCGTGACTACCTCACTTCCATCATGATGATCGTCATGATCGTCTGCGCTGTCCTCGGCATCGTCGTCCTGGGCGTCAACGGTCAGGCCACTATCACCGCTCCGGTCTTCACCGGCTTCTCCACTGCCTCCGGCATGATGTTCCCGGTCCTGTTCGTCTCCGTCGCTTGCGGTGCTCTCTCCGGTTTCCACAGCCTCGTTTCTTCCGGCACCTCTTCTAAGCAGGTCGAGAAGGAGCAGGACGCCGTCAAGGTCGGTTACGGCGCCATGATCGTCGAGTCCTTCGTCGGCATCCTTGCCATCATCGTCGCCGGCATCATGTTCTCCGACATGAACACCGCCGGTACCGGCGCCCTCAACGCCGGTGTCGCTTCCACCCCGTTCCAGATCTTCGCCGCTGGCATCTCCCGCGGTATGCAGGCCTTCGGTGTTGACGGCACGCTCGCTACCGTCTTTATGACCATGAACGTCTCTGCTCTGGCCCTGACCTCGCTCGACGCCGTCGCCCGCATCGCCCGCACTTCGTTCTCCGAGTTCTTTGCCCAGACCAACGATGCCCTGGCCATCGAGTCCAAGGCCGGCTATATGAAGGTCCTCGGCAACCCCTGGTTCGCCACGGTCGTTACCCTGCTTCCCGGTCTTGCCCTCGCTTTTGGTGGCTATGCCAACATCTGGCCGCTCTTTGGTGCTTCCAACCAGCTGCTCGGCGGCATGACCATGATCACCCTCGCCGTGTTCTGTAAGTGCACCGGCCGCAAGGGCTGGATGCTCTACGTGCCCGTCGTCTTCCTGCTCTGCTGCACCTTCACCTCGCTGGTCCAGAGCGCCATGGGCTGCATGGTCGCTGTCCAGGCTTACGGCTTCTTCGGCACCATCCCGGCTACCGCCACCACGGCCGCCGTCTCCGTCGCCGCCACCAAGGGCCTGCAGCTTGTCTTTGCCGTTCTGCTGATGGTCCTGGGCCTCATCGTTGCCGTTAACTGCCTCAAGGAGTTCTTCGGCAAGGAGACCGGTTCCATGCCTGACGAGGATCCCGAGTGGTCCGAGATGGGCAAGGCCGAGTATGGCCGCACTGCTGCTGCCGAGGCTCCCGTCGACGCCGAGGCCGCCAAGGCTTAGCCGACCTGACGAGTTGAACGTCACATCTATATGACTCGGAAAGACCGGGTCCGCGACTTCGCGGGCTCGGTCTTTTTTTCATGCAAAAGCGGGTGACGCTCGAGTGTTCTCGCAGATGTTTTGCATGGATAAGGGCGCGCGTTGTACCATATGGACGTATATGTGTGCATATGAAAGGGGCCCCGTGGCCAAGACGGTATATTCCGATAACCAAAATAATGTCGATGCCCTGGCTGAACGTCTGAGCAGCCAGACGTCGCTTTCTGCCGAGCGTGCCAAGCTGGTTGCCTACGACCTGCTTTGCCGCAAGGCGCTCAAGATTAAGTCGAGTGCGCTGGCGCAGATTTTCCGCTCCGTCGATAAGGAATGTGACACCAAGGCGATGCGCGATGAGCTTATCGCGGCCAATATTGTGACCAAGATCGAGGGTAGCGGCATTAACGGGCGCCCGGCGTTCTATACCATCAATGCCGAGATCCGCGATGCCCAGGAGCAGCCTGCCGAGTCCGTCGAGGATTCCGCTGACGTGCCTGCTGTGGAAGAAGTTACTCCGCGTGAGCATGTCGATACCGATGAGTTGCTCGATGAGAACGTCGTGCGTGCCTTTACGGCCAAGGCAGGACGCGGCGGTTTTGGCGGGGGTGGCAAGCGCGATGCGCAGCGCCGCGCCCAGCAGGAGCGCTTCCGTCGCGCCGTTGCTCAAAAAGGTGAGACGGATGCTGAGACCGTCGAGGAAAAGTCCGTCGGGATACAGGAGCCGACTCGCACTCAAGAGCATGCTGAGATCCAGGAGCCCAAGCGTCGCCGCGGTGCCCACTTTAAGGCCGAGCAGCGAGGTATTGCATGCGAGGTCCAGGATTCCGTCGAGGCTGCTGACGCGTCCGATGAACCGGTCAAGAAGGCTCCGGGTTCGTGTCGTCCCGGCCGCGGTTTTGCGGGACGCGCGTATCCCGTAAGGCGTCAGGAGAAGAGCGAGCCGGCTTCGACCACTCAGGACGAGAAGGCCGTTGAGCCGGCGGCTCGCGAACAGAAGCCTGTTGAGCCGCAGCTTGAGGTTGATGCCGAGGCCAAGGGTCAGCAGCCTACTGATGAGCAGACGGAGCAGGGCGCGTCGAGCAAGCCTCGCCGCCGTCGCCATCGTGGGGGCCGCAGTTCCCATGCCGAGACTGCGGCCGAGAAGACCACGCCGCAGGACGAGGATGCGAAGGCCGAGGTTTCTTCGGGGCAGCCTAAGCGCCAGCCAGCGAAGGAGAGTAAGTCCGATCGTCCGCAGAAGCAGGCGCCTATGCCGAAGCGCGAGCGCAATTCCCAAGGCGATTCTAAGCGCAAGTCTCCGAAGAAGCCGGAGTCTACCGCAGCAGATACCGCTGCCCAGCAGCCCAAGTCGGCAGTCCACGGCGAGGTCTCGGCGTTTGCCCTTGCCCGCGTTTTAGGCAGGCAGCTGCTCAAAGTTGTCCCTACGCCTACGGCGCTCTCTAAGATCAAGGAGCAGCAGACACAGATCGTAAAGGTCGAGGGCAAGGACGGCAAAAAGGCTCCGCAGCGCACTCAGCACAACGAGATGTCCAACCGCAAGATTGCCGAGGAAATCGCAATCATCCAGGCTTGGATCGAGCAGAACCGAGGTGCCGATACGCCGGTTGCCTCGCGCCGCCAGCGTGCCTACCAGATCTTTAACGACGAGAAGGCTTTTGACGGCAAGCACGGTGAGCGCCTGATCAGACGTATGACCGAAAAGGGCATTAGCATGCAGGCGATCAAGGTCGCCCCCAATCGCCCCGTGCACTTTACGGGCTTCTTTACGCTGGGTGCCGACAAGCCGTTCATTATGGTCGAGAACCTGGATACCTACGACGAGATCGTCAAGCTCCTGCGCGGACGCAAACATGCCAAGCTCTTTGGTACCAAGGTGGGCGGCGTGATTTTTGGCGGCGGCTGCAAGGCGAGCGTCTCGCACGCACTGGATGATTATCTGGCTGAGATTGGCTATCGCTTTAACTACGTCTACTACGTGGGTGATATCGATCGCGAGGGCGCGCGCATCGTCGAGCAGGCTCGCAATGCCAATGTGGTTGAGATTCGCCTGCATGCCGGCATGTACCGCGCCATGCTCGCCGAGCATAAGCGTCGCGTGAAGGCCGGCGGCGAGTGCGAGCCCGCGGCTGCCAACCAGGGCGTGCCGCAGAACCTGGCAGCGACGATCAAGGATCTGCCCATGGTTACGCGCGTGCAGTTCCGCAACGTGCTACGTGAAGGCGGGCGCATTCCGCAGGAGATTCTGATGACCGCAGACTATCGGGATGGCGACTCGGGAAGCTTCGACCGCATGCTCAACAACTAGGGCGTTCGGCCCCGGGAGAGCGGGGACACCGGCTTAGGTTTCCTGCTCTACAGTCCTGCTCACGACGGAGGCCACATTAAGTGGCCTCCTGTTCGTGCGGAACTCGCGATAAACCTAAGCCGGTGTCCCCGCTCTCCCGGGGCCTGCGGCTACTTGGTTGTCGCAGACGGCTCGCTTTTCGGAACTGGGCTGATATTTTCTAGATGAAAGGCGCTCTTGGTCCTTATGGGCCTGGGGCGCCTGTCTTTTAAAGGTAGATTTTTGGGAGGCCGGCACTTTAGGAACGTCCCCAAGTGCCGGCTGTGGGACGGAGGGATTCCGCGTCCGCCTTTTCGGCGGCCGCGCCCCGCTGCGTCGCTTCGCTCTTTGCGTGCTGCGCTGGAAAACGCTTCGCGTTTCCTCAGCTCCGCACCCTTGCGGGTTCGAATCCCTCCGCTTGCCCACAAGAAAGCGCTCCAGGTTCATAAGGGCCTGGAGCGCTGTGTTCTTAAGGGCTGGGACGGAGGGATTCGAACCCCCAACAGCCGGCACCAAAAACCGGAGTTCTACCGTTGAACTACGTCCCAATGTGTGGTGTTGCCCAAAAGCAACTCGTTTAGTTTACCTAATCTGCGAGGGCATCGCAAACGCCATCGAGCAGGCGTACGGCGAGTGTCTGCGCGTCGCTGGCCGTGAAGGTGCCGTTGTAGCGCGTTATGCCCGTTAGCTCAATGCGAATGCGTGCCGGCTTCTGCTGCGCGGCGACATTGGCAGTGCGGATGCGCTGGGCCAGGTTGTGGCACTCGGCGAGGGCAATCGTGGCGCGCGGTGCGGCGTCGGCGGGCAGCTCGTCGCTTGCAATCTCGAGCACCAGGTCAACGTCGGTTGGGACCTCGGAGTCGCAGAGCATCATGCCGCTGTTGTCGGTCGTTGCCGTGGCGATATTCCACATGCGCGACGCAACACTGCGTGCGATGGGGTCCTCGCCGATAACGGCAATCTGGAAGCGCTCGAGCACGTTGGCGGCGCGAGCAAAACCGATGCGGGACTCGGCTTCGGTGACCGAGGGCTTGCCCTCCCACACATGGTGCAGGCGGTTGATGTAGGCGTAGGTGTCCTGGAAGGCCATGCCGTCGGCAAACAGGCCGACATTTTCCTGGAACTGCTGCAGGGCGGCCTCGGTATGCGGACCAAAGTAGCCGTCGTCTTCACCACAGGCAAAGCCCAAAACGTTGAGAGCGCGCTGCAGGGCCTGCACATCGGCGCCATGGAAATTGGGCATGCGCAGATAGAGGGTGCGGTCGCCCAGCTTATACGAAGCGTCTACAAGGGCGCTCCAGCAGGGGATATCGACGGCATGACCGGCAGCAAGGCCGCTGTCGAGCCTGAAGGTGCTGACGGCCTGCTCAGTGGTGGCTCCAAAGTACTTGTCGGTGACTTCGGCGGCATCAATCGTGTAGCCGAGCTGCAGGAGACGAGACTGCACGTCCTCGACGGCTGCTCCTTGCATGCCCGTTGTAATAGGTTCCATGAACGAACCCCTTTCGGCGTACCATTCGTACTATTTGAGCGTCTGTCGGATAGACAACGCAAAGGGATGCATAAACATGCACTCAACAGTGTAGCAAGTTGTGCCTAAATACGCTGCTGACAGGTTTTATAACCCCCGTTAGTTAAGGCGCTCCACAAAGAAATCTGCCATGGAGAGGAACAGCTCACGTGCGTGCGGATCAAGCTCAACGTTCTCGATGGCCGCTTTGGCCTTAGCGGTCAGGTCGAGCGCGTAAGTGTGGGCGTAATCGATAGAGCCGGTCTCCTGGAAGATCTCCACGGCGCGTGCGAGCTGCGCGGGATCATCGGTGCCCGAGGAAAGAATCGCCTCGATCTCGTCGTGGTGGCGCTCATCAGAGAGGGCGTGTACGGCGACAAGCGTGCGCTTGCCCTCGGTGATGTCGGTGCGGAAGTCCTTGTTGGCGGCTTCCTTAGTGCCGACAAGGTTGAGCAGGTCGTCCTGAATCTGAAAGGCGAGGCCCGTGTGCAGGCCAAAGGCGCGCAGCGCTTCGATTTGCTCATCGCTGCCGCCGCCGATAATGGCCCCGGCGGCAAGCGGCGTGGCTCCGCTGTAAAACGCGGTCTTGTGCGTCGCCATGTCCAGGTAGTCATCAACCGAGATATCAAAGCGCCCGTCACGGACCCAACCCAGGTCGAGCGCTTGACCCTCGATGGTGCGGACGATCATCTCGGTAAGCTCGTGGAGCACACGCAGCTTCACGTCGGACTCCAGCGTGGGGTCGTCGAGAACCGTCTTGGTGACCATGGTGAGCGCCAGGTCGCCACAATTGATGGCAAGGCCCGTGCCCTCGGTAAGGTGCATGCAGGGCTTACCTCGACGAAGCTGTCCGTTGTCGGCGATGTCGTCATGGATAAGCGCTCCCGACTGAAAGTGCTCGATAGCTGCCGCCGCGCTGCGGGCGCTCTCAAAGCTGCCACCTACCGCGGTGGCGGCGAGCATGCAGATGAGCGGGCGGTGGCGCTTGCCGGCATTGGCCGTAAATGTCGAGAGCGGGGTATACAGGTAGCGCTCGATATCGGCAGAGGTCGCCTGTCCGTCAAAGAACGTGGCCAGATAGTCGTTGATCTGGTCAAAGTGCTGGGCTAAAAAGCTGGTAAACGGACTGGACACGGGTTCTCGCATTCTTTCTTAGGTTGCATCGTTGCGGTGTGCAGATACCATATTGCCACATTGGAGTTGCCGGCGCGTCTGTTTTGGCGATTTGGGGAAACGGGACGCGTGCGCGTGCCGGCTGCTTATATAAGCCTAAAGTGCTCGAGCGCCTTGACGACGCCATTTTTGTCGACCGAGTCGGTGATGTAGTCGGCGCGCTTTTTGAGATAGTCCGGCGCATTGCCCATGGCGATACCGACATCGACGGCGTTCATCAGCGAGACGTCATTGCTGGCGTCGCCGATGCCGTATACGGTTCCGTGGTGGGGATCGAGGGCGTCGAGTACAGACTGGATGCCCCCGCGCTTCGTGCATTCGCGGGGCGAGATTTCGGTTACCTCGAGTTCGAGCTCGTTAAAGCACAGCAGCGGCTCAAGTGCCTTATCTTGAGCGATGTGGTTGGCGAGCGATGTAGACATCAAGATCTTGTAGACACTGTAATGTTGCAGCTGCGTGACTGCGTCGCCCAGGGTGCGCGCGTATCCGGGAGCATCGGGGGCATCGGCACTCATGCGCACGACGCCGTTGAGGCCCTCAAAGCGGATGACCTCGCCCGATTGCTCAAGGTAGGGGGCAAGACGCTGCAGCATACCGGGCGTCATCGACAGATCGCGAATTGCGTGTCCGTTGATCTCGGCGTAACCGCCCGCAAGACAGACGATGCCGGTCCAGGGCAGCTCAAGAAGTTTGGGGTGGATGCAGCTGAGGGTACGTCCCGTGCAGATAAAGGCCATGTTGCCGTTGGCGACAAACTCGCGGATTGCCTGCGAAACCGCCTCGTTGGGATAGGGGGAGAGGTCCCGCTCGTCTTCGGGAAGGTCTTGGGCGAGCCTGGGGTCTTGCCAGGCGAGCGTTCCGTCGATATCGAAGAAGCAGATATCGCCGCGCTTATGGGCTGCGCTGGCGGCAGGGGAGGCCGAGGTGGTGGGCACAAATCCCGGCTCGAGGCCCATAATCTGGTCAAAATGCTCTTTAACGCGGGGAACGGAGATGCCGATGACCACCTGGGCGGTCTTGCCCGTAATGATGAGGCCCTTGGCGCCCACCGCGACAAACGATGCGTTATCTGCAACGATGGAAGGGTCTGCGACCTCGACGCGCAGACGCGTGGCGCAGTTGGTTGCGCCCACGATATTGCCAACGCCACCTAAAAGCTGAATTACCCGCTCAGCGAGGACGTGATCTTGATCGGATCGACTATCGACCTCGTCGTTGGGAGATTGCTCTTTGGCAAAGCCGCTTTCCGTTAAACGATCGATTGCCGCGCGATTGGCGACATGATCCTCGCGGCCCGGCGTCTTAAGGTCATAGGCCAAGATGAGTGCTCGAAAACTAACAAAAAAGATGAGGCTAAAGGCAAGGCCGATACCGAGCGCCAAAAGATAGGCACCGGCATGCGTGCGCATGAGCGGAATAAAGTTGAAGGCTGCCATCTCCATGAGGCCGCCTGAGAAGATGCCGACGATGCCAAAGAGATTCATGGTTGTGGCAAGGCAAGACGATAAGACGGCGTAGAGAAAAAAGAGCCCGGGGTGGGTGAACATAAAGAGAAACTCGAGTGGCTCGGTAACGCCGCAAACCACCGAGGCGATGATGGCGGGAACAAGGATGACCCTGAGGCCGGCGTGGCGCTCGGGTTTTGCGGTGGAGTAGAACGCGGCTGCGATGGCAGGAAGGCCAAAGAGCTTGACCCAGCCAGTGGCGGTAAAACCGGCCCACGGCGCAAGCTCATTAAGGGGGCGCGTGCTATGGGAGAGGATGGGGAGCAAGCTGCTCCACGTGGCGTAGATGCCGTCGTTAATGACCAGGTTGTCGTAGTAGATCGGCATGTAGAGCAGGTGGTGCAGCCCCATGGGCTCGAGTGCTCGCTCCAAAAGCACAAAGATGCCCACGCCAAAGGGGCCGACGCTCGTAAGTGCATGGCGCAGCGTTTCGGTCATTGCGTATACGGAGGGCACGATGGCGGCCGAGATAGCGGCAAGGGCAAACACGGCAAAAAAGCTGATGAGGTAGACCAGCGAGGAGCCCGAGAAGGTGCCGAGCCAATCGGGAACCTTGGCATCGTAGAAGCGGTCATGGATGGCGACGACGGTTGCCGATACCGCCAGCGGGCCGATAATGCCGGTGTCGAGCGTCTTAATGCCGTCGATGACGGTGATGCCGTTGGCGGGGGTCAAAGATGACGGGTACTTAAGTCCAAGGTTGTCTCCGCTCAGCTTAATGATCTCGCTCAAAAAGAAGCAATAGGCAAAATAGGCCACGAGTGCCTCGAGGCAGCAGCGTGCCGGTTGCTTTTGGGCAAGACCGATAGGCAGCGCTACGGCAAAAAGGAGCGGGAGGCGTTTAAAGACCGTCCATGAGCCGCGCTGGATGATGGTCCAAAAAACGTACCAAGGGGTTCCGTATACGGCGAGATCGCCGACGATGTCCGCAGTCGTTGCGAGAGCGGAGACGCCGACCATGAGGCCCGATATAGAAAACAGCATGGCGGGAGCGAACATCGCCCCGCCAAAGCGTTGGATTTTTTGCAGCATGTTCTGCCTTCCGAATATCGAGGCGCGTTGCGCGTGGGGAAACGTTTAAACAATGGATTCATTGTAGAGGACCAGACGATTGTCGTACCGGCAGTTTTGAGCGAAACCGATTTGGGCACGACAGAAACCGTCAACGGTTAAATCCTGTCGCTTTACCGATATTCGGTTTAAACAACTTTAAGAAATGCTATCGTGCCTAGCCGGAAATAAATTATGTAGAGGTGAAACAATGCCAAAAGCGATATACGAAGGAATCTACCGCGAGATCCGTTCGCGCATCATTAACGGGACCTATGCGTTTCAGGAGATGCTGCCAACCGAAGCCGAGCTGACCGCGGAATTTGGCTGCACGCGCAATACCGTCCGCCGCGCTTTGAGCATGCTGGCCGACGGGATGTTTGTGCAGCCCATACACGGCAAGGGCGTGCGCGTTATTTGGCTTAAGGGCGAAACCGACATGTTGGGCGCACTCGAAGAGGTTGAGTCGTTTGGCGAGTTTGCAAAGCGCAACAATGCCGTT
>JAXKGH010000008.1:0-17631 GCA_036550475.1 Collinsella sp. | reverse complement strand
CGGTCGTGATCCAGCCGTTCTCCCAGGCGATCTCCTCGGGCACGGACACGGGCAGGTCCTGGGAGTGCTCCACGGCGCGGACGAACTCCGCCGCCTCGTGCAGGCTCTCCATGGTGCCGGTGTCCAGCCACGCGTAGCCGCGGCCGAGGGTGACCACGGACAGCGTCCCCTCCTCCAGGTACATCTGGTTGAGCGTGGTGATCTCGAGCTCGCCGCGCGCGGAGGGCTGGACCCTATGGGCCTTGGCGGCGACGTCGCCCGGGTAGAAGTACAGGCCGGTGACGGCGTAGGAGCTCTTGGGGCGCTCGGGCTTCTCCTCGATGGAGACGGCCCTCCCCTCGCGGTCGAACTCCACGACGCCGAAGCGCTCGGGGTCGTCCACGTGGTAGCCGAAGACCGTGGCGCGGCCCGACTCGGCGTTCTGGACGGCGCGCGTCAGGTGGCGGGACAGGCCGTTGCCGTAGAAGATGTTGTCGCCCAGCACCAGGGCGCACGGCTCTCCGCCGATGAAGTCCTCGCCGATGGTGAAGGCCTGCGCCAGGCCGTCCGGCGAGGGCTGCTCGGCGTAGGAGAGGTTCACGCCGTAGCGCGAGCCGTCCCCGAGCAGGCGCTCGAAGTTGGGGAGGTCCGTCGGCGTGGAGATGACCAGGATGTCGCGGATGCCCGCCAGCATGAGGGTGGACAGCGGGTAGTAGATCATGGGCTTGTCGTAGACCGGCAGCAGCTGCTTGGAGGTCACGAGCGTGAGCGGGTACAGTCGCGTGCCGGACCCGCCCGCGAGGATGATGCCTTTCATTTAATCTGTCCTCTACAATCGAAATGCGCTTTAGATCGAGTGATAAATAAGACTTGGGTATCCTATTTTGCTAAACCCCCTCATTCTTAACGAAATAGGCAAGGTAATGACTGCGGAATATGGCTACCTGAATTGCCCCTTCCATTTTTCAATGCTCGACCAAGGGAGATTGATTCCGGTTATTTCAGGTTGGTTAATCCAATCAGCCATTTTGAGTAAAAAGTCATCTTCTCGTTCGAAAACAGGAAGTCCGGTATCCTCACCGATGATCGCGTGCCAAATGTTGGTAATGGACTCACTTTGCTTCAACGCTATGAAAAGCGCCAGTATCGAAAATCAATTTATAATCCCACAATGATGTGAATTCGTTCGGGCAAATAACGACCGCAAAGTGATACAAGCGAATAAGATCCGGCAAGAGTTAGCGCCCAAACAGCAAATGTCGAAACACCAAGTGGAATGACGAATAATCCAAGCAGTTTCCAAACGGCCTTGAGAACAAGTATATGGCAGAGGTAGATTCCAAAAGAGGCGTTCCCAAGGTCAACAAGCAAAGTAGAAGATAATCGCGACTTGAATGATCCCGGAACCGCCATAAGAAGCGCGATCACAGCTAAAGAGGTCGCGGCAGAACCGAGCTTAAGCTGAGTTGTGGCCATATTGAAATCGCCAGTCAAATACCACCAGAAGCCTGCGACCTCCTGAATTATTAAAAATATAAAGAGCACTGCAACAAGCTGAGTGGTTCGTCCTTCAATGAGCGCAGCCCAACGCCTCCAGTCGAGACCGAAAACATAAAAGATGAGCCACATGGGGCAGAAAACCTGTATTAGAGGCAATGCGATACCGGCAACGGCAGCGAGCTCCCTTAGAAGCAAGCAAGCCGGTGTCACACAATAGACAAAGAACCTATACCGTGAAAGGAGCCTGAACAGTACCGGAGTAAGCAGCACAAGCTGTGAATGGACCAATAGATAGTACATCTGAGCCGATACGGAGCCCACGGCGAACGCCAGAAACCCAGACGCCCATGAAGGGCGGGAAACGCCGCAAGATAGATAACGCTCCAGAACGCATAAGGTCCGGCAACCTTGCTAATGCGGCGTCGAAGACCCCCCCCCGCATTAAATTTGCGCTCGTCGGTAAGAACACCGGATAAAAACAAGAACAACGCAACAGAAAAGTTGAGGAATGGGCGAATGGCGACCGACGCGGCACATTGAGGAAGACAGTGGATAAGCACCACTGCGGAAATCGCAAGCCCACGAAGAGCTTGAAGGTAGCGATCCTTGGCCATCTAGGCTCTCCTTCCAACGAGTCTCTTTAGTCGTCGTTTAATACCACCAAGCTTGCCGCGGACACGCTGCCAGAGAGTGGGACGGAAATCCCACTTGTCCATGAGATCTGGGATGGAAAGCCCGGCAGACACGTCGTTCAAGAACTCGTCGCGCTTTGGATAAGGCGTGACAGAATGGACGAGGCTAGGGTTGCCCGCGATTACCCCATCAAGCGTCGCCGGACCGTTTGCAGTAAGCCCAGAAATAGCCTCGAATGCCCGCACGCCCTTCTCGGTATTGCATAGGACGGCAGATACGCCCTTGGAGTTGTCGACCTCGGGATGGGTATTCTGGAACCCCCAGAAATCACCGAGCGTGATATCGGCGCCGCTGGAGCGCTTTGCTGGACATGCCAGACAGGACGAACGAAGGCTCGCATTGGCCAGAAACGCTTTCATGTACCAGTCTTTGCCGAATATCTGGGACTCGGTGTCCCCGGTGTTGTCTTTCTCCGCTATGTGCTTGTACATAGCGGAGTAAGACAACCATCCGGTTGTCTTACTCCGCATATTGACGTCGCAGACGTCCGACCCGATGGCCTCACCACGGTAGTCGACCCAGCGCGACCAGAGCTCTGGAGACGGAACACCGTGGCAGATGACGTCGACGCCGAGGAAGAGGTCAGAGTCGGCGAGTTTCCCCAGGTATGAGCGCATGCCAGCCACCTGGCATGCAGTACCGGCAAAGAGCGCCGGCCTGCCTTCACGCAGGGCAGCGCGGACGCCCTCGAAGACGCCGCGGCCAACCGCGCTCTGAACGTATTTCGAGCGCATAACGGCGCCGAGCGCCGGCCTGTCCTCCACGAGCACGTGACGAAGCTCGCGGCAACGGTCCGTCCACGCGGCGCCCGCCACAACACCGCCGCGCGAGAGAGCGTCACCGGCGAGTAGACCGAACACGCCGCCCGACGACGATCTATCGAGCAAGCCGACGTCATGAGCCTTCGCCCAGAGGGCGAACTCGCACCCGTCCTCCCCAGGGGCGTTGAGCGCCGGGCATACGGCGTCGCACGCCCCGCAGCCTACGCACCCGGAGGCGTCGACGGTGGGGTGTAGGAAGCCACAATCATCGGGTTCCATGGAGATGCATGACTTGGGGCAGCGGGCAGCGCACGCGCCGCAGCCGCAGCAACGGTCGCCAAGCGAGACGACCCTCGGGGATTTCTCGGAATCATTCATGATGGACCCTATCTAAGGAACGGGAGACGAGAGACGACCGCGATACGTTCGTCCTTCGTTAGGACAGCGAGCCAAAGGGCTATGGCGAAAAGCGCGCTGTAAACGGCGCCCCACTCGAGGAACGCGGGCCATCCGTTGACGGGCAGGACCGCCGTGCCAGCGAGGCAGGCGACGGTGACGGCAGCCCAGGCGAGCAGCACCGGCAGGTTCCGCTTCCAGAAAAAGAGCATGTCGAGACCGACCCGCTTCTGGTAGTACCAGTTCATCCACAGTCCGTTGCCGAGCACGATGCTGACGACATAGGCGATCGCGGGGGCCCACGGCCCCAGCGCCGGGGCGGCCGCGGCGGTGAAGGCAACGTTCCCGACCGCCATCGCAAGGTAGACGAGACTCCTGGCGTGGTGCATGTTCTTGGCCCTCTGGATCTCGATGCCGACGTTCTGACAGAGGGGCACCATGACGGGTAGCGTCATGGCGAGCACGAGCCAGTAGGCCTCGGCGAAGCCCGGGCCCGCCCACCTCGTCACGAAAAACTTCCCGAGAATAGCGAAACCTCCGTACACCCAGCAAAACAGTACCATCTGGTAGCGGCCCACGCGCGTCATAAGGCGAGTGAGCTCGGCGTTGTCGTCCGAGGTGGCGACGATGCGGTTGACCTTCGGAATGAAGACGTTCGACATCGTGGTGGAGAGCGAGTAGAAGACCTGGCGGATGTTCACGGCCACCGCGAACAGAGATACCGCAGTCGCGCCCGAGATGGCCCCCAGCATGATGTTGGGCACGCTCTGATTGACCATCTCGCAGACCTGGTTACCGAAGATCCAGGCACTGAAGGCGGCGATGCTGCGCATGACGCCCCAGTCGGCACCCCTGAGCTCGAAGCGCATGCCCAGCACGACGATGGCGTAGCGCGCGTTGAGGGCGAGCAGGACGAGGTTCACCGCGAGCTGTGCTAGGGCAACGCCCACGGGCCCCATACCGGCGGCCAGCAGGGCCCAGGCGCACAGCGGCGTCGCAAGCGTGGTGACGAGCTGCCTGGTCTGCTGGTAGACGAAGCGCTCGTGCGCCGTGATGTAGGAATTGAACACGACGGTGAACAACGTCGAGGCGACGTTGAGCGTCATGATGGCGAGCAGCTCCCGGGCGAGCGAGACCTGCGCCTCGGTGAACCCGGCCGAGAACACCGCGCCGGCGTTTGCGGAGAAGCCCATGCCGAGGGCGACCGCCGCGGCTGTGACGGCGACGTAAAGCGTGAGGTACATGCCGTTCAGGTGCCGGATGTCGCGCTCGCCGCCGTGCGCCACCGTCTGCGTGTAGAAGCGCACGTAGGCCTCGGAGAAGCCGAAGGACAGGAGCGTCAGCGAGAAGACAAAGGAGTTCGAGCTCTGGAAGACGCCGTAGTCCGCCTGCCCCACGTAGGACAGTAGCATCGGCGTGTAGACGAGGTTGACGAGGTTCTTTGCGAGGATGTTGGCGTAGCCGAGGAGGGCGCCCGCCTTACGCTGGCTAGCCACGGGCGGCCTCCGAGGGAATGCTCAATCCACATCTATCGAGGAATTCAACAACGATCTTCCTCTGAGCTGCCAACCTGTCATACGCCTTTGAATAGTCACTCTCGAGCAGTTCCGAATTACATACGGAAAGAATTGACCGCTCAACGAAAGAAACACCCAGCTCGCTGGCTAGCGTGTCGAATCGGCTGCTCATGTCTGGACCAGTGGACTCACGAGGGCAATAAATCAGCGGCTTCCCGAACAAGATCGAGAAAATTGATCCGTGATATGAATCTGTCGCTACAAGCTTTGCGTGACGGACGGCATAGAGGAACTCTGAAGGCCCGAGGGCGTAGTAGCGCGCATCCCCTAGCAAATCGACCCTCTTGCAGCTAAGTGAATCACAGATTTCGGCAACCCTCTCTTCGTAAGCTGCACTCCCGAGGAAGTACGTCAATACATAATCATTTGGAAGCCCGCAGTGCGGCTCTTTTTCATACCTTTCCCACCAGGAGCCGTCAAACATCAGTGTTGGGTCAATCAACACCTCGGCCTTTAAGCCGTACAGACTGTTTATAAGCTCGGCGCTCTTCTGCTCACGAACGGACAGCCTATCAAACCCGTCGAAATAGCCGTGGAACAGCTCACGCTTCTCCTCGGGAATCGTCGGAGCTGCCAAGCTTGGCGAAAAAGCAATGCGCTTTTCTCTTGGCGAAAACGTGAGAAACATAGTGGAGTTAGCGTCAGGGGAATACGGAGACCAAACTTGGTCGCTCCCAGCAACGAAAAAGTCATAGGATTTAATGTCACGTGGAGGGTTGGAATCAGATATAACCTCCCGGCTAAAGGAAATGTTACGGGAATTGAAATCCTCAAACGAACGATGCCTCTGGATGTGGGCAACGGCAAGCCCCTTTGGAATGAGCGAAGCCAAAGACTTGAGCTTGTATTTGGCAGATCTCGAGTCCTTCTGTCTGAACGTAAGGACATCTGCACCCGAGAGTTTGAGAGTTTCTTGGACAGCAAGGTTCTGGAGCCTCTGCCCATAGTTGTCCCCATGCGTAAATGTGGAAATGCCTATTTTCATGTTCAAACCTGTTCTTCGTCTCTATCAATAATCAAATAGTCTGCAGCCGAGGAATTCCACGACCAAGCCAGCGCTCCACAGAGCAGCAGTAGGCACAAGCAGCAGTTCACCCTTGTAAAGCACTGCGTATACAGAAAGGTAATAAGAATTGTTAGCAAAAGGAGCAAACGAACAATCCGGCCATTAGATCCTTTTTCCTGCTCCATAAACTCACTAACCACGGAGTGGAAAAACGCTACATACGCTGCCGTCTCCCAAACCCCCATGAGAATCAAGAAAGACCCCATATCCGCTTGACCAAAGTGGTTAAACGACATGAACCCGGACGCGTAGAAGCTTGAGGCTCCAAGACCCTCTCCGAGACTCCATGTAGCCGGTCTCAAGAGAGCGAAGCCGATGATAGCAATCCTCTCGTTACTGCCGTCGGCAGCAGTACCGACGGAAGCTGAACTGCCAACCATATCGAACAGACCAAACACTTGCGTATCCACGAGGATCTGGAACGCAGGCACCAAGGCGTATGCAATTGTCAGGATAAAATACAAGGCGACAAGCCAAAAGAAGGGACCCGAAACATCCGCTTCTCCTCTCATGACTGAAATAAGCCAGAACATCACTAAAACGAGAGGAAGGATTATGAAGAGCGCCTTATTATCGTTGAGTGTCGCAAGATAGAAGGACAGGACGATAAGGCAGACGTTGTAAGCGATGGCAAGGGATGGCCAGAGAGGACCCCGAAGCCTCCTAATCCAGACGAAGTTGTAGAGCACGACGAATGAAGTGTAAAGGGCCACCGCATGGACGGACGCATAAGAGAACAGGCCGGAGATATTGTCCTCGAAGTAACTGATGTCGTTCGTTGTCGCAGCGATCATCCCATGGGTAGAGTACTGGATAAACATGATCGCCATATTGAGAAGCAATATGGCGTTGAAGACCGGAAAACCTGCATCAAAGAGTCCAAGAAGAAAATCCCTCTTGTTAGTGACCAAAAGAAAGAAGTAAAGCGTATAGACAAACGGGTAGAGGAGCAGCAAAATATTCGCCCTAAACGTTTCCATATTGCCACCCAAGAGGGCACCAGACAGCCACCCTGCAACGGTAATCAGCCCAAGTAGTAGCGCTCTACCGCTATATTTCCATCCGGAGAAGAGCGCCCTCACGCAAATCATGCCGGTAATTACCCAGTTGAGGTATCGCCCCAGACCATAGTACTCAAGGAAGAAAACCTGCGCCAAGATACCTATAACGATCGTCGCATCCGCCAGGTCACCCATGCAAACGGTTAGAACGCCTTGCTTATTAGGGAGATACCAACGACCTCTTCGACCAGCCCGCTCCTCCGCTTTATTTATAACGAGCCTCGCATGCCTATGATCTTGCATTGAGTACCTCCAGCAGTACACGTTCAATCAGCCTCGTGTGCATGTGAACTCCCGTGTTGAGACCTACCGAGGAGCATGGAAGCAGGTCTACGATCTCATCTGAATCGACAAGATCGAGCGGACCAGGCTTTCCGCTCCTGAAACGATTGACCTCCCTGATAAGCCGGCTCTTATCCCTAAACAGCCCGATTAGCTCCTCCTCGTTATTCAGCACCAAACCGGACCCATGCTCAACGACAAAGTCGGCGACATTGCCTGCACATGCACTCGAAATCGTATAAGCGTTTGCGGAGTAAGATTCCATACAGGTGTAGCTATAGGTCTCTGGACAAGATGGCCACATGACAACGATGGCAATCTCGCACTCCCTGAGAGAGTCGGTCATGGCATTTGGGTGCTTCTCATCAAATTCGACAAACCGCTTGTTCATCCCTGGATACATATCGTTCGAGCTGTTGAAGACGAAGAACTCGTACTCTTGTTCATCGACCGCAGATACGAGGCGAAGCCAGGTCTCCCAGCCCTTTGTCTTCCTCGGCATCCCCAGAAAGGCAACCCTGATGCGCTCCCCTGCGTTCAGAGGACGTCTGTTGCCCAGATACTCTCCAAGCAGCTTTTGGTGCGGTATTACATCAACAAGGCCCTCGTATTGGGGCCTGAATGAGAGAAACCGATTCTTCGTATAGGTCGAAGGTGCAACAAAACGGAGATTTTTGATGGAGTCAAACAGCCCTTGGATCTTCGACTCCACACGAAGGCTGTTACTGAAGTGGGGGCATTTCTCGCAGGGAGCGTCGCCGAGCCTTGAGCTGTCACAAAAGCCGCTCCTATTTTGGAGGTTATAGCTTGTACAACACAGGTAATAGTCGTGGAGAAAGGCCCTGACCGGTGTTTTGCCTGTAACTTTTAGCAGTTCGGAGACTTTCTCAAGGCTCACGTACAGAAGGTGGTGGATATGAAGCTCAAGAAGGCTGAAGCCGCTTTTTTGCCAGCTGCAAAGGGCCTCGCACACCTGGGCAATACTGAAAACACCAGCCTCCACCCCGTCGACCGTAACCCCGAATTCGCAAAATAGCATCTGGTCGTCCCTGAACAGGGTCTTCTTAACCGAGTGGAGATAGACGTAACTTATGCCGTGCGACGCCATGGCCTGCTGACTCGCCATAATAGCCTTTGGGGTGCCGGTCTTGTCCTTGAGATAGTCGCAAAAGGCAAGCGCTAGGACGTACCCACTATTGTGCGGTTTGGGGATGCTTTTACTCATATCATCGCTTCCCAAACAAGAGGAGAGATCTATTGAAAAGGCCCTCTTGTAGACTGCCGAAATTCAGCCTCGAAGAGAAAGAAACCCTGCACCTAGCCATGAAAGAAGCGTCCATTTTCGATACCAACTCTCCAAGAGCACGCTCTGGAGGAAGAATGCAGTCGGAATAAGTTGAAAGAAGTCCAGTAACTTGCTTTGCAAGAGTAATCTCTCGCGGATGACAAAAACTATTGATTTTCTCAATCACTTTAGATGGTAAATCAGTACTCACACCGACCACATTACGACCATGCTGGCGATATCCCATATGAGGAGAAGCATCGAAAACAATCCGATAACCCAGCAGCACGCATAGATTAGCTATCAGCTTATCATGCATGATGACGGGATGGGGCAGCTCATGCAAGCAAACAACTTCCCAAATACGCCTATCAAATACTTGCGTACATCCCATAGGTGACCCAATGTAAAGCTGGTTGAGAGGGTCGTTATCTCGATAAGATATGCACCTTTGTTGCCCATAGGTTAACCGGCCCATCTCATTACCAGCTGAATCTACAAGTCTTGAATTGCAATGATAAAGAGCCAAATTCTCCTGCTTCTTAAGCTGTTTAATCGCAGTTATCAGTTTATCGCTATCCCAAATATCATCTTGGTCGGAAAACGCATAGTAATCAGCTTCGGGAGCATTCCGCAACAACGTCAAAAACCCTAAAGCAGGTCCTAGGTTTTCTCCTGTTAACAAAGTCAGACTGCCCTCATCTGCATAGCGCTGCAGAAGATCACGAGTACCATCAGATGACCCGTCATCACGGACAAAAAGACGTACGTCAACTTCAGCCTGCGAGAGAATGCTGTCAATTTGTTCTGAAATAAATGGGATGCCGTTGTATGACGCCATTAATACGACGCACTTTGGCACCTTGGAATTACTCAACATATGGATTACCTTATCATTAATGCCTAAAGCAAACGCTCTCGATGTGTTAACCCCTGAGCAAACCCAGTGCAAGCAGTATATCCTTGACCAAGTACTTGGCGCAGTCTTTTGGCCTCGCCCTGAGAACGAGTCGGTTAACCCGTACCCCGTTACGAAAGCCGTCCATAAAGGTATTTCTTTCTATAGGCTTCGTCGAAGGACGTTGAAGCTGTTCATTGTTGGCCACAGCTAGACCAAGATCAACCGGCAAAAGCTCAAGGTCCGTCATTTCTAACAGTTCTCGACCCTTGTCTGTCTGCACAAGTGCGAGGGATATCCCGTTCGCGACCTCATCAGAAAGCTCGCTACCCCATGAATCGCCAAGCGTAATATCGGAGACACGATCACCCTTGGCGTAGCGGCAGGAGTAGCAGCCTTCCGTATACGGTAAACCCGAGAGGAAAGCAATCGAGTAGCGATCGCGGACACCCGTCCTACCCACAGTTTCAGCTCCGCGATAGCGGAGCTGAAACTGGACTTTCTTTCGAAAGTCCAGTATCAGCTCATTAGACAGGTTGTTACCTGTCTCTTCCAAGAATCGGCTCAGGACCTTGGGGGACGGTGAACCATGACAGATAAGGTCGATGGTGTAAAGGGAATCGGCTAAACGGCTTCCAACGAAGTTACGCATCGCAGCAACCTGACAAGGAAGACCGATAAAGAGAACCCTTTGACCACCTTGCAGGGCCTCCCTAACCTCGCGGTACGCACCAAGCGGATTGCTTTTGACGTATTTGGAGCCTTGGGCCCTCCTCAAGTAATCCGCATCAGAAGTGAGGTGGAACCGGAACTCACCGCCCTCCTGTGCACATGAACACACTAATCCATTTGACGCCACAAACGCCTCCGAGATGGCCGTAGCCAGACCCCCGGACGAAGATGACATTCTGAGCGATGTATCTTTCGCCCACCCCTGTAGCCACTCGAGAGGACGCAACGAAGATGGGGATACCATCTGGGGACACGTTTTCTCGCACAGTCCACATCCCACGCACCTTGTAGGATCAATACGGGCGTTATACGCCTCAATCGTATCCTCAATGGCAATCGCTCCATGTCGGCATGAATCGACGCAGGCCATACAGCCAGCGCACATATCCTTCTTGCATACCGTCCTAGTGCCAACGTTTGACAATGCCCTACTCCTCAATCATGCTCTTGAGCTGCGCTAGGGACTTTTCCCTCTCCGCACCCATCACATCGTTGACCCGACCAAAGTCAATCTGCTTGGATGCTAACTCGACATCATCTAGATTCTGAAGCACTCTGTCCGTGAGGTCCGTGAGTCGCAGAATACTCACGTTCCTGCTCGAGGTTCCGTTCTTGGGCAGCACTTCTACCAGCGGCGTATTGAGATTTATGGCAAAAGCCGTACCGTGGAACGAGTCCGTGACTAGGCATGCTGCGTTGTCGACATACGAGAGAAACTCAGCAAGCGTCGGCAGCCACTTGAACTTGCCCTCGCGTGAGGCCTGGTGCAGGCTTGCGGAGATCCGTATCAGGGGTAAGCCAAGCTTTTTGGCAACCTTCACGGCGTACTGCCCCACCGTCGGGTCGCTGTGAATCTGGTAGACGAGGATGTATTCGCCCTTCGGGGCAGGTGCCGCCATCCTTCTCCACGCCTCGCCATCAAGCAGCAGCGTGGGATCGACAACCTGTCCGGCCTCTATGCCCCACGAGGCAAGCTGCTCGCGCGCGGCATCCTCGCGTACGAACACGGCCTCATATGCTCGAAGTTCCTCGAGAAACCTGGGGCGCACGCTATCCGGGATATTCTTCTTACCAAAGCTTGCCGCATATGAGATGCGCCTTGCGCCCTCGGGAGCAAACTCAAGCGCGTATGACAGGTCGTATGCGCCCGAGCTGATGGGACCCCACACCTGATCGCTTCCAGTCATATAGACATCGGCCTTGGGCGGATTAGCCTTCAGCTCCTCCAGGGATGCATAGTGAGGGCTCATCTTAAGCAGCTGGGAACGCTCACGCGCAAACCGCTTGCCCGCCACCCTTGTCTCAGGCTCCATCAGAAGTCTGTAGACAGACTTCTTCAACGGGTTCCCGTTCCAGGACGGCTTTGTCGAAAGAAGCGTCCTCACCTGCTGGGATACGACCTCACAAGCAGGTACATAGTCCATAATCTCGAACTCATGCCCCAAGCTCTCTACCGCTCGTTGTGTCGCATATGCCTGGAGCAGGGAGCCATAATTAGAGATTGCGTGCCTGGTTATGCAGGATACTTTCACGTGTTTCCTCCGATTGATATCGAGCAACCGCTATTTCTGAATTTTTGCATTCGATTTTTCCACCCGGCTGCACTACAGCGCCTCCTCAGTCTCGTACACGTGCGCGTCGGCTCGGCTTGCGTCGGAAAGGCCGTCGTTGATCGCGGCGTGCATGTCGCAGGTGGAAAGAGCGTCCAGCTCCTCCTTCGTCACCTTGCCCGACTCGTAGTCGCGCACGATGGGGAGCTCGTGCATGTCGAACTTCTTGCCGGGCTTGAGCTTGTGCGCCAGCACCCACGACGCGGGTTTCCAGATGTACTTGTGCATGGCAGGAGACACGGAGCCGATCATCCAGCAGTTGCGGTCGCAGTGGCGCACGCAGCCGCGCACTTTCTCGGCCTGGGCGCTCTCCCACAGCTCATCCCAAGACTCGTCGTTAAGGTTGCCCATAACGAGCTTCTCCTTGGTGCCGTTGCAGGGCATGACGTCGCCGTAGGGGTCGATGAAGAACGTGTCGAACGCCATATCGCACGGGAGCAGGCGCTTCTGCCCATAGATGTAGTTGATGAGGCCCATGTTGAAGTACGCGCGGAACCACTTCTTGGGCTCGTTGGACTTGAGGAGCTCGTTTACCAGGTCCTCGAAGTTCTGGGCCACCATGGGACGGTCCTTGATGATGTTCTTCGCCTCGACAAAGTAGAAGCTGTTGTGCAGGCTGGCGGTGGCGAACTCCATGCCGAGCTCGTCGGAAAGCTTGTACAGCGGCACCAAGTCCGCAGCGTTGCGATCCTGCACCGTCATGCCAAAGCCCACGTCCGGGTGCTTCATTTCCACGAGCTTCTTGAGCGTCTCGTAGCCGCGGTTGAAGCCGTTCTGGAGACCGCGGATCTCATCGTTGGTCTGCTGCAGACCCTCGATGGAGATGCGGATTCCCACCTGGGGGAATTCCTCGGCAAGGGCGATGATGCGGTCGGTGAAGAAGCCGTTGGTGGAGATGACGATGCGGTCGGACTTCTTGTACAGCTCGCGCACGATATCCGCAAGGTCGGTCCTGATGAAGGGCTCGCCACCGGTGATGTTGGTGAAGTACATGCGCGGGAGCTTCTTGATCACGTCGAGGGAGAGCTCCTCCTCCGGACGGCTGGGAGCCTTGTAGCGGTTGCACATGGTGCAGCGCGCGTTGCAGCGGTACGTTACGATTACGGTTCCGTTGAGTTTCTTCTCGGCCATGGGTTAGGCCACCACCTTCCGGTCAATTAGTTCTTGATACAGGGAGACGAGATTCCGGATGTATTTCTCTTGATTACAGTTCTCTGCCACGAATGAACGGCAATGCGCGCTCATCGCGGCGTAAGCCGCAGGATCGGCGGCCACCGCCGCACCCCTACGGATTGCATCTGCGAGTCCTGCCTCATCGTGGGCTTCAGCCAGGAAGCCCGTTTCACCCTCACGTACCAGCTCGGGTATTCCGCCCATGTTCGTACCGATAACGGGCTTGCCCGCGGCGAGTGCCTCGAGAACCGCATATGGCTCGATTCACAAGTCCGCGCAGGGCGTCACCGGTTTTATATCCAACCAGCTCAATCCTCGAGCTTATTTCGTTTGGCATTGCGGAAACTTTGACCTTCACAGCATCACATTCAGGGCCATCGCCTGCAATAACAAGACGCCAATCAGGGATCACCGGTGCCGCCTTCTCAAAAGCATGCACGAGCGTTAACACGCCTTTCTCGCGAGAAAGGCGTCCCAGATACAGCATGTAGGGATCTTCATTATTTTGGTTGGCAACTTCCCGTGACATCGAATCGGGATTCAGGAAATTCCGCATGAGGACAAGCTGACGCTCGGGAAGCCCCGCTTCAATAAACTTGTTCCGCATGAACTCACTCGGGCAGATGATGCGATCGAGACGTGAATAGGTTTTGTGCCGTTTAAGCCACTCCGCCTCAGCCACCGCTAACGCGCTTTTTGCGATCGAACCCTTTACGCACTTCTTCTTAAGGCAATTGCCAAAATGACCCCCGAGACACGAATCGCAAACGTTGCCCTCGGAATCAAGCATAAGATAGCTCGGGCAAGCAAGAATCAAGTCGTGCGAGGTATACACAACCGGCGTTGGATGCTGCTTTAGCCAAGGAGCGTCCAAGATGGAAAACGTAATCTGCCTATGAGTGAGATTGAGATGGATTACATCGGGCTGGAATTCACGGCACAGCGCATCGAACTTCTCGCGCGCCTCTTTGGAATACACAAGTGCCTGCGCGGCCTTCGCCTTATCGACAATAGAGCTCGGTCCGTTATAGTCGCGATTCGTTACAAAGTAACGCGACCACTCAGTCGGCTCATTACGCTCATCCTCCATGCTGAAGAAGGCAACTTCATGCCCAAGAGCGCGAAGACCATCGGCAAGAGCAAAGTAGTACGTCTCGCTTCCACCCTTGCGCCAATGAAACTTATTTACAAGAAGGATCTTCATTACGCAACACCCTCATACAAAGCAAGCGTCCTTTGGACGACGCTGTTCCAGTCATAGCCATTAATCGCGCGGTCACGTGCCATGGCGCCCAGCCTCTCCGCTTGGGCAGAATCCGCTATCAGGCCTTCAAGCACGTCGCGCAGCGCCCCCGCGTCTCCGTGTGGGAACGTGAGCCCGCAACCCTGCAGAACATCCGCGCACTCGGGAATATCCGAGGTAACGCATGCCGCACCGTGAGACATGGCCTCCAGCAAGCTCATGGGCAGGCCCTCAACGTCGGAGGGGAGCGCGTAGCAATACGCGTTGGAGTACAGCTCGGAGAGCAGGTTGCCCTCAACGTGGCCGGTAAAGAGCGCGCGGGGGTCGGACGCGGCAGCCTCTTTGAGCGCCACGGCGTAGTCGTCCGTATCGGAGGAGTCGCCCGCGATAACCAGGCGCTTATCCGTCTTTACCTGCTTGTACGCCTCCACCAACAGTTCCGGTCGCTTCTCGGGCACAATGCGACCGAGGTAGAGGACATAGGAGCCCTGGGTGAGCCCCAAGCGCTCGGAGATCTCCTTCGCGGGAAGATCCGCCTCGGGAGTGATGCCGTTGGGAATGAGCGTAGCCTCGCGGCCGTAAGCCTCCTTGAAGTACTCCTGATTGCCCCGGGAAAGCACGATGAGCGCATCCGCGCACTTGGCCGCCGTCGCCTCGCCGAACTTGATGTACTTGGAAGCCAAGCCGCCCCATTTTGCACGCTGCCAGTCCAGGCCGTGGATCGTTGCCACGGTCCTGATGTCCGCGGAACGCGCAAAACGAAGGGGGACACACGGCCCCTCTGCGTGATAGTGAATTACGTCTGCCCCGTCTTTGATGGCGGCCCTTGTTGCGGCAAAGCTGCTCGTGAGCAAAGAGAGCCCCTTGATGTCCAGAGCCTTTACGGGAACGATGCGGTAGCCATCCTTCTCGTAGGGCTCGGAAGGAGCTCCTTCGCCCATACGGTCGTAGCAGGTTACTTGGTGACCAAGGTCTGCCATACGGCGAGCAAGCTCGCCTACCACCACTTCTACGCCGCCCTCGCGCGAACGCGTTCTCTTTTGGCCTATCATGGCGATGCGCATGCTACACGGCACCTTCCCCAGAGAACATCGTCTTCAGCGTGCCGAATATCAACCGCAGGTCCTGGCGCAGGCTGCGATTCTCTATATAGCGAAGATCCAGCTTAACCATTTCGTTGAAGCCCAGGTAGCTGCGGCCCATTACCTGCCAAGGACCGCTGCAGCCGGGTTTTACCGCCAGGCGCTTCATGTCGTGCTCGCTGTACAGGGCAACCTCGCGCGGCAGGCCGGGGCGCGGGCCAATGAGGTTCATTTGGCCCAAGAACACGTTGATGAGCTGGGGCAGCTCGTCGATGCTGTGCTTGCGAATGAAGTTACCCACACCGGGAATAATGCGCGGGTCGTGCTTCATTTTAAACATGGGGCCAGTGGCCTCGTTTTGGGCCTGCAAGTCCTTGAGCATTTGGTCTGCGTTGGGAACCATGCTGCGGAACTTGTAGATCTTAAACAGGTAGAACGTGCCGTCTTTGCGCACGCGGCCCACGCGCCACTGTGAATATAGGGGGCTGGCGCCCGGGCTCTTTATGCAAATGACCACGCTCAGAATTACCCCGGGAATAAAGAGCAACACCAGGGCTCCGCCGGCGGCGACAATGTCCACCGTACGCTTAACAACGCGGTAGAGCCTGTGCCCAAGCTCGGGCTTCACGCCGGAGTTGGCACCGCGCAGCATCTTGTACGCTTCTTCGTTTGTAAGGTAATCCCCCGCAGCACCGGCTGCGGCAGTGACGGAATTCGCCGTGGCGGCCGTGCGCGTCTCCCGCGCGCCCTGTGTCATGGTCATCATCGTAGGCTCCAAGAGCTCCTCTCCCGATACTTTTTGCCTTCGGTCGTCCGCTTGCGAGCTTGCAGCTAGGCGATCGCTCTTCTGTGATTGCGCATAACGCGCTGCTCTTTTGAAAGCACCGCAAGGCCAACGCGGGTGGTTACGCGTCGGCCACACAGGTCAAGCTCCAAATAAGCAGTGCTTTTGCGTCTGTTAATGGTTTTGATCAGGCCTTCGTGGCCCAACAGCGGACCAGCCGTCACTACGACCTGGTCGCCGTCTTTTAGGGCCTCGCTCATGGGCACCACGCGGTCTCCCCTGTTAGTGAAACTGCCAATGAGCTGAGTCTCTTCTTTTGCCAGCGGCACAAACTGACCGTCCTGGGATAGCACCCGGGCAAAGTCGTCCATGCGTAGCAGATACTGTTGCACGGCTCGGGGATCTGCCGTATCGCAGATGAGATAACCGGGGAACAGAGGCTTGGTCGTGCTGACCCATTCGCCGTGCACCTTGATCTCGGTTTGGTATTGGGGATAAAAGAGCTCTTGCATGGAGCTCTCCGGCACCATGCGCTCGATGCGCTCGCGCATTGCATCTTCGCGACCGTTAATGACCTGGATCACATACCACACGAGCACCACCCCCTTGCTGTCTTACGCGTGGCTCACGGGGTTTGGGTATGGCTTCGCCAGGGCGCTTGTGCGCGAAGGCGCTCCATATTCAAACCCTGAGCCCAGTCAGACAAGCACGTGGCTCTGCCCCACCGTGAACGGTATGTATAAAAGCAGCGCTGAGGCTACAGGCACGTATTGCAACAAATGCCTGCAACCTCAGCTGGCTGCGTGCGAGCCGGTCAAGTGATTTCAAAACTGGACCGGCTCGCACGCAGCTGAAGGACTGCTTCGCATTGGCATACAAACTATTAATTGCATCATGCAATTAGCGCAATGCAATTAAATAACGTCGCATGACTTCTTTACTGGAGCTCGTGGTGTTTCTGGCACCGCCGTTACGGCCGGATGCTGATCGACCCTGCGCTTTGTGGCTTACTGAAGCCGCGAGCACAGTTGAACTCATGTAGTGTTAGGTATCTTAGCACAAGCTGTTAGCGAAACTGATTTGGGCAGTACCGGACAACATTTCGTTCATTTAGCGTGTTCAAGGGGGCTGTTTTGCGATGTTGTTCACATTGATGCAGGTTATTGAGGTAGTGGCGGTGATTAGGGGCGTTCCTGAAGCCCAAATGGAACGGCGATCTACACTGATAATCGCGTTTGTCTAACAAACTATGTACAGACATGGGAAATGAATTGTGCAACTTTTTGTTGGTGTGGGTGGCGTTTGTGGCACGTGGTGTTTTGGGCATGAAAAAAGGCCTTCGGGATTCCGAAAGCCTTTGCATTCACGATGGTGGAGACGAGGGGGATCGAACCCCTGACCTCTTGACTGCCAGTCAAGCGCTCTCCCAGCTGAGCTACGCCCCCGTGACGAGGTAGTACTATAGGGGAATGTTTACGGGGATGCAAGGGGGAATTTTGGATTGATTTT
>JAXKGH010000064.1:0-14629 GCA_036550475.1 Collinsella sp. | reverse complement strand
GGGGCTGCCAGCTACTCTTTATGGCTGCCACCTCCCCGCTTGACCAGGAGCGCGACCACGATGAGCGCGGCTCCGGCGACCGCTGCGGCGGCCGCGGCGTACATTGCCATATCGCCAGTCGAGGGCATAAAGCCTCCGGTGGTAATGCTAGGGGGTGTGCCGGTGGGCGTGTTAATGAGCGACGCCTCCAGGCTGCCCGTCGACCCGTTCGCGCTGTCGGCGCGCAGGGGCGACTCGGCTGTGACGGTGAGCTTGGGCTTGGCGGCAGCCACCTGGTCGACGTCCAGGCCCTCGGCCTTGACTGTCACGGAGCGCGTGCCCTCAAAGGCAGTGTAGCCCTTGGGCGCCTTGAGCTCGCGGACCTCCAGCTTGCCCGAGTCCACGCCCGAGACGGTCGCGCGGCCGTCCTCGCCCGTGGTGACGGTGGCCTTGCCCTCCGCATCCCACGTGCCGTCGGCCGCCAGTGTGCGACCGCGGTCGTCGGCGATGCTCAGGACCGCCCCGGCAAGCGGCTTGTCGCCGTCGCTGCCGCGCTTGGTGAGCGCGAGATCCCAGGTGTAGGCGCACGCGTCGTCGCTCGGCGTGCGGGTAAAGCCGGCGTCGCCGGACTGGTCGGCAAAGGGAGAGCGCGGGTAGCGCAGGTAGACCTCGTTGGGGTTGCCCTTCGCGATGCCGTGGTTGCATGCGCTGTTGAGCGGCGCGTTGTACACGGCGACCACGCGGGCGCCCGCGGTGAAGGCGTCGGCCCCGCCGAGCACGGCGATGAGGTCGCCGGTGCGCACGGTGAAGGTCTTGCCGTCGACCGAGACCCTGCACTGGGCTGTGATGTCGGTCCAGCCCTTCGTGGGCTCGGTGCCGGCGCGGCCGTCCTTGCCGGCCGAGACGGCGTCGAAGCCGCCGTCCGTGCCCGCCGCCACGTACATATGCATGCTCGCGGCCACCTTGGAGGGGTCGAGCCCCGCGCTCATGGTGTCGACGAACTGCACCGTATAGGTGTCGTAGGCCGTGAGCCCCGCCGGGACCGTGGCAGAGAGGCGCCAGTACAGGTCGTCGGCGACCGTGGCATCGGAGGCCTTCTGCCAGGCGGCGGCGCTGTCCTCCAGCACATGCTTTTGGACCTTGGGGGTCGCCGCCTTGGGCTTGACGGTGACGGCGCTGCCGCCGACCAGGGCCATGATCGGCGCGGTGCCGGCCTCGTTCTGGGCGATGGCGTCGTCGTCGGCGACGATGAGCCAGTAGCCACAGGGCAGCTTGGCCTCCGTACCCGCGTTAAGGGCCGCGAGCTCGGCGCCAGAGTTCTGGAGGGAACGAGCGAGCTGTGCGCTCAGCGCGCTCGTAAGGTGGGAATCGGTGTTGAGCCACTCGGCAGCTTCCTGCGCGGTGGTCTGGGATTTGGGCATGCCGGCGCTGTGCAGCACGGGCAGGACGGCGTCGCGCGCGGCGTCGCTTGCCCAAGCGAGGTCGGTGGCGATCTTGGCGTCGCTGTCGCCGTCGACGACGTTGGCGCTAAAGATCTGGTAGGCGTCGTAGCTGCTCGCCACGGTGCCGCTCACCGTGATGGAACCGGTCGAGGTCGGCGCGGCCTGCGCGGAAGCGGGGAACACAACCGCGCAGGTGCCGATCAGGAGGGCAAACAGCGCAAACAAGATCGGGAAGGAGCAAACTATCTTATTCACGACGCTCGCCTCCCTTCGCATTCGCCTTGCGACGAATGTGCATCCAGGCCGCAGCAGCGCAAAGCACCGCCGCGCCGGCAAGGTATGTTGAAGTGACGCCCGACATACCGGAAAGAGGCAGAGTGGTGGAGTAGGTGTTGGTGAAGGTGGAGACGGGAATGATGGTTGGGTCCGCACCGGCGGAGGTTTGAACCGCGACGCCCTGCCCGTTCTTGCCAAGGGTGTTGCCCATGTCGTCCTTCATCTGCGTAACGGTGGTAGAGGTGGTAAGACCGGTGTACTTGCCAGTGGTCTCATTCATGACGGCCTTCACCGTGACGGCAACCTGGTACTCGGCCTTGGAGTAGCGGAGCTTATCGATGACACCGGTGGTAGGCGCGACCTCCTTCACCGTGTAGGTGTAGGTCTTGGCGTAATCTTTATTGGTGCCTGCTTCAGTGGACAGGTGCGACTTGTTGAACGTCATGGCGCCAAAGGTCGCCGTGATGTTGTTGAGCTTGGCGGCATCGGTCTCCCCTGCCTTTGGGGCAACAGAAATCTTGGGCGCTTCGGGCATGGGGGCTTTGGCTGCATAGTCACCCGTAGCCACAATGCTGAACTCGAACGGCACATAGCTGCCTTCGTCGTCCTTCGGCCAGTCCGTATTGCGAACGGATTTGGTCACCGGGATCTTCACGGACGTAGCGCTGCACTTGTCGGAGATGTACGTAGTGCCACTAACGATGCTCGGCTGCTCGTTCTCTTTCCACGTAATGGAGCCGTTTGTGCTGTCCACCGTGAACTTGTAGGTGTTCTTGTTCAGTTCGTAGCCAAACGGAGCCTGGGTCTCAACAAGCGTGTACGTGCCCGGCAGCAGGCCCTCGAGCTTGAACTTGCCAGGCGCGGTGTCGGTGTCTACCCACGTGGTATCGCTCGAAGTCGACTGGTCGCTCACCTGATCTCTCACGGTCCAGGACTGGTTAACGGCCGCACCATCGGCGTCATTAGTCTTGGTGAGTTTCCACTCAGAACCAGCCAAAGGAGTGTGTTTTGTGTCGCCCTCCCCCACCTTGGTCCAAGACACCGTACCGGTGATGATCTTGGTGTTGGGAATGGCACCTGTGGGGTTATTCTCGAACGGAACATTTTTGCCGTTCTCATCCACGTAACCCTGAACGTAGTTCGGCTTCTCGCCAGTATTGTTCATAGTGGCATAGTAGATGGTGTCTGACTTCTGGTAGCCAGCCGGCGCCGTCTCCTCTTTGATGTAATACGTGAAGTAGTTGGTATCGTTGGAATTGCCGATGTTTGCCTTCTGGTTCAGATAGTTGAACTGAAGCTTGCCATCACCCGAAGCGTAATCATTTGCGCCACCGTCAGTCACCGTCACGATAGCGTCCTTGCCCGCGACAGCATTCTCGACAGAACCATAGATAGCCCACGAGGAACCAGGAAGCGACGTGTTGCCGTTCGCCGCATCGACCTTGCTCCACGCAACGGCGGAGCCGTCGGGCGTATACGACCCAGACCACGGGAAGTTGTGACGCTCCTGATCCATATCGATGACGGAAGCCGAGTCACCCTCGATATCCCCGAAATTCCACGCGACCGTGGGGTTGTACATCTGGAAGTCATCGCCAACATAAACACGCCCGTTGGTGGTCACGTGATCCTCGAAGCTGCCGTTGGGAACAACGATACTGCCCAACATGGCGGCTGCCGGGTCGTCGTCTGTCCACTTCCCGTCACCACCAATGCCCTCAAGGGCCATACCACCTCGGATGGTGACCTGCTTGGCCGTTGCGAAATTCCACAGGATGCTCTGGGCGGCAATGGAGTACTCAGACTTAGTCTTGTCGTTGCTACCGCTCTCGTACCCACGGGAGATTTCCTCACCATTCCACCAGAAGCGCCAGCCGGTGTTGAACTCAACCGGGGTCCCCTCTTCATCGATGATGTTGACGACCACGGAGGCGCCCACGGGTATTTTATTGAAGCTGAAGTCCACGCCACGGTAGATCGTGCCTTTATAGGAGTTGGTAAGATCCGACGCCTTCAGGTTAAAGACTTGAAGCGAAGAACCCTTGCCGCTATCGTCCGCATCGCCGGTAAACGTGATGAGCTTCTCGTTGTTGACAAGGGTCACCTCGCCGGAAACGCTGTTGCCGGTTACATCGGTGTAACTCGTCTTGCGGTTAAACTTCTTAATGGAGTTGTCGAACTTGAGGCCGTACGTCGCCCTACTGTCTTTGTTGTACTTTGCAATGGTGTAGTTGGAATTCTCCTCGGCAACATCGACCGTACAACTCCCGGTGGGTTTAAGCTTTGCGAGGGGCGTGGAGATCTTCGCCTTTACTTCGGAATCCAGGAAATTGGTGTAATTCTTACCGTTGATGCTCGACATGATGCTCGCGCCATCATCGTTGCCCGTGAACAGGCCATCGTCAGACCAGTCGCCCTGCATCTTCACGACAGACTGGCGATCGGCGTTGTTCATCCAGGTTGTACGGTTTCCCGCGATTGCCGCGGTATAGTCGTAGCCAATGGCTTCAGCGTTATGTGAGCTCTTTTGCCTACCAACCCAGGCACCCTTGTTCCACGCGCCAACGGAAGCCGATGCGGGCTCGCTTGTACCAACCTGGATTTCTTTGATAGAGGTCGCGTTACTCAAGCCCGCGACCGCAAGAACGACGCTGCCCGCAGAAGGACGAAACTGCGCACCAAAGCCAACGGCACCGAAGCGAAATCCCGCGCCAGACGTATTGTTATTACCATCCGTGTAAGGCCAGCTCTCCTTGAGGGGATTGAGCGCAAGCTTACCCTGCACGACGGTAAGGCCCTCGGCCTCGACGGCATATGAACCTGCAACGTTGTCGCGTGTGAGGTAGGAGGGGTCCGCAGGCTTGCCTCCTACGTACATGTCCCTTCCAACGAATGTGGCAACGCCGGGATCGGGGGTGGAGGAACCGATATTCGTGCCGATACCGATAGACGTGGGAACGTAAATACCCGGCCCCACGGTGGCCGTCGCTCTCGCTGAAGCCGCATTCGCACTCTGAGCCTGCTCAGCACTATTAGAAGAGCCAGCCTCGCCGGCATCGGTCTCGTCGCTATTCTGGTTTTCGGCATCCTCGCTGGTGTTATCTACAGCAGCGGACTCACTTGAGGAACCCCCCCCCATCACAGTTTCCTCGGCAGAAACTGTCTGATCATCGTTGGCAATGGCCTGCGAGATCGGAGGCATGACGAGCGACAGTACCAGGCTCAACACGGAGGCTCCGCACAAAACGCCTGCCAGTACACGGCGCGTCGCTTTATTACTCTGCTTAGATTTGTCTGAATTCGCTTTCATCGATGTCTCCTCCCCAAGAGACCGCGATCTTGCTCTTTCACTATCAAACGTATCTGCGCAACCTGTAATTGCGCACGTTTAGTAATCCATATTGTAACGATTGTTTGAACATCTGAGCAACAAAACCGACAATTTTGTAGCGAATTCTCAATTCTCTTGACATTTTCTCAGATTTACCTTCGTTTATTCGCTATTTATTTTTTGTTTCTACTGGTAATTTAGTTGCCAATCATTTTTTAATGGCATTAGATTAATTTGCACAACATTTTGCTCAAGAGTAAACATCCTGTGAACAGTCGAAAACGACCATGAACGGTAGATCATTAACCGGGATGAATATCCTACCAAATTGATGAGAATATCTTAAACCCATCGGTGGTTAGAAGCATGATGTTCAGACAACAATATTTGAATTTTCACACAGATTTTTGGTATCAATTCGCCCAAATCGCCTGAGGCCACCACAAAGGTGCCTGCCCACTTTGTGGTGGTTCTCCCCCTGCGCTACAGCAGATGTTCCTCGATAAAGATCGCGATGCCGTCTTTGTCGTTGCTGGCGGTTACAAAATCGGCGGCGGCACGGGTGGCATCGCTGCCGTTTGCCATGGCCACGCCCACGCCGGCGTCGGCCACCATGCAGGTGTCGTTGTCGGCATCGCCAAACACGCAGATGTTCTGGAGCTCCATGTCGTTGAGCTCCGCCACGCGCACAAGGCCGCGCGTCTTGGACACGCGCGGATCCATGAACTCGTAGAGCCGCTGCGTGGTTTGCAGAGCGGCCGCCTTAACGGTGTTATCGGCAAACGTCGACGCCCGCTCAATCACCCGCGGCATTACCTCGGGCGCCATGGTAAACATCACCTTGGGCTGCGGCTCGCGCAAAAACTCGGCAAAGTCGACCACCTGGTAGGGCACACCATCGACGCGCGACAGGTGCTCGACGCACGCGTTGCTCTCGGGCACGTAGAACACGCCGTCTCGGGGGCAGACGGGTGTTGCCGGAAGGTCCGCCATGTGCTTGCAGATGCGCGCGATGGTCTCGCCCGGCAGCGGATAGCTCAGCTCGTTGATGTCGTGCGCGCGGTCGATGACCTCGGCGCCACCGCAGCCCACGAGTACGTCCACCAGGCCTTCGATGCCCCAGAGCTCGTACATGGCCTCGGTCGCGTGGGCGTCGCGCCCGGTGCACAGGCCAAAGAGCACGCCGCGCTCGCGCAGGGCGCGGATCGCCGCCACGGTGCGCGGGGACACCGTGTGCTGGCTCGTGAGCAGCGTACCGTCGATATCGCAGAACACGGCTTTGATGTGGCTGAAGGTGGTGTCCATAAGGGCCTTTCTGGGTTGTGCGGCGGTGTGGGGTGCATTCGTGAACGGCGTACATGGTATACCAAGGCACGGGCCGTTGGGACCCAATCGCCACAAAGGTGCCTGCCCCCCTTGTGGTGGCCGAACCCGAAGGGTGGCCTGGCCCGAGGCGCAAAGCATCACAACATTCGACGTTTTTCGGCAAAATCGCGATTTTCGCTGAATGTTGTGATGGTTTTACCGCCTTGCAGAACGATCGAAATGCCAGCGGCCAAACAGCAGCAGCGCCGCAGGAGCCGCCGTCACGACCATGCCCGCCCCTACGAGTGTCTGCTGCACGCCAAACGTCGCCGCCAGCCACGGGGCAATCGCCAGCGGGGCCACGCCGGCGAACATGTTGCCAAAACCCATGACCGAGTTGACGCGGCCGAGCTGCTCGAGAGGAGCCGTCGTTTGCACGATCGTGTTGTGGAGCGGGTTGACGACGCCCCAGGCCACGCCCAGGGCAATCTGGCCGACGAGGGCCACGCCTACGTACGGCGTCCCCACATAGAGCAGGCTTCCCAGGCCCACGGACATAAGCGCCAAGAGCAGCGTTTTAAGGTTGATCAGGTGCGGCGGCAAACGGAGCGCGAGGACGGCGCCCAGCACCGCGCCCACACCGCTGGCCGACGAGAGCCAGCCCATCCACTCAACACCGACGTGCAGGACATCGCGGTAGAAGAACGACTCCAGCGGGTCAAAGGCGCCATAGCCAAAGTTCGAAAGAAAGATAATGCAGAACAGTAGGGCGAGAACGCTGTTGGTAAAGACTGTCTTGATGCTGGTCGCGAAGGTTGCGCGGGTGGATTTGTTGGAGTCGGAGCTTTGACTGGCAGTACTTGCCGTTGTGCTGCTATCCGCGGGAGTACTTTCGCGCGCGGTGACGCGACCTGCTTGCGGCCTAAATCCCCAACCGACGACGAACGCCAGCACGGTAAAGAGCATCATGAGCACGAACACCGCGCGCGACGACGCAGCCGCCGCGACAAAGCCGCCCAGCATGGGGCCAACGATGATACTCACGTTTGAGAACATGGCAATGGCGGAGTTGATGTCTTTGAGCTCGACGGGGTCGTTGGTGAGGTAGACCGGATAGGACGTGGCAATGGGCTGGGCGAATCCCATCGTAAAGCCCAGAAACACCGCGCCGAGCAGGACGACGCCGGTCGCGCTACCAAAGGCGATGATTGCCGTGCCAGTTGCGAGAGCGCCGATGATGCTCAGCAAGAAATGACGGCGCGGGCCCCAGGCGTCGAGCGCCGCGCCACCCGCAAAGGACCCCAGGATCACAAATACGTTCATAAAAAGAACGGCCAGCGATGTCGCGACGACCGAGGCATTGTCCGCGTAGGTGAGCGTTCCGATGACACCGATAAAGTAGCTGGTCTGAAAACCGGTGTAGATGAGAAAGCGCATCGCCACCAGGCGCTTGGCCTGCACGGACAGCGATGATTGAGGCTTTGAGAAAAGGGAGGCGAGCATGGAGACTCCTTGTTTCATACGAATGCGGACGGCGGGCATTCGCCACCGTCTGTCAAATCAATCTATCCGCATGAAACATTAAGGACGCATCAGGACCCTTCTCTCCGTTTTTCGCCCGTCATGAACTACTTGGTAGATTGTAAGGCATGTCCCACACATCTACTAAAGCAAAAACCACCACAAAGGTGCCTAGCCCCTTTGTGGTGGAAATGGCGTTTGCCCAGATAAAACCTGCCAAAATAAACCTGTCCCTTTTTGGCAGGTTTTAGGCTAGATAATCTTGGATCAGATCGCAGATGGCTCGGGCGTCGTTGATGTTGATGGCTCGGGTCGCAAAGCCGGCGTCGAAGGCCTGGCGTGCCAGGGCCTCGTTGCAGGCAAGGGCCAGCGTGTGACCGTCGACCAGGTCGAGCGAGCTCTTGCCGCGCAGACGGTCGACACCGGAGCGCGCGACCACGATGTTGTCGAAGCCCTCGGTCTTGTAGCCCTCGATGATCACCACGTCGACATCGTTGTAGCGCGACAGCAGCTCACGCGCGGGCATCTCGTCCTCCTCGCGCGTGTCGGCGTACTCCGCCCAGCGCGTGGCGCAGATGAGGCCCACGTGTTTGGATCCGGCCTGGTGATGGCGCCAGGTGTCCTTAGCAGGCACATCGATATCAAAGCCGTGATGCCCATGATGCTTGAGCGAACCCACGCGCAGGCCGCGGCGGGTGAGCTCGGCAATGACCTTCTCGACGAGCGTGGTCTTGCCCGAGTTTTGGTAGCCGATAAACGCGATCGCGGGGACGGCCGGAGCGGGAGCTGCGGGCGCGACGGCGGCAGGTGCGCTTGCGGGTGCGTCGCCCGCGGCTCCCACGGCCTCAACAGCAGCGGCCTGACGCTCGGCACGATCCCACACGCCCGAGCGGCCGCCCTCCTTGTGCAGCAGGCGAACATCGACGATCTCCATACCACGATCGACCGCCTTGCACATGTCATAGATGGTCAGACACGCGGCACTCGCGCCGGTCAGAGCCTCCATCTCGATACCCGTCTTGCCCGTCACGCCCGCCGTGACCAGCACGTGAAAGCCAACCTGCCCGTCCACGCGCGCTGGCGCCCAGCCCTCGGGCATATCCTCGACAGGCATCCCCGCCGGAGCGATGGGCGCAATGTCGCACTTGCTCTTGGTAATGAGCAGCGGATGGCACATGGGAATAATATCGCTCGTGCGCTTGATGGCCATGATGCCCGCCACGCGCGCGCAGGCAAGCGCGTCGCCCTTCTTGGCGCGGTCTTGCAGCACCATGGCCTGCGTCTCGGGGTGCATGAGGATGGTGCCTTCGGCGATGGCAATGCGATGGGTCTCGGCCTTGTCGGACACGTCGACCATGCGCACCTCGCCCTTGGCGTCCACGTGCGTCAGCTCGTCGCGACGGGCGTCGCGGGCGGGCTCGGTGGCAGTGCTGACAGACGGCTGCGCGGACGCGTCGGCGTTGCCGGCATTCGCCGCAGCCGTGGCTTTGTGGGCAGACATCGCGGCCCTGCGAGCGGCCTTGGTGGCATCGGCGTACCTGCTCTTGGCCATATGATCATCCTCCGATTTGGGACATAAATCGTTGCGTGCCCTCAATTATCGCGTGTTCCTGCGGTTTGTGGGCCACGGCATCGCGCCAAATCGAAAGTACCTGCATATCATCACCACGGCGCAGCGCCTCACGCACCGAATACTCGGCATCGCTGAACAGGCACGGACGCACGTTGCCATCGGCCGTCAGGCGCAGACGGTTGCAGTTCGCGCAAAAATGGTTGGACATGGCGCTAATGAAGCCAACCGTTCCCGCCGCGCCCGGAAAGTGCCAATAGCGCGCAGGGCCAGCGCCGGCAGGAGCGTCGTTGATGTCGAGCGGCTCGAGCTCGCCCAGTCCCGCCGCGGTGGCCCCGGCATTGATGCGCGCCCGCAGCTCGTCGCTCGGCACGGTATCGCTCGCGTCCCACAGCTCGGGATTGAGCGCGGGCGCATGCGGGTCCACAGCGCAATGCGAGCTGGTGCGCTCGTCGCCGATGGGCATGTATTCGATAAAGCGCAGGTGGATAGGGCGGTCGACGGTCAGCCGCGCAAGGGCTGCCACATCCTGGTTGAGTCGGCGCACCACAACGCAGTTGACCTTAACGGGCTCAAAGCCCCAAGCCAGCGCCGCGTCGATGCCAGCCATGGTCTGCTCGAGTCGGCCCAGGCGCGTGATCTTTCCAAAGAGCGTAGGGTCGAGTGTGTCGAGCGAGATGTTAACGCGGTTAAGCCCCGCGTCTTTGAGCTGCGGCGCCAGCTTGGGCAGCAGGGCACCGTTGGTGGTGAGCGAGATGTCCTCGATCTGCGGAATCGCGCGGATGTCGCGAATGAGCGGAATAATACGGCGGCTGACCAGCGGCTCGCCACCCGTCAGGCGCACGCGGCGAATGCCCTCCCCCGCCACCAAGCGCACAAAGCGGGCGATTTCCTCGGCGCTGAGCAGCTCGTCGTGCACGCGGGGCGCGACGCCATCGGCCGGCATGCAATAAATGCAGCGGAAATTGCACTTGTCGGTAACGGCAATACGCAGGTAGTTGATATCGCGGCCAAAGCCGTCATGTTGCACGTGCCCGTCCACGCAGCCCTCCCCTCACGCGGCGTTTTATTCTTCGGAAAACATAATACCCCACGAGAGAATCATGCCGACACCCGTACGACAGGACAGGTCGCTTCGAGCAAGACCGGCTTCCCAAGCCCATCCTCAGCACAGACCATCACAACATTCGATGCTTTTCCCGTTTTTGGCAATAAACGTCGAATGTTGTGATGGTTTGCCTGCCCATGGCACCCCGTAGAAGGACCAAAGCGCCCCTAAAGGCCGCCGTCCCAGTGACGAATCACGAATTCTCGCAGGTCGTTCTGACGTTTCTGGAACGCTTCGCTTCGGTCGCACTTAAGGCCCATAGCGAGCGCGATGGCGTTCATCGCCCGATGCAATTGCAGCTGATGGGCAAACTGAGTCCCGGTGAGGACGATCATTCTAAAGCCCAGCGCGCTCAGCACGGTCATACGCTCCGCATCCGACGCGCTGCGCTGTTTATCAAGATGGTCCGAGCCGTTGTATTCAATCCCCGTACCGCTCGCAGGCGCATATACGTCGATCTCGAAATACCCGGCCTTTGCGAGATACTTGAACTCGCTGGGAACATCGACCCGATGGTTGAGCTCAATCTTGGCGTATCCCAGCCCTCCCTGGGAACGTTTTGCTACGACCATGATTGCGGTGGCCGTCTCCATGGGCGAACGCGCGCCATCGTGCACGCGCTTGAGCACGGCGGCCGCGCGTATAGCCCCCTGACGAGATCGGTTCTCATTGCAATAAGCAATCAAATCGGCAACGGTATACCTCTGCCCCATCTCAATATAATCGCCTGTCGACAGATGATTCAAATGGTATCGGGCACAGATTTCGTAGCCATATTCCAGCTGCTCGGGCTCGCTCATCCACGAACCCGCTTGGACAAAACACATGACCTCATCAACCACCAGAAGGCCCTCCGCCACCTCGATAAGATGGCCTGGAGGCACCGGCGCCCCAAATACGTGACACCTAAATCCAGCCGGCGTCGAACGCTCAAAATCGAAGTTGACGAGCGTGTCGATATGATCGAGCTCTTCTCGTGGAATACCGAGCGAAACCAGATAGTCGGTAACGATCCCAACTGCCGTTGAAGCCCTCAGCCCCTTGGCATCGAGTCCCAGTTTGGGCAGGCTCGCGGTCGGCTCCGCCTCGTTAGCAAGCGAGTCCTCATCGTATAGGCTGCTTGCTCGCGAGAGCGGCTCGGACGGGCGCGCCACGTTGTGGTACAGCCAGGCAGTCTTATGGGACAGGACGATCGGCAGGTCCATGAGCCCTCCAATGGAGTCGGATAACCAACCTTATTCCCCTGCTCACGGGTTCGCACACCTTCGTGCGCAAGAAAGCGATTCCACCCGTTCGGGTGGCAGAAAAACCATCACAACATTCGATGCTTTTCCCGATTTTGGCAAAAAACATCGAATGTTGTGATGGTTTGAGGCGAGGTGAGGGGCACGGAGGGGTCAAAGCATCGTGCTCGAACGGGTTAATCCAACTCTTTTAAGCCATGCGCCAGCTGCCAGTACTCGCCGTGCTGGGCGAGCAGTTCTTCGTGCGTGCCGCGCTCGATGATGCGGCCGTGTTCGAGGACCATGATGGCGTCGGCGTCGCGGACAGTGGACAGGCGGTGCGCGATCATAAACGTGGTGCGACCGCGCATGATGCGGTCCATACCGCGCTCGATGAGCTTTTCGGTACGCGTGTCGATGGAACTCGTGGCCTCGTCCAGGATGAGCACCGGCGGATCGGCGACGGCCACGCGCGCGATGGCGAGCAGCTGACGCTGACCCTGCGACAGGTTGGCGCCGTCGGCCGTGACCGGTGTGTCGTAGCCCCGCGGCAGGCGGCGGATAAACGAATCAGCGCAGGCTGCCTCGGCAGCGGCGCGCACCTCCTCGTCGGTCGCGTCGAGCTTGCCAAAGCGGATGTTCTGCGCAATGGTGCCGCTAAACAGGTGCGTGTCCTGCAGCACAATGCCGAGCGATCCGCGCAGGCTGGCCTTGGCAATGTGCTTGACGTCGATGCCGTCGTACGTGATCTCGCCATCATCGACCTCATAGAAGCGGTTGATAAGGTTAGTGATGGTCGTCTTTCCGGCGCCCGTCGAGCCAACAAAGGCGATCTTTTGCCCCGGCTTGGCGAACAGGTTGAGGTCCGTGAGCACGCGCGTGCCCGGCACGTAGGAAAAGTCCACGGCATGGAAGCGCACGTCGCCGGCAAGCGGGACCAAGCCGCACGTGAGCTCGGTGCCGTCGGCGGCCACCGCGCGGCCCGACTCATCAACGGCTGCCACGTCATGCAAGTGCCCGTACGCGCCCACGCCCTGGCCCTCGGGAATCTTCCACGCCCACGCGGCGTCGCCCGTCTGCACCAGCTCCACGCAGCCCTCGTCCACCTCGGGCTCAAGGTCCATAGCCGCAAACAGGCGCTCGGCACCGGCCAACGCGTTGAGCAAGAAGTTGCCGAGCTGCGTAAACTGGTTGATGGGCATGGCGGCCTGGCGCACAAAGACCAGGTAGCTTGCAAGTGCGCCCACATCGGCGAGCCCCTTGATGCAGAGCATGCCGCCCGCCACGGCGACGATGGCATAGTTGACGTAGCCAATCACGACGGTCATGGGCACCATGGAGTTGGCATAGCTCACGGCGGCGGTACCGGTGCGGCAAAGCTCGTCGTTGCGGCAGGTGAAGCCGGCGACATTCGCTGCCTCACGGTTAAAGACCTTGATGACCTTTTGGCCCGAGACCATCTCTTCGATATATCCGTCCAGGTCGCCAAGCGATGCCTGCTGGGCAGCAAAGAAACGCTTAGAGCGCGCGCCCGAGTAGCGCGCATACAGCACAATGGCCGCATCGCACACGAGTGTGATAATCGTGAGCTGCCAGTTAAGGATGATGAGCATAGCCGTGGTGCCCACAACCTGAATGGCGGCCTGAATCACGTTGGCAAAGCTGTTGTTGAGCGCCTCGGAGACGGTGTCGACGTCGTTGGTGAAAAAACTCATGATGTCGCCCGAGCGCGTGCTGTCAAAATAACTGAGCGGCAGCGTCTGGATGTGCGCGAACAGGTCGCGGCGAATATCGGACACCACGTGTTGGGCCGCGCGCACCATGATCTGTGAGTAGCCCAGGGCCGAGAGCACGCCCACGGCGTAGATGATCGCCGTCAGGATGACCTGCTTGGCGAGCAGTTCCTCCCCGCCCGTGGCCAAACCGTTAACGATGGGGCGCACCATGTAGGTGCCGGCGAGGCTCGCGATGGCGGCAACGGAGGCGAGCACGCCCACCGCGAGCAACGAGAACTTGGCATGCCCCATGTAGGAGAGCAAGCGGCGCACAGTGCGCTTGAGGTCGGCCGGGCGTGCTTGGGCTGCGGTCTTAGGCATGACGCTCACCCCCTTCCAAGGGCGATCCGCATGCGACGGAGGAAAACGGATCATTCGCGCAACCATCGTCGCTGCCGTCGCCGGCGTCCGCGTTCCTCGCAAACTCCATCTGCGAGGCATAAATCTCCTGGTATATGTTGTCGCCCGCTAGCAGTTCCTCGTGCGTGCCCACGCCGTGGACACGACCGTCGTCCAACACCACAATGCGATCGGCATCCATGACGCTCGCGATACGCTGGGCGATGATGAGCACGGTCGTATCGGGGATCCGAGCGATGTGCCCGCGAATCTTAGCGTCGGTCGCCATATCGACCGCGCTGGTGGAGTCATCAAAAATGAGCACGCGCGGGTGCTTGAGCAGCGTGCGCGCGATGCACAGACGTTGCTTCTGGCCACCCGAGACACCGGCGCCGCCTTGGCCCAACTCGCCGTCCAGCCCGCCGATGCAATCAAGGAACTCGTCCACGCACGCCGCGCGGCAAGCCGCGAGGAGCTCATCGTCCGACGCCTGCGGATTGCCCCACTGCAGGTTCTCGCGCACGGTGCCCGTGAACAGCACATTCTTTTGCAGCACAATGCCCACGGCGTCGCGCAAGGCGACCAGGTCGTAGTCGCGCACGTCGTGTCCGTCCACAAGTACGACGCCCTCGGTGGCGTCGTACAGGCGCGCAATCAGCTGCACAAGCGAGCTCTTGCCCGAGCCCGTGCCGCCGAGGATGCCCACCGTCGAGCCGCTCTCGATGCGAAGGTCGATATGCTCGAGCACATCCTCGGCTGC
>JAXKGH010000063.1:0-4983 GCA_036550475.1 Collinsella sp. | reverse complement strand
TTCGTTCGCGGGGGCGGCGGTCCAAAAGACCAAAGGACCTGCGGATACTTGAACGATTGGGAGTTTGCCCGAGTGGTTAATGGGGACGG
This sequence comes from Collinsella sp., assembly GCA_036550475.1. Lineage (GTDB taxonomy): Bacteria > Actinomycetota > Coriobacteriia > Coriobacteriales > Coriobacteriaceae > Collinsella. Next base: position 4,894 of record JAXKGH010000063.1, on the reverse strand, counting down.
GCTGTAAACCCGTTGGCTCTGCCTACATAGGTTCGAATCCTATAGCTCCCACCCGTCAAGTGCCTGTATAGCTCAGTCGGTAGAGCACTTCGTTGGTAACGAAGAGGTCACCAGTTCAAGTCTGGTTGCAGGCTCCATCCGGCGGTGTAGCTCAGTTGGTTAGAGCACACGGTTCATACCCGTGGCGTCACTGGTTCGAATCCAGTCACCGCTACCATAGGTAACACGGTGGCTTCTCAATAGTATGTTGAGAGGCCACTATGGTATAAAGGCAAAGTCCCGTCCGGGGACGACCTGTTTAGAGGAGGGCTTTATGGCCAAAGAGAAGTTTGAGCGCACTAAGCCGCATGTTAACATCGGCACCATTGGTCACGTCGACCACGGCAAGACCACGCTGACCGCTGCCATCACCAAGGTTCTCTCCGAGACCGAGGGCTGCAAGGCTGACTTCACTGCGTTCGAGAACATCGACAAGGCTCCCGAGGAGCGCGAGCGCGGCATTACGATTTCCGTCTCCCACGTTGAGTACGAGACCGCTGCCCGTCACTACGCTCACGTTGACTGCCCGGGCCACGCTGACTACGTCAAGAACATGATCTCCGGTGCTGCTCAGATGGACGGCGCTATCCTGGTCATCGCCGCTACCGACGGCCCCATGGCTCAGACCCGCGAGCACATCCTGCTCGCCCGTCAGGTCGGCGTTCCCTACATCGTCGTCTTCCTGAACAAGTGCGACATGGTCGACGATGACGAGCTCATCGACCTCGTCGAGATGGAGACCCGTGAGCTCCTCTCCGAGTACGATTTCCCCGGCGACGACATCCCCGTCATCCGTGGTTCCGCTCTGGGCGCTCTCGAGGGCGACGCCAAGTGGATGGACGCTATCCGCGAGCTCATGAACGCCGTCGACGAGTACATCCCGACGCCTGCTCGTAACAACGACCTCCCGTTCCTGATGGCCGTTGAGGACGTTATGACCATCTCCGGCCGTGGTACCGTTGCTACCGGCCGTGTCGAGCGCGGTGAGCTCAAGCTCAACGAGCCCGTCGAGATCGTCGGCATCAAGGATACCCAGAACACCGTCGTTACCGGTATCGAGATGTTCCGTAAGTCCATGGACTTCTGCGAGGCTGGCGACAACGTCGGTTTGCTGCTCCGCGGCATCAAGCGCGAGGACATCGAGCGCGGCCAGGTTCTCTGCAAGCCCGGTTCGGTTACCCCGCACACCAAGTTCACCGGCGAGATCTACGTTCTGACCAAGGAGGAGGGCGGCCGTCACACCCCGTTCTTCGATGGTTATCGTCCTCAGTTCTACTTCCGTACCACCGACGTTACCGGTACGGTCAAGCTCCCCGAGGGCACCGAGATGGCTATGCCTGGTGACCACATCACCATCGAGGGCGACCTCATCCACCCGATCGCCATGGAGGAGGGCCTGCGCTTCGCTATCCGCGAGGGTGGCCACACCGTCGGTTCGGGCATCGTCTCCACGATCATTGAGTAAATTAGCTCTTTGATATAGCTGACTTAGAGAACCCGGCACTTATATGGGTGCCGGGTTCTTTTCTGCAATGGATATTGAGCCGTTGCTGGTGTCGAGAGGATCGATAATGGTCCTGGATGCACCGTCGATTAGCTCTCGATGGCTTCATTGATGTGTTCCAAATATGAATGGATCCACCGAGAACCAATTGACTCGAGGTTTTCATTGACAGCACTTACGTGGAGCTGATAAAGTAACAACTCGTGCCCGTACGGGGCGGAAATGAAAGGTTCAGGATACATGCGTACTCTAGTTACTCTTGCGTGCACTGAGTGCAAGCGCCGCAACTATACGACCACCAAGAACAAGTCGACCATGCCTGATCGTATGGAGATCAAGAAGTATTGCCCCTGGTGCCGTCACCACACGCTGCACAAAGAGACTCGCTAGTCTCTAGTCACATACGCCAGTAGTTCAATTGGTAGAGCATCGGTCTCCAAAACCGAGTGTTGAGGGTTCGAGTCCTTCCTGGCGTGCCAGTCATTATTCCGTAAGCTCCCACTTGGGGGCTTACGGTTTACTCATGTATAAGCGCATTGCGCGGAGGTAACCCAAATGGCCAACAAGAAGAACAAGAAGAAGGCTCAGCAGCCGGCACCTGCCAACAGCGCTGCCGCCAACTCCAAGGTTGAGGCCAAGAAGGCCGTTGCCAAGAAGAACGAGAAGGCTGCGAAGTCCAAGAAGAACGAGAAGCCTGGTTTCTTCGCCCGCACCAAGAAGTATTTCGCTTCGGTCAAGTCCGAGATGAAGCGTGTCACGTGGCCCGATAAGAAGGAGCTCGTGAACTACTCGGTCGTCGTCTGCGCTTCTCTGGTCGTCGTCGGCGTCGTCATCGCTCTGCTCGATGCTGGCTTTGGCGAGGCTCTTGCTCTGTTCTCTGGATTGAGGGGCTAAACCATGTCTAAGCGTTGGTACGTCGTTCACACTTACTCCGGATACGAGAACCGCGTAAAGTCCGATCTCGAGCATCGTATCGAGACCATGGGCATGCAGGACCGTATCTTTGATATCGAGATTCCTATGGAGCGCGTCACCGAGATCAAAGAGGGTGGCAAGCGCGAGACCAAGGATTCCAAGATCTTCCCGGGTTATGTCTTGGTCCGCATGGAGTTGGATGACGATGCTTGGACGTGCGTTCGTAACACACCTGGCGTCACCGGTTTCCTAGGCGGCAACGGTAAGCCCGCTCCGCTTTCCCGCGACGAGTACAACAAGATGACTCGTCGTCCCGGTAAGGGCGATTCGCCCAAGCGCACCTCGGTTGATATTCAGGTCGGCACGTCCGTCCGCGTCACCGATGGCCCGCTTACCGACTTTGATGGCAAGGTCTCCGAGGTTAACACCGAGGCTGGCAAGCTCAAGGTCACGCTGATGATCTTTGGCCGCGAGACGCCGGTCGAGCTCGACTTTAACCAGGTCGCTGTCATCGCTTAAGTTTTCGTCCGTTCGCGCGAGCGTGCTTCTTCTGTGACTGCTCATCTCAGGAGTGCTTCTAACACGTGCGTGCTTACGATATAGCAAGTACTTCACACTCGTGATTCGAAAGGAATGACCATGGCTGAGAAGAAGGTTGCCAACGTCATTAAGCTCCAGATTCCTGCTGGTGCAGCTAACCCCGCTCCTCCCGTCGGCCCCGCCCTGGGCGCTGCTGGCGTGAACATCATGCAGTTCTGCCAGGCCTTTAACGCCGAGACGCAGGACAAGAAGGGCGACATTATCCCCGTTGAGATCTCTGTCTACGAGGATAAGTCCTTCTCCTTCATCACCAAGACCCCGCCGGCGGCTCACCTCATCAAGAAGGAGCTGAACCTCAAGTCTGGTTCCGCTAAGCCCCAGGCCGACAAGGTTGGTCAGCTCTCCCAGGAGCAGCTCACCAAGATCGCCGAGATCAAGATGCCGGACCTCAATGCCAACGACATTGACGCCGCCAAGAAGATCATCGCCGGTACCGCCCGTTCCATGGGCGTCACCATCGCTGAGTAACGATTTCTTTAGGTAATGACGGGTGCTCCGACCGGAGCGCCCGTTATATGTGTGCAATAGGGCACACGATACGATGTGGGAGGGCATAAGCCCGTTTAACCACAGGAGGTAATGCACATGGCTAAGCATGGTAAGAGCTATAACGCCGCTGCCGAGAAGATCGACCGCGCCACGCTCTACACCCCCCTTCAGGCTGCCAAGCTCATCAAGGAGCTCGACACCGCCAAGTTCGACGAGACCGTCGAGGCCCACTTCCGTCTGGGCATCGATACTCGTAAGGCTGACCAGAACATCCGTGGTTCCATCTCCCTGCCCCACGGCACCGGCAAGACCGTTCGTGTTGCCGTCTTCGCCGAGGGCGAGAAGGCCCGCGAGGCCGAGGCTGCCGGCGCCGACATCATCGGTTCTGACGAGCTCGTCGCCCAGATCCAGAAGGGCGAGATCAACTTCGACGCCGCTATCGCTACGCCGAACATGATGGCCAAGGTTGGCCGCATCGGTAAGATCCTTGGTCCCCGTGGTCTCATGCCGAACCCCAAGCTCGGCACCGTGACCATGGACGTCGCCAAGATGGTCTCCGAGCTCAAGGCTGGCCGCGTTGAGTACCGCGCCGACCGCTACGGCATCTGCCACGTGCCCTTGGGCAAGAAGTCCTTCTCTGAGCAGCAGCTCGTCGAGAACTACGCTGCCCTGTACACCGAGATTCTGCGCGTCAAGCCCTCTTCTGCTAAGGGCAAGTACGTCAAGTCCATCTCCGTGTCTTCCACCATGGGCCCTGGCGTCAAGGTCGATCCCGCTGTCCAGCGTGACTTCCTGGCTGAGTAACTGCTAGTTACTGCCTGAGTACAGCAAGCATTGCTAAAGAAACCCGGTTCTGCCTTGTGCAGGACCGGGTTTCTTGCTATCGCGTCAAAAGCACCATAAAGGGGACAGTGTCCCCTTTATGGTGGTTACCAGGGTGTTCTGGCTGTTGAAGACTCGATGGCTTCGTGGCGTTTGAGCTCGCGGCGCATGGTTTGTGAGTTGAGCCAAGCTGCTTGCCAGCCGCGGATGGGGTAGTGCGTCTGGTCGAGCTCAAACTGCGTATAGCCGCAGGCGTTGATGATCGTCGTTCCACACACATGCTGACGCTCGCGCTGAAAATCGCAACCGTAGCTTTGGTGCACATGCCCGTGCACCATGTAGTCGGGATTCCAGGATTCGAGTGCTGTGTTAAAACACTCGAATCCTCGATGCGGCAGATCGTCCAGATCACCCATACCGGCGGCGGGTGCATGGGTAAGCAGAATGTCGCACCCGCCGACCATCCTAACCTTACGCGACAGCTTACGCATGCGCTTGGACATCTCGCGTTCGGTGTACATGTTG
>JAXKGH010000062.1:0-89260 GCA_036550475.1 Collinsella sp. | reverse complement strand
GGCCCGCTGTTTTCTCGGCTTGTGGGGCTAGATGAGATTGGCTCGAAACGACTGCTTGCGGGCGAAAAGGTGGAACTCACTTATCGGTCGATGATTTCAATCCTGCGGCTAGCCGATGTTCTTCGCAAATAAATGAGGCTTCCATGGCCATGTGGCAGCTTGTCTCACCGATGGGTGGGAGCCGAGTACTTTTCGGACGATTTGCTTGGCCTCGGCGTAGTCTTGGACGGGATCTGCCGGATCATCGAAATCCTCGACGAGATATTTCAAAGCGGCACCTTCTTAAACGGCGAACGTGACAGCGGTCCTCCCTGAATTCTATAAAATCACGGCCTGACTTGGGCGGCGAATTGGCGGAGCTCGTCATCGTCCATATCGTCGAAGTGCGGCAACTACGCCAGCGCGGCCCTCTGCTCCATCAGGTACCTACCGCTCGGAGACCTGCGAATCGTCTGCAAGATGTCCTCGGGGGCGAGGGCTGGGAAATCCATGCCCTCGGGAGCGGCCAAAGAGATGGATTCACCTGCCCCTCCCATGTGTTGGGACCTCATTCAGGGCATCGGCTGCATCCGGCCTTTCGCATTCGCCGCCCGGCCCTCCGGTCCAGCCCGGCCGACGGGTTTCCCGTCTATGGCAAGACGAATGCACTTATATAAGTGCATTCCCGGATTGGGAATATGTTTCGGCATACGCCGCCACAGGTCTACATCCGCAGCGCACTACACCGCTACACGGCTACACGCCTACGGGGCTACACGCCGCCGCCCAACCGAACGGCGGGAGGGCCGCCCATGGGCGCCCTCGGGCCATGCTCCCATTTTTGAGAGAGGTGCCGTCGGGGCCTCCCGAAAGCCGTCTGCATCTGCAGGCCTTTATTCGAAATCGGGCGGCGCGGCTGAAAATCCCCGGCCTGAACCGCGAGGCCTCACCTGCATTCCCGCTGACTCTTTGCGTAAACATAAAAAGAAGGGCACGGGCGTCCGCGTTCGCGGAAACCCGTGCCAAGATTTGCGCCACCGAGATGACCGGGTAGAATATATCTAACGCGATTACACATTCCCGTACTTGCACTACGGATTTGGGAAAGCGCATGTCTCGGCCTCTACTCGACCACGGTCGCCTCGGTCGGGATGGCCCCCAGCACTGCCGCGTACTCGGTGGGGTAGAGGCGGCTTATCGTCTGAACGTCGCGGATGAGGACGTTGCGGTCGTCGGGCTCGGAGATGCCGTAGCCGAACGCCTCGAGCGTCTCGATCGCCTCGCGGATCTTCTGCTGGAACATGGGGCCGGGGTCCACCCTCAGGCCGAGGTAGCCTCGCCACAGGCTCGGCGACACGCGCAGCATGTTCTGGATCTTGGACATCGGCTCGATGTCGGCGTAGACGTTGAGCGTGACCATGGCGTCCTTGTGCCCGAAGATCGACTGCAGCGCCTTGATGTCGCCGCCGTGGCGGATCCACTGCGTCGCGAAGGTGTGGCGCAGGCCGTGGAACATGATCAGCTCGTCGTTGGTGCCCATGAGGCCGTTGGTCTCCGAGAACGTCTTGAACGCCCTGCGGATGTAACTGGTGGTGGCGAAGGAGCCGTCCGGCCGCGACACGACGTAGCTGTCCGCGAGGTCGCGCAGGCCGAGGGCCGATGCCTCCCGGAGCCTCTGCGAATCGATCTCGTGGATCTCTTTCAGGAAGGGGAGCAGGCCCACCGGGTCGACGGGGATCGTCCTCAGGTCGTGGTTCTTGGTGTCCTTGATGAAGGAGCCCCTGTCCTTGACGTAGGCCACCGAGTGCCTGACCGTGATGAGCCCCGACTCGAAGTCGACGTCACACCAGCGCAGGCCGCAGACCTCGCCGATGCGCATCCCGGTGTGCAGGGCGAGCACGACCGCCCGCCTGAAGGTCGAGTCCGGCATCATCGAGGTCACCGAGTTGAGCTTCGGCACGAGGTCGGAGCGCAGCGCGTTCCTGGGCCTGGCGATGACCCTGGGCGCGAGGGCGCCGTCGAACGGGTTCCTCCCGATCGTGTCGTTGCTGCGCTTCAGCAGGACGGCGTAGAGCCGCTTGCCGAGCTTGAATGACTTGTTGAGCGTGTCCGGCGCCGTGCCCAGGGCGATCCTGCGTCTCGACCACGCGTTGACGTCGTCGGTCGTCACCTCGTTCACGGGGACCAGACCCAGCTCGTCTCGCTCGATGTGCAGGGCGCTGTAGTGGTAGTCGTCGCGGGTCGTCGGGGTGATCCTGTTCATCTCCAAGCAGAAGTCGATGAACTTCTCGAGCGCCTCGGAAAGCGGCAGCGCGGCGTAGTCATCCCGCTGTTCGGCGGAAGCCCGGCGCCGATAGCGGCCCTCGCCTCCTCGGCCTCGGCGAGTTCCAGCTCGACCTCCGACCTGAATTCCGCGAGGACGCGCATCGCCGCCGCCTTTCCCCGCGTGCTCTGCTTCAGGCAGGGCACGCGGGTGTTCCTGGTCCTCTGGACCTTCTTCCCGGTCATCTCGTCGGCCACCGTCACGACAGCCTGCCATTTGCCCTTGTTCTTCCTCACGCCGCCGGCTCCGCATACGCGTAAGGTTTTATTGCTGCATTTCTCGTTCTGCATGTCTGCTCCTAAATCCGCAGTTGATTAGAAACAGGCGGGCCCACCTGCGGGAACCCGGAGAGGCGACGATTCGGGGCTCCTACCCCCGTTGATTAAGTCATCGGCTGCACCGCGCTCCTCGAAGCCGAAAATATGCTATCTGGACAGACCGCGCTGAGCTGGTAAAATTTGCAAATGCGGAAATGCGCTACTTGCGCTATCTGCGCGTGTTTTAACAAAATAAGCACAGGTCAGGGTCATTCTGACCCCGCTGGGGGGTCAAGGGGTCGCTGGTTCGAATCCAGTCGTCCTGCCAAGAAGTTTGCAGGTCAGGCACCTAGTGCCTGACCTTTTTTGTTAAGAATCAATAAAGTAAGCAACGAAGAATCAACGGCTTTATTAATCGATACTTTCGCTCAACAAAAACTTGTACGTCACCCTCCAAATACGACAATTGATGACATGTTTGGAGGCTGACGTACACAAAAGCGATAGACATCCTGCCCGATACCGTCCTCCATATGTCTGGACTCTCTATGCTTACGCTGGATAGACATCGCCAGAACGGGTATAGTATCGAAAGTTTTGTCGTTTACCAGCGGGGGAGTCCTGTGGGCATCAAAAAGAAGATCAAAAAGGAGCTTATCGGCACTTCCGATTACCCGTCGAATAAGATCTTTACGATCTCCAATTTCATCACCTTTACGCGCCTGGTCCTCACGCTCGTCTTCCTGTACCTGTTTGTGACGGACAACAACCGTGTTGTCGCCATTGTCATCTATGCCATCGCGGCTTCCACCGACTGGATGGACGGCCAGATTGCCCGCATGACCAAAACGGTTTCGTGGCTCGGCAAGGTTATGGATCCCATCTGCGACCGCGCGTTGCTGTTTACCGGCGTGCTGGGCCTGGTGGTCCGCGGCGAGCTTCCCATCTGGGTCTGCGTGCTCATCATCGGTCGCGATATCTACCTGGGCATCGGCACGCTCATCGTGCGCCATTACCACCGTCGCCCCATCGACGTCGTCTTTCCCGGCAAGATTGCCACGGCACTGCTCATGACCGGCTTCTCGCTCATGCTGCTGGGCTTTCCCGTCGTGGACGGCTGGCATCTACTGCCCGCCACGTTCTCGGCATTCCCGGGCCTCAACGGCAGTTCGGTGCCCCTCGGCATCTTCTTTGTGTACGGCGGCGTCATCTTCTCCATGCTCACCGCCATCATCTATTCCGTAAAGGGAGGGGCAGCCATTAAACAGGCCATCGCGCATCCCGAGGACGAGGACACCGACTATCTCAACCCCGAAATCGAAGACTGATTCATTGGGGTATGATTACGTACGGTACATTTTTTGCGGCACGTCCGCGTTAGATAGGGGTTGTCATGGACAACAAGGTTAACAATATGCCTCAGAACGATAAGACTGCGGACGCTACCTGCGTTTTCCGCGTTCCTTCGAGCGATGTCACCGTTCCCGACCTTATGGCCAACGTGCGCATCACCGCTCCGGTTCTGTCCATCGTCAAGGGTCCGCAGACCGGAGCTGCCTTTGAGCTCGAGGACGACGTGACCACCATCGGCCGCGATCCCGCGAACGGCATCTTCCTCAACGACATGACCGTCTCGCGCAGTCACGCACGCATTATTCGTGAGGGCCTGGGCGCCCGTATTGAGGATCTGGGGTCGCTAAACGGCACCTGGGTCGACGGCGCCATCGTCAACGGTGCTCCGCTGCACGACGGCTCTTCCGTTCAGATCGGTACGTTCACGCTCATCTACCACGAGAGCACGCCGGAGCGCATCGAAACCGGTGAGTAGGTAATGGCCGAACGCAACTATCTGAGTATCGGCCAAGTCGTCAACCTTCTTCGAGGCGCATACCCCGATCTATCGAACTCAAAAATTAGATTTCTCGAAGATGAGGGGCTCATCACCCCTCATCGTACGCCTAAGGGGTATCGCCAGTACTCCAAGGAAGACGTTGACCGTCTCGAGGTCATCCTGCACCTGCAGAAGACCCGCTACATGCCGCTCAACGTCATTAAGCAGCGCTTGGAAAACGCAACGGACCTGTCCACTTTGGCTTACGAGGTGGGTCTTCTGTCCGATGTTCCGCTGAAGACGGAGCCCAAGGAGACCAAGCAAAAGCTGCATCCCATCGAGACGATCCCCGACATGCTCGGCGTCGAGATCTCGTTTATCCGCTCCCTTGCCGAAAACGACCTTATCCGCATCATCAAGAGCCCGCAGAACCGTGAGCTCGTCGATGGCCGAGATTTCCCGATTATCCGTTACTGCTCGGAGCTGTCGCGCTTCCACATTGAGCCGCGCAACCTGCGTCAGTACGTATCGTCGGCAAACCGCGAGTCTTCGATGTTTGAGCAGGTGCTCGTGAGCATGCTCGGCATGGATACCTCCGATGACGAGCGCGACGCCAAGCTCGAGCGCGCCTTTAAGAAGCTGCACGACCTCACCGAGGGTGTGCACACCGCGCTCCTTAAGAACCGAGTCTTTGAGTCGCTCAACGCCGTGGTCGAGGACGCTGACATCGATGCTCTCGATGAGGAGATCGCGCGTTCCGAATCCACCAAGGCTAAAAGCGATGGGGCAAGCGTCCCCGCGGTTGCCGCGCACGACGAGTCGCTCGTACAGCCGTCCAAGGTCGTCGTTCCCTCGCACAGCTCGTCTGCTAACGCAGGTAAATAACCGCCGTCCACCCGGCAATCCATGAAAGGTCACGCCATGTACGACTTCGAATCTCATATCGTCGACATCCCCGACTATCCCGAGCCCGGAGTCGTCTTTAAGGACATCACGCCGCTCTTTGGCAATCCCGAGGCTCTGAAGGCCATGGTCGATGCGCTCGCCGAGCATTTTGCTGGCATGGGTATCACCAAGGTCGTCGGCCCCGAGGCTCGTGGCTTTATGGTGGGTGTGCCCGCGGCCGTCGCCCTGGGCGCCGGCTTTGTTCCCGCACGTAAACCGGGTAAACTGCCGCGCAAAACGGTGAGCGAGAGCTACGAGCTCGAGTATGGAACGGATTCTATCGAGATCCACGCCGATGCTATCAGCTCTAAAGATACCGTGTTGATTCTGGACGACTTGGTCGCGACGGGCGGAACCGTCGAGGCAACAGGTAAACTGGTGCGAGATATGGGCGCAAAGCTTGTAGGCTACGGTTGTATCCTTGAGCTTGCGTTTCTCAACCCGCGCAAGAAGCTCACGCCTTCTAACGAGGACGTTGAGCTCTTTAGCCTGGTAACGGTGGACTAGCCGCTACCCTTAGATACCGGAAAGGAAGCTACATGCGCACAGCAAACACGCACAGAAACATGGCACGCTGCGCTGCTACGGCAACCCTCGCTTGTGTTTTGGGCCTGGGCCTCGTGGCTCCGGCCTACGCCGATACCGCATCCGACCTTGCCGCTGCTCGTACCAAGCTCGAGCAGATTGGCACACAAACCCAGCAAATTCATGAAGAACTCTCCGCACAGACGCAGGAGCTTGATCAGACTGCAGGCGAGATCACGCAAAAGCAGCAAGAGATTGCCGAGGGCCAGGCAAAGCTTTCGAGCTACGTTGCCGGTGAGTACAAGACCGGCGGTCTGAGTCTCCTTCAGGTTCTGACGGGCGTCGACGATTTGGGCGACATGCTCAACCGTCTGTTCTACTACGGCAAGGTTTCCGACAAGCAGGCCCAGACCATTCAGGAGGTCAAGGACCTTAAGCAGCAGCTCACCGATAAGCAGACCGAGCAGGAGAAGAACGTCGCCGCGACGCAGAAGAAGGTCGACGAGCTCAATGCCCAGCAGGCTGAGGCCCAGAGTGTCGTGAACTCCCTGGATTCACAGCTGCAGGCCGAGCTTGCTGCCGAGGCCGAGGCCAATGCCGCGCTGCAGGCTGGCATCAATGCCAGCACCGCCGAAAAGGCCACGGTGAGCAACGACACAGCCGGTACGACCGAGAACACCAACAACGGTGGTGGCTCGACCAACAATGGCGGCGACAACACCCCCGCGCCCGCTCCTGCCCCCACGCCGCAGCCCGTGACGCCCGCTCCGGCTCCGACGCCTTCCGCACCGAGCCAGTCCGTTGACGGTGGTACTGTTGTTTCGCGCGCCTACAGCAAGCTCGGTTATGCTTATTCTTGGGGCGGCATTGGACCGAACAGCTTTGACTGCTCCGGTTTTGTAAGCTACTGCCTCACCGGCCGTTATTGCCGCCTTGGCACCACGGGCATCTTTATGGGCTGGACCCGCGTGTCCGATCCCCAGCCTGGTGACGTCGTGGTTAACTCTTACCACACCGGCATCTACATTGGTAACGGCCAGATGATCCATGCTTCCGACTACAAGACGGGCGTTATCATCAGCTCCGTTGCCGCTGGCATGAACAACAATTACATTTTCGTTCGCTACTAATCTATTAATACAACGAACGAACGTGAGCCTCGCGATCTTGAGTCACGAGGCTCATTCTTTTTTGCCTCTACCGTTTGCCTTAGTATCAGAACGGCTATCTAGTATTCAAAACTAGATAGCCGTCCAATTGATGAGAAAGACGGCTATAATTATTGAGGAACAAATAGAAAGGACCCTCAATGAGCTGGGCGCTTATCTCCGATTCGAGCTGCAATCTTCGCGATTGGCGGCCAACCGCACCTCATACCACCTTTGCATTTGCACCCCTTAAGATCCGAGTAGGGGAGCGTGAGTTTGTCGATGACCTCACGCTCGACGTTCACGAGCTCAATTGCGCCGTGCAGGCGGAGTCGAGCGCTTCTTCGAGCGCCTGTCCGAGCGTGGGCGAGTGGACCGAGCTTTTTAAGCTTGCCGACAAGACGATCTGCATGCCCATCTCCGAGGGCGTCTCGGGAAGCTACAATGCCGCGGCCACCGCACGTGACATGGTGCTTGCCGAAGAGCCCAACCGTCAGATTCATTTGGTTAATTCGCGGGCAGCAGGCGGCAAGATGGACCTGATCTTCTTACTGTTTGATCGCTATCTTGCAAGTAACCCGGACGTCTCCTTTGAGGACGCCTGCGCTTACTTCGATAGCTTGGAGCAGAACAGCAAGATTCTCTTTAGCCTGTGTAATTACGAGAACCTTGCAAAGGCTGGACGTATTCCCAAGGCAGCCGGGGTCATTGCCAACAAGCTCAATATCCGCATTTTGGGCACGGCGAGCGAAGCGGGCGAAATTGAACTCGTTGGGCACACGCGTGGCGAAAAGAAGATGCTCACCAAGATTGTCGACACCATGGAGGCCGAGGGCTTTACTGGCGGCGAGGTCATCATCGATCACGTTGAGAACGAAGCTGGAGCCCAGGCGCTTGCCGACCGCATTGTGGAGCACTGGCCAGGCTCCAAGACTATCATCATGCCCTGTAACGGGCTAGATTCCTATTACGCCGAGATGCACGGTCTCATCATCGGTTACGGCATGGGTGTAGCTTCGGGCCGATAATGTCCAACTAGTCAAACGCGCGGGCGGGATAAGGGGCCAGTGGCCCCTTATCCCGCCCGTCTTATACCTCAGTTAGCTATTAAACCCATTGAACTTAAGATAGCTCATCAGGTATGCCTTCGAAACAAAGGACGATACCGCACTGCGTACGAGCAGCGACTCGCGCGTAACTTGATGTGCGGTATCGGGCACAGGAGTCTGCTCGACGGAAAACGCCGCACGAATCGATGCCTCAAGCTGATCGACAACATAATCAAAGGCGGTCGGAGCGTCGTAGCTCAAGCGCTGAATATTAAAGAGCGCCTGAACCGCAGCGATGGGTAGCACCTGCTTAAAGATACAAATGGCGATGAGACGCGCAATCTGCTCACGGCCATACTGTTTTTTAACCGGAGCAGGAACGAGGCCGACCTTCACGTAGTTATTGATCATCGATGGCGTGATAACGGGCTGCTCTACGCAAATCGAAAGCGGCTCCATCCACAGCGCAACATATTCAATAACCTGATCGCGATAGAGCGTTACGTTGGGCAGCTGGTCATAGCGTGGCAAGCTCAACGCGTTGAGTTTTCCCACCATATCGGACTGAATAAATGCATCCGGCAGCACCGTCGGCTGAATATCCTCCGGCTTAATGCTGACCGATGTATCGGACATCGGGATAACATGTTTAGCGTGGTTCATAAGAGGCCTCCGTTCGTTTTCTATATTGTATTCTAGGTTATCTAGTTTTGCATACCACATAGCCGCCAAGAAATAGTGGTTTGACTGTACATTGATGCACCGTCAAACCACTTTGTTTAAAGATAGCAACCTTACATAAGATATATTATCGTACTTATTCGCGGAGAAACGCGTATGCGCTGGTTGCCGCTATGGCTCCATCAGAAACGGCGGTCACAACCTGGCGTAAACGCTTGGAACGGATATCGCCAGCGGCAAATAGACCTGGCGTGCGGGTCGCCATAGATTCATCAGTTAGAATGCCGCCATCAGGCGCCAGATCGACTAGATGCTCAACAAGCTCGGTATGGGGTTGCGTGCCGGTATAGACAAAGATGCCAAAAGAGCCGGGTTCAAATGACTCGGTATGAATTTCCCCGGATGAATTGTCCTTAAAGGCGATCGTCGTTGGCATGGCTTCGCCCGAGAGCTCCACAATACTAGTTTGGTACCTAACTGTAATATTGTCCTTTTCGAGTACTTTCTGAACAACACCATCAGGCGCACGGAACTGGTCGCGGCGCAGCACGATGGTCACACTGCCGGCAATGTCTGACAGGAACAGTGCCTCTTCGCATGCCGAATTGCCACCACCGATTACAAAGACCTGTTTGCCGCGGAAGAACATGCCGTCACATGTTGCGCAATATGAAACGCCACGACCGCGATAGGTATCCTCGCCAGCGAAACCTGCCGGACGCGGCGTGGCACCCATGCAAGCGATAACGCTCGAGGCCAGCGTATCACCCATATCGTGATGCACCGTAAACAGCGCTGCATCGGCATCGTAATCGATACCCGTAACCATGCTCCATGCGACCTGAGCTCCCAAGCCCTCTGCATGCTGCTGAAAACGCTCACCGAGTTCGGCGCCACTCAAGAGCGGAATGCCCGGATAGTTCTCGACCTCATTGGTTGTGGCGATCTGTCCTCCCGACATGCCCTGCTCAATCACGGTCGTCGTTAGGTTGGCGCGCGCCGCGTAAATGGCTGCAGCATAGCCCGCAGGGCCGCCGCCGATAATAGCAACATCGATCGGCTGATGGGTAGTCATGAAGAGACCTCCTGTCGAAAGATTGGCGTTCTTTGCGCTCATACCCAAATTTACGTGAACATGACACTCATGCACTACAATGATAAATCGCGTAACATAGCTGAAGGGGAGTTATCGATGGATCAAACGCAGACGGACAATAGCGCCCCCCTGCCCATTCAAGCCACTCCCCAACCGGAGCAAATGACCGTTTTACCTGCACAAAAACCCCTTGTAACCATTGTGCACGCATCGGTTGGATCGGGCCACAAAGCCGCCGCCAACGCGATTGCACAAGCATTTGACCTTATCCGCGGCACCAAGGGAATCCCTGAGGATATTGAAATTGAAGTGCTCGATATCCTTGATTTTGGACGTATTAAGTTCGACGGCAATAAGACCGCGGCTTCTTTTACGGGAGCCACGCGCCCCATTTACGACCTGACCTGGCGATATACGCTTACGGGACATCTTCTCTGGGGTGGCGGCACAGCATGGTCGCGAATTATGTTCCCCGCCTTCAACGAATATATTCGTCGCCGCAGGCCTATAGCCGTGGTCGCAACGCACATCACAGCAGCCAATGTTGCCGTGGGCGCCCGCGTAATCACGGGTATCGATTATCCGGTCATCTGCGTACCGACCGATTACGAAGTCGAAGGCTTTTGGCCCCACAAGGACACCGACCTATTCTGTGTAGCCAACGAGTTTATGGCCGAAACGCTGCGCCCACGCAAGGTTCCCGAGTCAAAGATCCGCATAACGGGCATCCCCATTCGTGCCGGTTTCGATACCGATTACAAACGCGAAGATGAGCTCAGCAAGTTCAATCTCCCCATAGACAAAACCGTCGTATTGGTGATGGCCGGCGCCAGTTTGCCCCAACCATACGTGCGTTTCCGTGCCGCAATGGACCACACGCTCCCCTTCTTACGCAGCTTTGAGGACATGCATTTTGTCTTTTTGCCGGGCAAGGATAAGGAATACGCCACCCGCCTCAAGACGCTCTTCGACGCCATGAAACTCGACAACGTCACGGTTCTGGACTACGTGGACGACATGGCGGCCCTCATGCACGGCTGCGACCTCGCAATCCTCAAATCGGGCGGACTCACGGTCACCGAGTGCCTATGCGCACATCTGCCGATGATCCTGCTGGGCAAATCATACGGTCAGGAAAAGGCCAACACCACAATGCTCACCGGCATGGGCGCCAGCATGCATGTCACCACCGCACGAGAACTCATCGTAACCCTTCGTCACTTACACGACCATCCCGAATCACTCAAAGCCCTACTCATCAACGGCGAAGTACTACGCCGCCCCCACGCTGCCGAAGACATCGCCATCGCAACCATGGAGCTCGTAGGCAAGCCCCAAAAGCGCAAACGAGCCTTCTGCCGCTTCTACTGGGGCGGAAAACCCGCGCATATCCGCTAGCACCGGACTGTCCGCCGTGGCGCAGGCCGCCCACACATATCATTCCATGCTCAAACATTCTCGCTTCGCTTCGCTCGCTGCGAAACTGCGCGTGGAACGATATGTGTGGGCGGCCTGCGCCACGGCTATACGTACGCACTAGCAGCCATATCGGTTACCCTACTAAAAGCAGCGAAGGGAAACTCGAAAACAAGAAATCAAAGTAATCCAATCTGACAAAGGAGCCGTCTCTTTGTCAGATCGGATTACTTGTTAGACACAGCTTCTAGATACAGCATTAGGCTTCAGATGGGAAGCCATAACCGATTGCGAGCATGTAAACGTAGCTCGCCCCTGGGATGCCCCTATATATCGTCCCGCGCGCAGTTTCGCAGCGCAGCGAGAATGTTTGAGCACGGGATGATATATAGGGGCATCCCAGGGGCGAGCGGACATTACGACACTCCGTTCAACGAAGCAAAAGACTAAGCGACGCCGCTGGAGCCGAAGCCTCCGTTGCCTCGGTCGGTTTCGTCTAGTTCTTCTACCTCTATGAGGTTGACCGTGGGGACTTCTTGGATGACGAGTTGGGCTATGCGGTCGCCTTTGTTGATTTGGATGTTGTTGGAGGGATCCAGGTTGATGAGGATAACCTTGAGTTCTCCTCGGTAGTGGGCGTCGATGAGGCCCGGCGTATTGACTATAGACAGGCCCTGCTTAATGGCCAAGCCGCTGCGGGGCTGGACGAAGCCGGCGTAACCGTCGGGCAGGCCGATGGCCAGCCCAGTAGAGACCAGACGGCGTTCGAAGGGCTTCAGGACGCAGTCCTCGTTGGAGCGCAGATCCAAGCCGGCATCGGTGGGATGGGCGTATTTGGGAAGCTCGACGGTGGGGTCGAGACGCTTTATGTTGACGGTAATGCTGGACATGGAATCACCTTAGCTTGTCGAGCTCTTGCAGAAACTCATCGACGTCTTTGAAATCGCGGTAGACCGAGGCAAAACGGATGTAAGCCACCTTGTCGATCTTGGCCAAGCGCTTGAGCACCATGTCACCCAACTCATGGGACGTGACGGCCGTCAGCGTGCGAGAGCGCAGCTCGACCTCGATGTCATCGATAATCTCATTGAGCTTCTTAGTGTCGATATCACGCTTGATGGTGGCGCGCATCAAGCCGACGAGCAGCTTATTGCGATCGAACCGCTGCTTGGTTCCGTCCGACTTAATGACCTCAATTGGGTCTTCGCATCGCTCGAACGTTGTAAAGCGGTAGTTACACGAGCAACATTCGCGACGGCGCTTAATGGTGTTATTTGACTCCTGCATACGGGAATCAACGACGCGGGTATGTGCCTTGCCGCATTTGGGACAGCGCATGGTACCTCCTCTTAAACGATAACAAGGGTACCATGCGCAGCGCGATAATGATTACGAACGAGCAGGAACCTTAAGATGCGCACCGGCGGCGAGCGAACCATGCTCCAGATGATTGACGTTACGGATCATGTCGGAAGTCTCTTGCGTGGAAAGGCCTTCGATTGGATATTTCTCGGCAAGCGACCAAAGGGAATCACCAGGCTGAACGCGAATGGTCTCGTAGGTAACGTTGGAAACGGACTCGGCATACGCGGCGTGACGCGCGCTAAAGACCGACGTAGCGAGGACAAAGAAGAGCGTAAGCGCAACGGCAACGGCGACAATCGTCGGAACCTTGAGGGCAACGCGGCCCGGCGCGACTACAGCCTGCTGATTGCGAGCAGGCTTTGCGGTCAAAGGCTGAAAGCCGGAACGACCACCCTGAACAACCGTAAAAGTGGGTTCTGCAGGCGTCTCGAGCTTAAGGGCGAGGTTTCCCTGGACCATATTCGTTGCGTTCATCATGTTCTCCTCTCGCGTGTTTTGCTGAGAACAGTTTTATCAAGCCGCGCGGACAAAAATGTCTAGCGCGAGAACGAATGTTCGGTTATTATTATCTTCGAACAGTTGTTCCTGTCAAGCAAAATTCGAACATTTGTTTGACATGGGTAGAGAGGATGCCCTGATGGCTCGCAAAATTACCAAGCGTCAGCAGCAAATTTACGACTTCATCAAGGAATATCAGCAGGAGAAGGGTTATCCGCCCAGCGTGCGCGAGATGGCTTCTGCCGTGGGCCTTTCCTCCCCCAGCACCGTGCACGCCCATCTATCTGCTCTGGAGGCGCGCGGGCTACTCAAGCGCGATGCCACCAAACCGCGCGCCCTGGAACTCTTTAACGAGGACGGTTCCTCTGTCTCAATTTCTAAATCTGACGAGCCCACCGCACCTCGCGGAACGGTCTCGCTACCGCTCGTTGGTCGCGTCGCGGCTGGGATTCCCATTCTGGCCGAGCAGAATATCGAAGACACTTTTACTATCCCGACCGAAATCGCCACTGATCAGGGTTCCTTTATCCTTGAGGTACATGGGAGCTCAATGATCAATGTCGGCATCTTCAATGGCGATTACATCATCGTCCGTGAACAAAAGAGTGCCATGAACGGCGAAATTGTCGTAGCCATGATTGATGGTTCAGCGACCGTCAAGACGTTCTACAAGGAGCAGGGACGCGTACGTCTGCAGCCTGAAAATGACACCATGGAGCCTATCTATGCAACGAATCCCGTTATCTTGGGCAAAGTCGTCGGCTTGATGCGCCGGTTCTCGTAATGCAAAAACGCATCACCATCTTTGATACCGTCCGCGGGTTTACGATGATTTCAATGGCAGGTTTTCACGCTTGCTACGATCTCGCCTACCTGTACGACTGGGATATGCCCTGGTTTACCCAGACCGTCTTTCAAGACATCTGGCGCGCCAGCATCAGCTGGGTATTTTTGTTTATCGCGGGTTGGATGTGCACCCTTTCGCGCAACAATATCAAACGTGCCGCCAAATACGCCTTAGCAGCACTCGTCGTCTGGCTGGCAACAACACTTGTCTCAGTCGACGATTCGGTTAATTTTGGCATCATCTACTGCATGGCCGCATGTACCGGCATCGTGGCGTTGACCGACCCCGTCCTTAAGAAGATATCGGCGAGATGGGGCATGTCCCTATGCCTTGTGTTGTTTGCCCTCACCTGGAGCATCCCCAAAACGATCTACCCTGTCCCCTACCTGGCGTGGCTGGGATTTCCAAGCCCTGGGTTTGTCTCAGGTGATTACTACCCCATCATCCCGTTTATCTTTATGTATCTTGCAGGATACTTCGCCGCACATATAGCGCAGGGAATCGATAAGACCGCCCCAAGCTGGGCCTACGCCAATCCCGTCCCGGAGCTCGCCAGCCTTGGACGTCATGCACTCCCCTTTTATCTGCTGCATCAACCCATCATTCTGGGCATTTTGGAGCTCGTCTACTCGGTGCGATAACGCTCGAGCCGCGGCGCGATACGGGCCGGCAGTTTCGCCACAATACGAACGCCGTCCTCAAGATATTCCTCGTGCAAAAGGGTTCCCTGCTCATGCACCAGCGTGATGAGGGCGCCCTCGCGATACGGGATATCAGCAGAGAGCAACACATCGGTAGCAGCCGCCTCACGAGCAATACGGTCGACGAGATCGTCGAGTCCCTCGCCCGTCTGGGCCGAGAACAGCACGGCCTCGGGATAGCGACGACGGAAACTCAATCGATCAACGCTATCGAGAAGATCGATTTTATTGAACACCGTAAGCGTCAAACGCTCGCCGGCACCGATCTCGTCAAGAACGCGATCGACTGCCTCGAGCTGGCGCTCGTAGTCCTCGTCAGAGGCATCCACAACTTTAAGGATCAGATCGGCACCAAGAACCTCAGACAGCGTGGACTTAAAGGCATCAACGAGACCATGCGGTAGCTTTTGAATAAAGCCAACGGTATCGGTAATCGTCATGCCGCGACCGCCGGGCAGGCGATACGAACGCGTCGTCGGGTCGAGCGTAGCAAACAGCTTGTCCTGCGAAAGTACCGTAGAGCCGGTCAGGCGATTGAGCAACGTCGATTTACCGGCATTGGTATAACCGGCTAACGCGACGCGAAACGCCGGTGACTCAATGCGGCTCTTGGACTGGACATCGCGACGCTGTTCAACCTGCTTGAGCTCACGACGAAGCGCGGCAATCTTATTGCGAATCAAGCGACGGTCAACCTCGAGCTGGCTTTCACCCTGGCCAAAGCGCGAACCGATGCCGCCGCGCGTCTGCTCCTTGGCAAGATGGCTCCACATGCCACGCAGACGAGGCAACAGATATTGAAGCTGCGCCAGCTGTACCTGTAGGCGTCCCTCACGCGTCTGAGCATGCAGGCCAAAGATATCCAGGATCAGTGCTGTACGATCGATAATCTTTACCGGCTCGCCCACGGCTTTCTCCAAATAGGATTGCTGCGAGGGCGTCAGGTCGTCGTCAAAAATAACGACATCGGCATCCATGCGATGCACCAGGCCGCACAGCTCTTCAACCTTACCGGAACCGATAAACGATTTTGGATACGGCTTAACCAGACGCTGTGACAAACGCGCCACGCACTGGGCGCCAGCCGTATGGGCCAGGCGCTCAAGCTCGTCAAGCGAACGATCGAGCGGCCACGCATTGTCGCGCCACTCAACACCAACTAATATGGCACGCTCGGGCTCGGGTGCCGTGGGAACAAGGGGGAAGCGGGCCATTAGGCAGCCTCAATACAATGCAGGATGTCCTCAACGACCTCATCGATCGTAAACTCGTCCATATCGAACCACACGATGCGGTCATCGCGTTTAAACCACGAAAGCTGACGTTTGGCATAGCGACGCGAACGCATCTTGATGAGTTCGCGAGCCTCATCCATAGAAATCACGCCATTGAAAGCATCGATAATCTCTTTATAGCCAATTGCCTGCATCGAAGTCAGGGCATCTCCCAGCCCCTGGTCCATAAGACCGCGAACCTCGTCAACAAGACCCTGTTCAAACATCAGATCGACACGCAGGTTAATGCGCTCGTAGAGCACATCGCGATTACGCGTCAGACCAAACCATAGAGCATGATAATGCTCGCGCGGAACACTAAACTGACTTTTTTGCTGTGCATAGGAGATACCATCATCATGCATCTCGAGCGCACGAATCACACGGCGCACGTTATGGGGATGAATAACAGCAGCAGATTCTGGGTCGCGCTCGGCAAGCAGGGCATGCAGTTCTTCCTCGCCAATACGCTCGGCAAGCTCCTGATAGCCCGCACGGCGATCGTCCTCAAGTTCACCCGAGGGAAAGTCCATCTCATCGAGGGCGGCCTTGAGATACAGCCCCGTACCCCCGCAAAACACCGGTAGGCGGCCCTCGCCAAGCAAGCGCTCAACATGCGCGCGAGCGTCAGCCTGATAAAGCGCAGCAGAATATGCCACACCCAGCTCTACAATGTCGACGAGACGCAGCGGCGCCGTACACTCATCGGGCGCCATCTTTGCGGTACCGATGTCCATGCCGCGATAGATTTGCATCGCATCGCACGACAGTACTTCGGACGAAAGACGAGCGGCCAAACGGTCGGCAACATCACTCTTACCAACCGCCGTCGGACCGACGATCGCAACGGCGGAAAGACCTGCCCCGGAAGAAACCATTAGCGCAGCTCGCCCACAATGGAGCCGGACAAATACCAGGTCTTGGCAACATCAACGTCAACATCAACGATCTTGCCAACAAGCTGATCGATGCTGTAACCCTCGGGGATAGGCGCATGCACGGTCTGATTCTTGGGACTCTTGCCCAGCAGGACCGCATCGTTCTTCTTGCTCGTGCCCTCAATGAGCGCCGGCACCACAGTATGAAGCTCACCCTGGTTATACTCATGTGCCGTGGTCTCGATAACCTTAACCAGGCGGTTGAAACGCTCGAGAATAACCTCATGCGGCGTAGGATCGTCAATCTCTGCGGCCGGGGTACCGGCGCGCTTGGAATAGATGAAGGTATAGGCCTGGGCATAGCGGACCGTCTCGGCAAGTGAAAGCGTCTGCTCAAAGTCTTCTTCAGTCTCACCCGGGAAGCCAACGATAATGTCGGTCGAGAGCGCGATATCGGGCATACGGTTGCGAATGCGATCGACCAGGCCCAAATAGTCCTCGCGTGTATAACGGCGATTCATCTCTTTGAGGATCCGCGTCGAACCTGACTGGACGGCCAAGTGCAGCTGCGGCATAACGGCAGGCGTTTCGGCCATGGCGTCGATGGTCTCGGGCAGCAGATCCTTGGGATGCGAAGACGTAAAGAAGATGCGCTCCACACCCGTATCGCCCACGGCACGCAGCAGATCGGCAAAACGCGGCTTACCAAACAGATCGCGACCATATGAGTTAACGTTTTGACCCAGCAGCGTAATCTCACGCACGCCCTGGCGCACCAAACCAGTCACCTCGTCGACAATCTCCTCGAAGGGGCGGCTCTTTTCGCGACCGCGCACGTACGGAACGATGCAATAGGTGCAGAAATTATTGCAGCCCGTCATGATGGGCACCCAAGCGTGATACTGGGTCACGCGATGCCACGGCATGCTCATGGCATCCGTATCCTCATGCTCATTGGTGCGGATATGACGCTTACCATCAAGGAACGCCTCGGCAATGAGCTCGGCCACATGCGCGATGGAATGCGTGCCAAAGATAACATTGACGTTATCGACGTTGGTGAGCAGGCCCTCGCCATCGCGCTGCGCGATGCAACCACCAACAGCAACCACACGCTTGCCCGAAGGCGAAGGCGGCAGGCTTTTGCAGGAATTGCACTGACCGTACAGGCGAGTATCGGCGGCCTCACGCACACAGCATGTCATGAAGACAACGATATCGGCATGCTCGGGATCGAGCGCCATGAGGCAACCATACGAATCGAGCAGACCGCTCACGCGCTCGGAATCGTGCTGATTCATCTGGCAGCCAAAGGTGCGGATAAAGTAGGTTTTACCGGCAAGAATATCGCGTACGGAACGCTGGTCCATGTGCATAAGTCCTAACGATGGAAGGGAGGCGAATCGAGGCAAGCAGAAGCTATGCCACAGGCTTAACATCATCCATGACGACGTTATCCATAGCGGCTCGATTGATCTGGTGAACGTAGATAGAAAGGCGGATGGCCGTGCGCGACTCCCCGTTAATGAGGATGTCGGAGAACACGGGCGCGCAGGAAATATCAAAACCGGTTGGAATCAAAAAACCGCGCGCGATTGCCACAGCCTTAATGGCCTGGTTGACAGCACCGGCGCCGACACACTGGATGTTGACGGGTACACCATCCTTGACCATGCCGGCGATAGCGCCGGCAACGGACGCGGGCGATGATTTGCTTGATACCTTCAGGCAATCCATGAAAAAACTCCTGCGTTTATAAGTACGTTTTAACTGCAATAACTGTATCGTACCGAGTGGACTCGGTAAAGGCACTATTCCTCTTTGGCAAGATCGAAGGTCACAGTGATTCGATCACGCGAAACGCGAATCTTTGGGTCGCCGCAAAGGTTGAGATAGTACCGGGCGGCAAGGTCATTAAAGTCACGCTCCACAGCACGCGAAAACTGTGCCATGTCATCCTTAGCAATACGTAGCCCGCGACGATCCTTCGCGAGATCGACAGGAGCCGGCGCATGCGAGGACGAATCACGCTCGCGCAGCAGACGCGCAGTCACACCGCGAACGGGCTTAATCTGCCCTGCCAAAATGCGATGTGCCGTGCGCTCGGACATCTCAAGACCCAAACCCGAGCAGATACGGATAAAGTCCTCGGCATCAGAGGCAAGGCCTAAACGATCGACAACCGGAAGCTCACTCTCGTCATCAATAAACAGGAGACGAGACGTATCGAGCCGACTTGACGCCTGAGCATAAAGGGTCGCGGCAATCTCAGACGGAGAACCAAGATAGACATCGCAACCACGCAGCTCCTCGAGCGCAAACTCACAGGCAGCGCGAATAATATTATGCGGACCGCGAGCACAGACATAACGTCCGTCCTCATCCTTGACGGCCTGGGGCCAGCTGGACTGATCGGCACGCTCACTAAGGCGATCGGCCGCAACGCTCACCTTAAAGGCTGAACCAAGATCGACGCCGGACGTGACCACACGGGCCTCGTCGGTGTTCTGCTTGACCGAAAACAATGCCATGCCACGACCGTGAACGCCCCAACGGTCCATCTTCATGCTCTCGAGCTTTGAGGTAACGCGGGCATCGAAGATTCGCTCTTGCATATCCTGCGGAACACCCGAGCCGTTATCCAGAAAGACAAGCGTGCGGACGCCATCTTCCTTGGTCGTGGCGAGATAGACCTTGTCGGCGCCGGCATCGCGAGCATTACGGAGCATTTCGATGACGATATCCTCGACATGCTGAATGTCGTGCTTTGCCTGGCGCCGCTCGGCCTCCGAAACGCGGAGGCGGACATACCCCTCGCCAAGGTTCTCCTCGACGCGAAGGTTGCCCTCCCCCGACATCGACGCGATAAATGAGATGAGCTCGTTCGCGTCGCTCATGTTATTTAGCGATATCGACAGCGCGGCTCTCGCGAATCACGACGACGCGCACCTGACCGGGATACTCCATCTCTTCCTCGATCTGATGGGCGATATCGTGGGCCAGGACCGTGGACTGGGCATCGGAGATCTTGTCCGGCTGAACCATGACGTGGACCTCGCGACCAGCCTGCATGGCATAGGTACGCTCGACGCCGTCATGGGAGTTGGCGATCTCCTCGAGCTTCTCAAGGCGCTTGATGTAGTTCTCGGCAGACTCGCGACGGGCACCGGGGCGAGAGGCGGAGACGGCATCGGCGGCCTGTACCAGGACATCGAGCACCGTGTTGGGGTCAACATCGGCATGGTGAGCCTCGATAGCGTGGACGATAACGGGCTTCTCGCCATAACGACGGGCAAGCTCGGCGCCGATGACGGCATGCGGGCCCTCGACGTCGTGGTCGATTGCCTTGCCCAGGTCGTGCAGCAGGCCAGCGCGCTTAGCGGTCACAACATCCAGGCCAAGCTCGGAAGCCATCACGCCGCACAGGTCAGAGACCTCGAGGGAGTGCTGAAGCACGTTCTGACCAAACGAAGTACGATAGCGCAGGGCACCAAGGGTCTTGACGATCTCGGGGTGCAGGTCGTGAATGCCGGTATCGAAGGCAGCCTGCTCGCCAGCCTCGCGCACGCGCTGCTGAACCAGGTCGGCAGCCTTGTGATACATCTCCTCAATACGGGCGGGATGAATGCGGCCGTCGGCGATGAGGTTCTCGAGGGCGACACGGGCGGTCTCGCGACGGACTGGGTCGAAGCTCGAAAGAACGACGGTCTCGGGCGTGTCGTCGATCACGAGGTTGACGCCGGAAACCTGCTCGAAGGTCCGGATGTTGCGACCCTCACGACCGATGATACGGCCCTTGAGGTCATCAGAGGGAATGTGCACGGAGGTAACGGTGACCTCGGCAGTGTGGTCGGCAGCGCAGCGCTGAATCGCCAGGGACAGAATCTCCTGGGCGGTCTTGTGGCACTCGGCGCGAACCTGCTGCTCAGACTCGCGAATGATCGTGGCGGCCTCGTGGGTGACCTCGCCGCGAACCTTATCGAGGAGCTCCTTGTGGGCGTCCTCGCGGGTAAGGTCGGCGATGCGCTCGAGCTCGGAGGTCTGCTTTGCGCAGAGCTCCTCGAGCTCGCGGGAGCGCTTCTCGACCTGACCGGCCTGGCTGGACAGCTGATGCTCGCGCTTGTCGAGAGCGTCGTTGCGGCGATCAAGGGATTCCTCGCGCTGCATCACGCGGTTCTCGAGCGTACGAATCTCGCTCTTACGCTGCTTGTCCTCGGCCTCGGCGGCCTGCTTGTTCTTGATGATCTCCTCTTTAGCCTCGAGCAGAGCCTCTTTTTTGAGGGTCTCGGCCTGACGCTTTGCATCGCCGATCAGGGACTCAGCCTGTGCGTGTGCCGACTGGATCTCTTCGTCGGCCTCATGAAGACTACCCTGCTTGGCGGTGCGCATGTAGGCAATGGCGGCGATGGCACCCAAAACGATGCCAACGAGCGCTGCGATGATAGGCATGCTCACTCCTTTTTATGGATTCGTTACACAACAAAACGAACCGTCCTTACGAACGGCTCGCGACATTTGAGTAATATGGGCGCAGCTTATGCGGGTCGGATACAGATAAACATATAAACAAACTCATCACAGATGAGCACATATCACAAAGCAAATGACAGTGTTTATCGTACGTTGAACCACAACAACTGTCAAATAAATGGCCCCAGTACGGCGGCTAAAACGCGGTGAACGGCAGGACCACAAAACGCATACGCCTAAACCGCACATTCCTCGCATTCGGCATCGAGACGTGCCTTAACGGCATCGGCGGCGATGTGATACGAGAAGCCCTTGCCCATCAAAAACCGAACCAGTTTTTCGAATCCGCGCGTCTCTGGAACACGCCGCTTGGCGAGCAGGGCTGACGCACGCGCCAAATCGTCTTCGACGGCAAAATAATCCTCGGGATAACCGGGAATGTCATCGAGCACGACATGACGGCGCTTGAGCTCGGTCTCGATTTTGCGCTGTCCCCAACCGCGCCGCTTGCGTTCCTCGATAAAGTACGAGCAAAAGCGGTTCTCGTCTAAAAAGCGATACTCGGTGGCGCGCTCGACGGCGAAATCGATCGCGGGTTGGCGAAAGCCGTAGCGAGCCAGCTTGTCACGGACCTCACCCGTCGCATGGTCGCGGCGCGATAACATCTCGGTCACCATGGTAAGTGCACATTTACGCTCGATGAGCTGCACCGCCTCACGAAAGTTGTCCCAATCACAGGGAAGATCGGGGCGGTTTTTGACATACAGGCGCGCAACCCGCACGGGAATCCAAATGGACCGCTCAAAACCGCCCTCAAGCTCACAATCGATATGTGCGCAAGGCTTTTTGGACGCATATCCGCTCGAGAACGAGGAGGCCGCCTTCTTATCGGGATAGACGACCGTGGCCTCGGTCACCGTATACGACATGAGCGTAACCGCTACTCGTCGTCATCATCGAGCATGGCGGAACCATCGATAGCGTAAAGCTCGTCAAACTCCTCAGGCGCAGGCTGATCGGTCAGCTCCACCTCGGACGGAGCATCGTCATCAAACTCAAGCCCGCAGGCAAGGCGGACCTTATGCTCAATCTCGTCAGCGCAATCGGGGTGTTCGCGCAGGAACGCCTTGGCGGCCTCGCGACCGTTGCCGAGCTTGTCCTCGCCATAGGCAAACCAGGAGCCCATCTTCTTGCAGATGCCGCACTCGACAGCCATGTCCAGAATCGAGCCCTCCTTAGAGATGCCCGTACCGTACATGATGTCGAACTCAGCAGAACGGAACGGAGCTGCCACCTTGTTCTTAACGACCTTGGCGCGCACGCGGTTACCGATAACCTCGTCCTTAAGCTTAATGCTGTCGATACGGCGAATGTCGATACGCACCGAAGAGAAGAACTTAAGGGCGCGGCCGCCCGTCGTAGTCTCGGGGTTGCCGAACATGACGCCGATCTTCTCACGCAGCTGGTTAATGAAGATGCACGTCGTGTTGGACTTGGACAGCGAGCCGGCGAGCTTGCGGAGCGCCTGGCTCATCAGGCGAGCCTGAAGACCGACCGTAGTGTCGCCGATCTCTCCCTCGATCTCGGCACGCGGGGTCAGCGCGGCGACGGAGTCGACGACGATGGCATCGATGGCGCCGGAACGCACGAGCATGTCAACAATCTCAAGCGCCTGCTCGCCCGTATCGGGCTGGGAAATGAGCACCTCGTCGATATCCACGCCGATGCGCGCGGCATACGTGGGATCAAGCGCGTGCTCGGCATCGATAAATGCCACAACGCCACCCATAGCCTGGGCCTCTGCCAAAATCTCGAGCGAAAGCGTAGTCTTACCGGAGGACTCAGGACCGTAAATCTCGACGATACGTCCGCGCGGCACACCGCCGATACCCAGAGCGGCATCGAGTGCCAGAGCGCCCGTAGGGATGGCCTCGACCTCGAGCTCGGGACCACCGTCGCCGTACCTCATGATGGAACCCTGGCCGAATTTCTTCTCGATCTCGGCCTTGGTGGTGGCGATCATCTCATCGCGCTCTTTACCCGTCGTGCGAGCATGAACGGTACGTACGGGACCTGAATTCTTGGCCATGAATAGCCCTCCTCTTAACAACCTGCATCGATAATAAACGAACGGCTGTTCGTGGTCAACCGTTCAGGCCAATCATATGCAGGCGGTCTTTCCAAAACCCAACCAAACGCCGACCAAACACTGACCAAATGCTTGACCACAAAGGACCAAATATGAACAAGGCAGGCAAAAATACATCTACAACCAGCACAAACGCTAAATTTGTCAGAGGTCCCTATCTCCACAATTAAGGGGCCCTAAGGCCCCTTAAAACATGTCTATTCCATAGAGTTGAGCACAAGGGC
Organism: Collinsella sp.; assembly: GCA_036550475.1. GTDB lineage: Bacteria > Actinomycetota > Coriobacteriia > Coriobacteriales > Coriobacteriaceae > Collinsella. The sequence goes on along the minus strand of JAXKGH010000062.1, from coordinate 65,604 downwards.
AATGCGACCCAATGCCTCCGTGACCGCATGGGCACGAACACACGAACGGTCACCCTCATAGTGGCAGCGCACAGAGTCCACGACCGGCACGCCCCCATCGGCGGAACGATGCGCCCAGCCAATATAGAAAGTGCCCGCCGGATCGTCCTCAGTGCCACCGCCGGGGCCGGCATAACCCGTTGCGCTCACTGCAATATCGCTCTGGTACAGCTCCAGCGAACCCGACGCCATCTCGCGCGCAGTCTGATGCGACACCGCAGTGTAGCGGTCGAGCGTCTCCTGCTCAACACCCAGCACGCGATGCTTAATCTCATCGCAGTAGGTCACCGCACCGCCACGCAGCACCGCCGAGGCACCAGGGATATCGGCGATCGTCGAGGCGATCATGCCAGCTGTCAGAGATTCAGCCGTCGAAACCGTCACACCACGAAAGCTTGCACGCTCGACAATATCGCGTGCGAGCTCTTCGTTATGCGCGGCAATCTGCTCAAATGATTCCGTCATGCCTACCAGGACCTAGACGGAAAAGACTATCTTGCGGCAGTTCCAGAAGTACTGGGCGCCCGAGATAACGGTCAAGACAACGGCAACGGCATACAGGAAGCGCGACACCGAGTAGATGCCGAGCGTCAGGGCCACCGGGCCAAGGTGCAAGCCGGCCATCGCAAAAACGCACAGGTAACCGCAGATGGAGACCATCGTGGTTGCCGTCTTGTACTTGCCGAGCTTATCGGCCGCAACGACCACACCGGCCGCACTCGCAACCATGCGAAGGGCGCTCACCAGAAGCTCACGGAACAGGATAATGAACACGGACCACACGGTCACCGCGCCAAAATCCAAGAACAGCAGCAGGGCCGAGAACACGAGCAGCTTATCGGCGATGGGGTCCAAGAATTTACCGAAGTCGGTGATCTCGTTGCGCGAACGCGCCAGATAACCGTCGACCTTATCGGTGCACGACAGGATCACGTACAGAATGAAGGCAGCGGCGGCGAGCGGGCCGTCGAAGGTGCTCCAATCCGTACCGGCAACACTCGTGTGAGAAAGCGCCGACACGATCATGAACACCGGGATAAAGACGATGCGAACGCACGTCACGATGTTGGCGGGCGTCCAAACACTCGTCAGTTCCTTATTGCTCTCGTTAGCCACGACGCTCTCCTACTCCACAACATGACCGATAAGCTCATAGCAGAAGCTATCGGTAAACTCGACCGTCAGAATATCGCCCACGGACGCCTCGCTGGCGTCCAAGTGAACCGCGCCATCAGAATCGGGCGCCTGGAACCAGGCATGGCCGATCAGCTCGGCGCCATCCTCGGTCTCTTCGATACCGTCGACGATCACCTGGGCGCGCTCGCCCACATGTGCGGCGGTGGCGGCAAAACCGAGCGACTCAGCCAGGTCCATGGCCTCCTGGGCGCGCTCGAGCTTAACCTCCTCATCGACCTGACCCTCCATCTTGGCGGCCAGGCTGCCTTCCTCACGCGAGTAGGCAAAGACACTCGTGTAGTCAAAGCCGACGGTGTCCATAAAGTCGATAAGGTCGCGGAACTCGTCGTCGGTCTCGGTCGGGAAGCCGACCATGGCCGTGGAACGAATCACGATGCCGGGGATGCGCTCGCGAAGGTCGCGGAACAGATCCTCGAGCTCCTGGCGCGAACCGGAGCGACGCATGGCCTTGAGAATGCGCGCGTCGCAGTGCTGCACGGGGATATCGATATAGGGCAGCACCTCGGGCGTATCGCGAATCGTCTCGATGAGTTCGTCAGTCATGCCCTCGGGCTGCAGATAGAGCACGCGGACCCAGACGTTGTGCGGGCGCACGGCCTCGGCGACGGCACGCAGCAGCTGCGCCAGATTGCGCGGCGAGCCATCGGCGACGTCCTCGTCGGCAAAGTCGGTACCCCAGATGCCCGTGTCCTGGCCGATCAGCACGATCTCGCGCACACCGCCGGCAACCAGGTCGCGCACCTCGGAGATGATGCTCTCGGCATTGCGCGAATGATAGCGGCCGCGGATGTAGGGAATCATGCAGAAGCTGCAGAAGCGGTTGCAGCCATCGGAAATCTTGACGTAGGCGACAGCACCCTCGACGGTACGCTTGACCTGCGGGATATAGGCTGCGGTCTCACGCTCGACACCCAACACGCCATCGATGACCGCCACGATGCCGTCCTCCTCGTCGGCCTTCACAAAGTCCGCGACCTCTGGCAGCTCGTCAGGCAGGTCGTCGCCATAGCGCGACGGCACGCACCCGCACATGACGATGGGGCAAGAACGAACGCCGTCCTGAACCTCGTTGGCGAGCTCGAGCGTGGTCTCGATGCTCTCGGACGTTGCGGAGGCGAGGAACGAGCATGTATTGACGATGGCGATATCGGCGTCCTGCGGGTCGAATGCCTCCTCGTAGCCTGCGGCGGTCAAAAGAGAACGCATGCGGTCGGTGTCAACCTCGTTCTTAGCGCACCCGAGGGTGATGTAGAGCACGGAGCCCAACGGTGTATCCATGTTGGAGAGCGGTCCTTTCGATTGATATTAGCGGTAGTTGGTGAACTGCAGCGGCTGGCCGTAGTCCTGGTCGCGCAGGAACTGGATCACGGTCTGCAACGCGTCCTTCGAAGCAGAGGAAACACGCAGCTTGTCGGCCTCGATGGTCACCTTGACCTTGAGCTTTTGGTCCTTGATGTCCTTGTTGATCTTCTTGGCGGTCGCCTGGTCGATACCCTCGACGATATGGCCGAGCACGCGCACGGTGCCGCCCGATGCCGCCTGCGGAGCATCCCACGAGACAGCCTTGAGGTCGATGCCGCGCTTGATGAGCTTGGAGCTCAGCACGTCGACAATCTGTTTGGAGACAAAGTCGGCCGGGGCGTTGATCGTAAAGAGCTTGTCGCCCTTCGAAAGCTCGATCGTGGCGCCGGAATCCTTAAGGTCATAGCGCTGGGAAATCTCGCGCGTGGTCTGCTGGAAGGCGTTGTCGACCTCTTGCATGTTGACCTCGGACACGACGTCGAAGCTGGAATCTTTAGCCATGCTGTTTCCTTTCGCGTACGAGCGGCTTAGTAGCTATCGTACGAATAGTCGGTAGAATCGGTGGGCGTCTGACCGTCAGTTGCGGTATCGGCGCCATCCGCGGACTGGGCATCGGTGCCGTCGGTGGTGTCGGTACCATCGGTGGTGTCGGTGCCATCAGAACTTTCACCATTCTCGGAATCAGTCGTCTCCTTCTTAGGAACGGTGATCGTCACACGAGCCACGCCCGAGGTCTTGGTATCGTAACGGACCTTTTCACCGTTCTTGGTAACGGTAACATCGGAAGGCTTGGACGTGGTGATCTCGATCGAGGACTCGGGCGTGTACTCCTGCTCAAAGGGGCCAGTCGCCTGAGCGCCATAGACCGACTTGCCGTCGACCTTGACCTCAATCCACGCGGTCTTTCCCTTGGCAACGGAGACTTTGACCTTCGTGACCTCGTTCTCTTCCTTCTTGGCCGTCGTCTTGGTAGCGTCCGAATCAGTCGACTCATCCGTCGGCTCATCGGTGTCATCGTCCTCGTCGACCGTTTCGGTCTTCTTAGAAGACTTCTTGGTCGTCATCTTGGTAGCAGTGGGCGTCTCGGGCGTGTTCTCGGGCGCCGAAGATGCGCAACCGCGCAGAAGCACCACGATGAGCACAATCAACAGCAGCGCAACGGCGCCGATGCCGGCGTAGACGATACGCGGATCGAGCCCGTTGTTTTGAGGAGTACGTGATCCGCCGCGTCCACGACCGGAACTGCTGCGGCCGCTTCCCTGAGGCATACGACCGCGATTGCTATCGGAACGGCCGCGATAGCCGCCCTGGCCCTGAAGGCTGCGCTGACCCGAGTGGGGCGCAAGTTCACCGCGGCCTTGATAGCCACGCTGGCCCGAACGCGAAGCCGAGGAGCGCTGGCCATACGGTTGTGATTGAGAGCGAAGACGCGGCGTCACCTGCGTGGTATCGGCATCCGCATAGCCACCGCGAGAGCGTCCCGTAGAGGCACCACGGTAACCGCGATCGGAATAGCCGCCGTCGCCGTAGCCGGCACGAGGGTCACGCGCCACGCCGCGGGCAGCGGGAAGCGCACGGTCCTCGGGCATCGGCGTACTGCGGAACCGGTCACGCTGTGAGCGAATCTCCTCGCCTGAACCCGTCTCGGTAATATAACCGGCCTGCTGAGGACGCTGTCCATAGCGGGTCGAACGACCGCCCTGAACCATCAGGAAGCGCCCGTTGTCCACCGAGGAACGCGAATTGACGTAGCCGGCGGCGTCCTGAAAACGACCGCCCTGCTGGGACGTCTCGCGTTCGTATGCCATCAGGTCGTCAAAGTAGGCATTGACGACCTCGCGCGGATTGAGGCCCAAAAAGCGAGCATAGCTCGAAATCATGCCCTGCGCATAGCCGCGCGGCGGCATCGAAGCAAAGTTACCGGTCTCGAAAAACTCGATGATCTGCGGCCTGATTTTGATGGTGTTGGCGACTTGCTGAATGGAAAGGCCCATTCGGCGACGCTGCTCGAGCAGCATGTCACCAAAGCGTGCAGCCATCAGAATCCTCCAAACTCACGATCTTCACGTGCCATCTCGGCGTCGACAGATTCCAGCGCGGCAAGCCCCTCCTCGTCCAGCAGGACCTCGCGCGGCTTGGAACCGTCGGGCGGACCGACGACACCCTTTTCTTCCAGCATGTCCATAATACGCCCGGCGCGCGCATAGCCAACCTTCAGACGACGTTGCAGGCCAGATGTGGAGCCAAGCTGCGATTCCACCACAATATGGGCGGCTTCCCAAATGAGAGGATCATCGTCTTGCGGCTCGGCGACTCCGGTGCGGACAATGCCGCCGCCACCCGCCATGGACATGGAAGCGGGCGCCACGGCAGACAGGATCTCCTCGTGGTAGTCGGGCTCGCTCTGCGACTTGACGAACTCGACAATCTCGTTGATTTCATCGTCCGAGACAAAGCAGCCCTGAATACGGCGAGGCTTGCCCCAGTCGACCTTAGAGAACAGCATGTCGCCCAAACCAGTGAGCTTTTCGGCGCCCATCTGATCAATGATGACGCGCGAGTCGATACCCGTGGCGACGTTAAAGGCGATGCGGTTGGTGATGTTAGCCTTGATAAGGCCCGTCACCACGTTGGAGCTCGGGCGCTGCGTGGCCACGATAAGGTGGATACCGGCGGCACGGCCCAGCTGGGCGATACGCACGATCGAGGCCTCGACATCCTTACCGGCGACCATCATCAGGTCCGAGAGCTCGTCGATGATGATGACCAGGTAGGGCATCTTTTGCGGCGGGTTATCGTAATGCTCAAACTCGCCGGCGGCCTGCTTTTCGTTGTAAGTCGAGATCTTACGCACGTTGAGACGCTCGAAGACCTTCAGGCGACGCTCCATCTCGGACACGGCCCATTGCAGAGCGCTCGCGGCCTGCTTGGGCTCGGTCACTACAGGCACGTAAAGATGCGGCAGACCGTTATAGCCCGCAAGCTCGACGCGCTTGGGGTCGACCATGATCAGGCGAACGTCCTCGGGAAGGGCGCGCATGAGCAAGGTCGTGATGATGGAGTTGATCATGACTGACTTACCGGAACCCGTGGTACCGGCGATCAGCAGGTGGGGCATCTTGGCAAGGTCGGCGACGACCGGCGTACCCTCGGCATCTCGACCGATGGCGAGCTCGAGCGGACCGCCCTTCACATAGGGAAGCACGTCGCCCAGGTTGACGTTCTGGCGCTTGCGATTGGGGATCTCGATACCCACAAGCGAGGTGCCGGGGATCGGGGCAAAGATACGCACGGACTGGGCAGCAAGCGATAGCGCGATATCGTCCTCGAGGCTCGAAATCTTGCTCACGCGCTCGCCCTCGCCAGGTTGCAGCTTAAAGGTCGTCACCGTGGGGCCGGCGATCCAGCCGACCACGCGGGCACTACGACCAAACTCCAGCAAGGTGGACTGAAGCGACTCGGCAGTCTGTTCCAGCTCCTTGTCAGAAGACGCGGAGGAAGCCGACTGCGGGTTGGCATGCAGAATCTCAAGTGGCGGAAGTTTGAGGCCGTCCTCTTCTTCGCCCTCGTTATCTGCTGCGCCGCCGTCCGCTCCCCCATCGCTAGCCGCAGCCGATTCGACAGCACTCAAGGCAGGCGCATCGGCAACCTTGGGATGCTTCAAGAAGTCGGGGATCTGAGGTGCTGCCGAGACAGGATTCACGGCAAACGGCGGCTCGGACTCGTCGATCTTATCGGGGTCGTCTTCCATCGAAAGCTGACCGGTTACCTGGTCGCGCTTTGCATGGCGACGCGGCAGCAAAGTTGTCTTTGCGGTCTCAATCGGAGCCTCGTCGTCCTCGTCATCGCCCTCGGTGAGCTCAATCTCGCTCTCGGACCAAGACGGGTCGGGCTCACTCGTATTGAGTTTGGGCGCAGCCTTGCCCTTCTTGGCATGGCGGCGCGGCAACAGCGTCGTCTTAGCGCGCTCAGCTTCCACGGCATCGGACACGTCGACAAACGGATCCTCGTCCTCGTCGTCATCGTCCAAAACCGGGTCCACATCGTTGCCCATGACCGTGGTCACGGCAGCATCGGAGCCCTTTTGACGAAGAATGCTCAGGTGAGGACGGGCAACGCCGGGCACCGACAGGGCCTCATCGTCACCCCACGGACTCGCGTTGACGTCGGCACGACGGCGCTCGGCAAAATCTGCCGCACGGTCGCGGGCAGAGCGCAAAACGCCGCCCACCGAAAAGCCGATGATGACCAGGCCCACGACGACAAGGCCCAACAGGACCACCATCGCGATAGGCTTACCCAGGGCATTCTGCAGCGCACTCGCAATAAACGCACCAATGTAGCCACCCGAGGCGGACAGATTTTGCGGCGTGAACATAAGGTCGCACGAGTCGCTCGTACCTGGCACCATCAACGAAAGAATGGAGACGACGGCGATAAAGACCACGGCGCCGCCCGCAACAGAGCGCGCGTTGAGCGGCGAGTCCTCGCCTAAAAAGAGCGTGGCGGCAAACAGCAAAATGACGATCGGCAGCACGTAGGCGCCCAGACCAAAGCCCAAGTGGTAGAAACCGGCAACCGCAGCCGTAACGGGCGCAGTCGCCGGAGAAATCACGGCAATAAAGGACGCAATCGCCAAGACGGCAATGACCACGCCGGCGATATCGCGGTTGGCCGAGGGCTCGACCAAGGGCTCGAAATCATCGAACTCGGACTCGTGACCCTTATTGGCACGCAGATGGGAACCGGCACCCTTAGCAGATGCCGGTTGGTTGTTGGCCTTATTGCCTTTGGCGTTTTGTGCAGATCCGCGCGCCAAACTAAACCTCCATGACGACCGGGATGATCATCGGACGAGTGCGCGTACGGCTCCAGATAAAGTTGGAGAGCGAGTCGCGCACGGCCTTGCGAATGGCATCGGAACCGCTGCTCGTAAAGCTGAACTTGCCCTTCTCGATCGTCTTCATAATGGACGCGGAGGCATCCTCGGAGAACTGGTCGTCGATGGCAAACGAGACGCCGCGGCCCGAGAACTCGATGGCCTCGATCTTCTTGTGCTTGAGCGAGACGATGGCGACGGCCGTGACCATACCGTCGTTGGCGAGCTTCTGGCGATCGCGCAGGACGATGGGGTCGGTATCGCCGATACGCAGGCCGTCGACGTAGACGACGCCGGACTCGACGGGCGTACCGCGTTTGACGATACCGCCGCGCATCTCGAGCGTGTCGCCGTTATCGAGGATAAAGATATGATCGTCCTTGATGCCCATCTTGCGGGCCAGCTGGGCATGGGCGCGCAGATGCACGGCCTCGCCGTGAACCGGCATAAAGTACGTGGGCTTGGCCATGGCCATCAGGAGCTTGAGCTCCTCCTGGCTACCGTGACCGGAAACGTGGACGAGAGCGCGGTTCTTATCCCACACGTCGCAGCCGAGCTTGGCCAGGCTGTTGACGACCTGCTGGACGGCCTTCTCGTTGCCGGGAACGGGAGTTGCTGAGAGGATGACGGTATCGCCCTCGTGGATGGAGAGCGTCTTGTGCTCGCCATTGGCCATGCGGGACAGGGCCGACAGCGGCTCGCCCTGCGAACCGGTGCACATGACGACGATCTTGTCGTCGGGCAGGTTATCGATATCGAAGGCATCGATGATATCGGCATCGTCGATGTTGAGGTAGCCCAGCTCGCGCGCGACGCGGGTGTTGGTGAGCATGGAGCGACCGGTCACAACGACCTTACGGCCGCACTTACGGGCGGCATCGCAGATCTGCTGCAGGCGATGAATGTGGCTCGAGAACGACGCGACGAACACGCGACCCGGGGCGTTCTTGATGGCGTGCAGCAGATTGGGACCAACCTCGGCCTCGGACTTGGTAAAGCCGGGAACCGTGGCATTGGTGGAGTCGGAAAGCAGCAGGTCGATACCCTGCTTGGCAAAGCGGCTGATAGCGGCATAGTCGGGCGTAACGCCGTCGATGGGCGTCTGGTCGAGCTTAAAGTCGCCGGTGTGCATAACGGTGCCCTGGTTAGTGCGAATGAACACGCCCAGAGCGCCGGGGATGGAGTGCGTCATCGAGAAGAAGTCGAGCGAGATGCCACCGAGATTGACATGGCTTCCGCCCTTGACCTCGCGGAACTTGGGCGCGCGGATGCGGAACTCAGAGAGCTTGCCCTCGATAAAGCCAAGCGTCAGCTTGCTCGAGAAGATGGGCACCTTGTTGTTGAGGTCCTGCAGCAGATACGGAAGCGAACCGGTGTGGTCCTCGTGGCCGTGGGTGACGACGATACCGCGGAGCTTCTCCTCGTTTTCAAGAACGTAGGTGTAGTCAGGAAGCACCAGGTCGATACCGGGCTGGGAGTCGTCGGGGAACATGAGGCCAGCGTCGACGAGCACCATGTCGTCGCCGCACTCGAAGACCGTCATGTTCTTGCCGATGCCGTCAAGGCCGCCGAGCGGGATGATCTTCAAGGGAGATGATTTTTTAGCTGCCATAGGTTAGTGTTGTTTCCTTTCTTCGAAACGGGTCTGGAACAACCGACGGGGCGCTTCTGGCAAACCGACCGCCGGGAACGTACAACAATGCATCGCAGAGTCGATGCAATAACCACAGTATGATACCCATTTGCACAACAACAGACCACCCATGCATCAAAGCCCCATCTGAACCTGTGTATCCCGCCGGTCAGGGCTCAGCGGCCCCGGCACGGGCTAAGTTTCCTGCTCTACAGTCCTGCTCACGACGGAGGCCACATTAAGTGGCCTCCTGTTCGTGCGGAACTCGCGATAAACTTAGCCCGTGCCGGGGCCGCTGAGCCCTGACCTGCCAATATGAGATAGGTTTATTTTGGTAGGTTTTATCAGGGGAAATACTGCTGTGTCTATCTACTGATCTGAAATCTGACCACTGAATAGACTATCTAACTAAATAGCAAGCGGCACCAACCAGCCCTTTTGCTTGCGCCCGGGAGGGCCGCATATGAAGTTTATCGCGAGTTCCGCACGCAAAGGAAAGCACTTAATGTGCTTTCCGTCTTGCGCAGGACTGTAGAGCAGGAAACTTCATATGCGGCCCTCCCGGGCGCAAGCAAAAGGGCGACCCCTGTCCGGAGTCGCCCTTGTTGAGCTGTTTATGTATAGCTGTTACTCGGCGTCGTGGTGACGGCGGGGCTTGCGGCCTCCGTTGTCGCCGGGACGGCGCGGACGGTCGCTGCGCTCGCGACGCGGACGCTCACGACGCTGGAAGTGCTCGCCGTCGCCCTCGGAGGCACCCTCGGCGCGAGCCGGAGCCTCGGGCTTATCCAGACGATCGAGCGAGATCTTGCCGCGATCGTCGACCTCGATGACGACGACCTTGACCTCGTCGCCCACGTTGAGGACGTCCTCGACCTTCTCCACGCGGCCCTTGGCGACGCGGGAGATGTGCAGCAGGCCGTCCTTACCGGGCAGCAGGTTGACGAAGGCGCCGAAGGGCTGGATGGAGACCACGCGACCGGTGTACTCCTCGCCCGGCTCGGGAACCTTGATGATGAGCTTGATGCGCTCGACAGCCTGGTCGACGGACTCGCCGGTGCCGCCGACAAAGACGGTGCCGTCCTCCTGGATGTCGACCGAAGCGCCGGTCTCATCCTGGATACCACGGATGACCTTACCGCCGGAACCGATGACGTCGCGGATCTTGTCAGTCGGAACCTGGATGGAGACGATACGCGGGGCGGTGCTGCGCGTGGTGTGGCGCGGCTCGGGGATCGCATCGAGCATCTTCTGCAGAATGAAGGCACGACCCTCCTTGGCCTGCTGCAGAGCGCGAGCCAGGATGTCGAAGGTAAGGCCGGTGGCCTTATTGTCCATCTGCAGGGCGGTGATGCCCTCGGTGGTGCCGGTGACCTTAAAGTCCATATCGCCCAGGAAGTCCTCGAGACCCTGGATGTCGGACAGGACCACGGTCTTGCCCTCCTCCTGGATCAGGCCCATGGCGATACCGGAGACCGGGCGCTTAATGGGCACGCCGCCGTCCATAAGGGCGAGCGTGGAGCCGCAGGTCGAAGCCATCGAAGAGGAGCCGTTGGACTCCATGACCTCGGAGACGACGCGGATGGCGTAGGGGAACTCGTTCTCGTCGGGGAGCACCGGAAGCAGAGCGCGCTCAGCAAGGTTGCCGTGGCCGATCTCGCGGCGCTTGGGGCTGCCCATGCGGCCAGTCTCGCCGGTGCAGAACGGCGGGAAGTTGTAGTGATGCATGTAGCGCTTGCCCTCGGTAGGCTCGATGGTATCCAGACGCTGGCCCTCGTTGAGCATGCCGAGCGAAAGAACCGAGAGCACCTGGGTCTGGCCACGCTGGAACAGGCCGGATCCGTGAACGAGCGGCAGGTAGTTGTCCTTCACCATGATGGGGCGGATCTCATCGGCGGCACGGCCGTCGACGCGCTCGCCGGTCTCGACGACCATGGTGCGCATGGCCTTCTTCTCGAGCTTCTTGAGCGCCACGGGGATCTCGCGCTCCCAAGCGGCCTGCTCCTCCTCGGTGAACTCGGCGCGGATGGACTCCTTCAGAGCCTCGACCTTACCGATACGGGAGAGCTTGTCGGCATCGCGAAGGGCGGCTGCCATCTCGTCGTAGTGGGCGAAGATGCGCTCCTGGACCTCCTCGACGGGCTGATCGAGCGGGTACTCCTTCTTGACGATGGGGCCGTTAACCTGCTCCCACTCGGCGACGAACTCGTCCTGAGCCTGGCAGAAAGCGGCAAGGGCCTCCTGGCCAAACTTCATGGCGGCGAGCATGTCGTCCTCGGAGATCTCCTCTGCGCCGGCCTCAACCATCGAGATGAAGTCGGCGGATCCACCCAGCTCCAGGTCCAGATCGGAGTTCTCGCGCTCCTCGTAGGTGGGGTTGACGATAAACTCGCCGGTCTCCACGTTACGGCCGATGCGCACACAGGCAAGCGGGCCCTCGAAGGGCACGCCGCCGAGCGTCATGGCCAGGGAAGCACCCATGACGTTGATGACGTCAAAGGGGTTGACCTGGTCGGCGACAAGCGAGGTAGCGACGATGTGCACCTCGTTGCGGAAGCCATCCGGGAAGCTCGGGCGAATCGGACGGTCGATCATGCGCGCGGTGAGCGTGGCCTTCTCGCTGGGACGGCCCTCACGCTTGAGGTAGCCACCCGGGATGCGGCCGGCGGCGTACATCTTCTCGTTGAAGTCGACGGTCAGCGGGAAGAAGTCGTAGTTCTTGCGCTCCTTGGAGACGACCACGGTGTCGAGCATGGTGGTGTCGCCCTGCTTGACCAGGCAGGCGCCGGTGGCCTGCTTGGCAAGCTCGCCCGACTCAAAGGTGTAGGTCTTGCCGTACAGCTCAAAGGTCTTGGATACGAGTGTCATTGTTCTCCTTTACCCCACAGGCCCCTTGCCTGCGGGCTTCTCATGTGACGCGGGCCCCCTGCCCCCGCCACGCTTCAGAGCGTGATTGTTCACGCCCTTACACAAAAAGAGCGCCCCGCTGCGCAGGACGCTCTTAGCATGTACAAATCCTACTGGATGTTGTCGCGGATGCCCAGAGCCTTGATGAGCTCACGGTACTCGACGATGTCGTTCTTCTTGATGTAGGAGAGAAGACGACGACGACGACCGACGAGCATGAGCAGACCACGACGGGTGTGGAAGTCCTTCTGGTGGGACTTCATGTGCTCGGTCAGCTCCTTGATGCGCTCGGACAGGATGGCGACCTGAACCTTGGGGTTGCCGGTGTCGACCGGGGTGTTACCGAACTGGGCAGTCAGCTCCGCCTTGCGCTCTTTGGAAACAGTCATTGTTTCACCTTTCGTTTTGCGTCGCCATCGGGCGACTCGATTCGCCTCGGACTGGGAAGCCGCCGGTGGAGCGAGCAACCAAGGTCGAGGTACCAACAGGTCGGTATGTTACCACAAGCAGCCCGCGCCTGCGCATCATCACCGACCCAACATGAATTCCATCGCACGGAGGCGCTGATCGGTGTGCGTCGCAGCCCAAACATGCGAAAGCCCCAGCAAAAAGGCTGCGGTATGCGGGTCGATTCGCTCGGCCAAAAGCGCATCGAAGGTCATGGACATGAGGGCGCGCAGCCATGCGGCCTCACCGGTCGACACCAGTTCGGCACCTGGAACGCTCGACGCGCACGACCCGCACATGAGGCCGCCCGCCTGGGGCGAAAAATACGACAGCATGGGGTCTCCGCACAGCACGCAGGCCGAAAAATCGGGTCGATAGCCAACGTGCGACAGCAGCTTAAAGACATATGCCGCAACAAGTAGATCCATATGCGCCGTGTCGAGCCCGCTGCCCACCAGGGCAAGCGCTCGCTGCGTGATGGCAAAGGTAAACGGGTCCTCGGCGTCCTCGAACGAGCACACGCGCGCGACCTCGGCGATCGCGCTTGCGGCGCAGGTCGTCTCGTAATCGGGCGCAACGCCGAGCGGCGCCTCCATAAGCTCGGCCTGGGAAACCACGTCGAGTGACCGTCCATGTGCGAGCAGCATATCTACCGTACAGAACAGCTCGCAGCGCGCAGCCAGGCGTCCGCCGGGTTTGCGGGCGCCCTTTGCCACGGCACGAACCTGCTGCCCCCGCTCGTCAAGCATCGTCAAGATCAAGTCGGTCTCTTTGAGCTTAGTCTTATCGAGCACGAGCACTTTCGTGCGATATGTCCGGGAGCCTGCCATGCGCGCCGCGCGTCCTTAGTCCTCGGCGTTGTAGCCAAAACGACGAATCTGGGCCTCGTCGTCGCGCCAGCCAGCCTTGACCTTCACGTCCAGCTCCAAAAAGACCTGCGTACCAAAAATGCGCTCAAGATCGCGACGGGCGTCGATACCGATATGCTTGATCATCTCGCCGCCCTTACCGATGATGATGCCCTTTTGGCCCTCGCGCTCGACGTAAATGGTGGCGTGCACGCGCAGCACCTTCTTGGTCTGCTCAAGCGCATCGCAGATCACGCCAACGGAGTGCGGAATCTCATCACGGGTGCGGCGCAAGACCTTCTCGCGCACAAACTCGGCAACGAGCGTCTCATCGGAAGCGTCGGTACCCATGTCCTCGGGGAACCAACGCGGACCCTCGGGCAAAAAGTGCGCAACGGTCTCGATAAAGGCATCGACGTTGAAGTTCTTGACCGACGACGTCACGATCTCGTCGTCATATTCCATGAGCTCGTGGGCGGCCTTGAGCTGTTCCATGACCTGTGCGGGGTCGGCCTCATCGGCCTTAGTGAGCACCAGGACCTTCTTGCAACGGGCGCATCTGACGCGCTCGGCAACCCAGGCGTCTCCCCTGCCGATCGGTTTGGTGGCATCAATCAAAAAAGCGACGACATCGACATCGTTCAGCTCGAACAGCGCGCTCTTGTTGAGCTCGGATCCCAGACCGTCCTTGGGCTTATGAATACCCGGGGTATCGACAAAGACCAGCTGGTAGCCGGGACGGTTGACGACGGCGCGCATGCGGCGGCGGGTCGTCTGGGCCACCGGCGAGGTGATGGCGACCTTTTTGCCATAGCAGGCATTAAGCAGCGTGGACTTGCCGGCGTTGGGACGACCGACCAGGGCCACAAAACCGCTGCGGAAACCGGGCTCCACGTCACCAAAGCCCGCGAGGCTGTCGCCCTCGTCGCACAGGGCGTCGAGCTCCTCGTCGCTCATGCCCTCAAACGGGTCGAACTCCTCGACATCCTCGAGCTCCTCGGTATCCACCGCGTCCAGAACCTCGTCGTCCAAAATCTCATCGGTAGGCTGCATATTGTCGGACATGGGAATCCCTTTCTAAATAAAGCCGAGCGCGTGGGCAAATACCAGCACGCCCACAATCGCGGCGGTGATGGAAAGTACGTATACGGAAGCGGCGGCGATGTCCTTCGCACGCTTGGCCAGCGGATGGAGCTCCTGGGTCGCCAGGTCGACGATGGCCTCCATGGCGGTGTTGCACAGCTCGCCGTGAATCACCAGGCCACAACAGATGATAATCGTGGCCCACTCGGCAATGTCGAGCCCCACGACGCAGCCGGCAATGACGGTGCACGCGCCCGCAACGAGCATGACCTTAATGTTGCGCTCGGTCTTGACGGCGGTGACGAAGCCCTCCATGGCGTAGGAAAACGACTTTAAGAAGGACGGATGGTCCTTGTTCGATCCGGGAATCATAGACGGCTCCTAGTCGTGGGCGTGGTTGGTGATGGGGCCGACGTGGACCAGCTTGGGGTCCTCGCCGCGCTCGAGCGCCAGATCGCGCAGGATGGCGTCCTCGCGGGCCTCCATAACCTCGGCCTCGTCGTCCTCGATGTGGTCATAGCCCAGCAGGTGCAACATGCCGTGAACGAGCATCAGACGGCACTCGTCAGCGGGGCTATTGCCAAAACCGGGGGCCTGACGGGCAATAACCTGCGGGGCCAAGATAATATCGCCGAGCTCGAGCGTCTCATCGGCGGGAATGTCATCGTCAAAGGCCGAATCGCACTCAAACGAGAGCACATCGGTGGTGCGGTCGATACCGCGCCACTCGTGGTTGAGCTCGTGCATCTCGTCCTCGTCGACATACGAAAGGGAAATCTCGACTTCACGTTCAACGCCCTCGGCGGCAAGCACAACCTCGCAGATGTGCTCCACCTCCTGCGCGTCGAGCAGCGTATCGAGCTCGGCATCGTTGCTGATCAATACACTCAACGGGACTCCTTTCGGTCGCGCGGGCGCTGCTCGCGCACGTCATCATAAGCTTCATATGCCTCGACGATGCGACCCACCAGGGCATGGCGCACCACGTCGGCACGCTCGAGGTGTGCAAACGCCACATCGTCGACACGGCCCAAAATCTGCTCAACGTCGGCAAGACCGCCACGACGACCCACCAGGTCGCGCTGGCTCAGGTCGCCGGTAATCACGAACTTGGAGTTGAACCCAAGGCGTGTCAGGAACATCTTCATCTGCTCGGGCGTGGTATTTTGCGCCTCGTCGAGCACCACGAAGGCATCACTCAGCGTGCGGCCGCGCATGTAGGCAAGCGGGGCAATCTCGATCACGCCGCGCTCCATAAGCTCATCAGTGCGCTCGCGATCCATCATGTCAAAAAGGGCGTCATAGAGCGGACGCATGTAGGGATCGATCTTTTCCTCGAGGGTGCCGGGCAAAAAGCCCAGATTCTCCCCC
The DNA here is from genome assembly GCA_036550475.1 of Collinsella sp. Taxonomy (GTDB): domain Bacteria; phylum Actinomycetota; class Coriobacteriia; order Coriobacteriales; family Coriobacteriaceae; genus Collinsella. The sequence continues at coordinate 49,901 of JAXKGH010000062.1, read as the reverse complement.
GCCTCGACAACCGGACGCGTCAAGATCAGACGGCCCACCTCGTGACGCTTGAGCGCGGCAACGGCGAGCGCCATAGCCAGATAGGTCTTACCAGTACCGGCAGGACCCAAGCCAAACGTGATGGTATGCGAGCGGATGGCATCCACATAGCGCTTTTGCCCGAGCGTCTTGGGGCGAATGACGCGGCCGCGATACGAAAGCAGCACGTCATCGCGAAGCGACGTAGCCTCGTGCTCACCGTCGCGCAAGACGGCCAGGCAGCGAGAGACATCGTCGGCAGACAGCGTGCGCCCGGCGGCCGCCTCGCGAAAAGCGTGCTCGAAAAAGCGCGCCACGAGTTCGACCTCGTCCGGGTCGCCGCTCACGGCGATGCTATCGCCACGGGCGACCACGTGAGCGCGAACCAAGCTCTCGAGCGCGCGAAGGACGCCGTCGCCGGCGCCCAAAACGCACGAGGGATCAATTCCCTCGGGAACGGTAAGTCTAATCTTCGAGGCTTCCATGAACCTCCCTGCGTGCATGGACCAAGCCGGAATCATCGACTCCGATGATAGCAACATCGAGCAGGCACGGGGCTGTAAGTCCACAGGTATCGTCAAGACGGGCATGATGGAAAGAGCCGAGCGTCAGGTTGTCACCATACTCGAGCACGGCACGCTCGACCGTGCCCACGCGACGACGAGCGTCGGCAATAGCGAGCTCCTGTGCGGCGGCCCGCATACGGCGGCTGCGCTCGGCCATAACCTCGGGTGGCACCTGGTCGGGCATGTCGGCAGCAAGGGTACCGGGACGCATGCTGTAGCGGAACACGTGCATACGCGAGAAACCCACACGGCGGCACAGCGCCAGCGACTCCTCGAACTCCTCGTCCGTCTCACCAGGAAAACCGACGATGACATCGCACGAAAGGGACGCCTGGGGCAAGTTGGCGCGAATCATACGCACCGTGTCCTCAAAGGCCTCGGCGCTATAGGGACGGCCCATGCGATGCAGGGTCGCCGTGCAGCCGGACTGCACGGGCAGGTGCAAAAACGGGGCGATACGCTGCGGGTAGCGCGCCATAACCTTAAGCAGGCGCTCGGAGATATCCATGGGCTCGACCGAGGAAATGCGCACATGCGGAATAGACGTGCGCTCCATGATGGCCTCGAGCAGCTCATCGATTTCGACGTGCTCGTCGGTCGCGCTCTTGCCATCGTAGGCACCCAGGTTCACACCGGTCAGCACCACCTCGGGCACGCCGGCCTCCTGGGCCTCGCGAACTTGCTCGAGCACGGACTCGACGGGCACGGAGCGCTCGGGGCCGCGCGCCTTCCACACAATGCAATAGGTGCAGCGATGGTTGCAGCCGTCCTGAATCTTCACGCCCAGGCGAGAGCGACCGAGCGCATCGACCACCTCACCATCGCTGCAGGCGGGAACACTATCGGACTCAACGCCCAGCACCTCGCAGACACGATCGGCGACATCGATCTTGGACGGCTCAGCGATCACGCGATCCGAAAGCTCCAGCAACTCCTCGGGATGCAGGTTGACGACGCAGCCGGTTACGAGCACATAGGGCTCGTTAGGATGGGCCAGCGCATGACGGACGGCCTTACGGGTCTTAGCCTCGGCCTCGCCCGTAACGGCACAGGTGTTAATGACGATCAAATCGGCATCCTGGGGCTCCACAATAGCAAAGCCCAGGCGCATAAGATCGGCAGTGATACGGTCAGACTCAACCCGGTTGACACGGCAGCCGAGATTGACAACGGAAATATGGGGTGCGAGCACGCGGGCTCCTTAATCGAGGATATCGTCGAGGGCACTCTTGATACGGTCGGTCACCGACTTCTTACCGGAAGCGACGTCATCGCCCATCTCATCGGCAAAAGCACGGAGCAGCTCGCGCTGCTTATTGGAAAGATTGGTGGGAACGACCACGCGCAGTTGCACGATCAGGCGGCCACGCGAACCGCCACCGCCAATGCGCGGCATGCCGTAATTATTGACGCTCACGGTGTCGCCGTACTGGGCGCCGGCGGGAACCGTCACCTTAACGACCTCGTCGGGCATAATGCCCTCGACCTCGATCTCGCAGCCGAGCGCAGCCTGCGCAATCGAGATATCGCTCACGAGGTACAGGTCGTCACCGTTGCGCTTAAAGCGCTCATGGTCGGCAACGCGCACGTTGACAATCAGGTCGCCCGAGGGCTCGCCGCGAAGGCCAGCCTCGCCAAAGCCGCTCACGCGCAGCTGGTGACCGGTCGAAACGCCGGCGGGAATATCGATGTCGATCTTTTCGTGCGAAGGCGTGCGGCCCTGACCGTCGCAGGTCTCGCAGGGATGGTCGATAACCGTGCCCTCGCCGTGGCAGTCAGGGCAAGGCGAAGAGGACTGAACCTGGCCCAGGAACGAGCGCTGGACCGTCGTGACATAGCCTGTGCCGTGGCAGCGGCTGCACTGCTTTTCCTGTGCACCCTCGGCCCTACCGGTGCCGTTGCAATCCTCGCAGGGGGCAAGGCGGTCATAGCTGATCGTCTTTTTGCAGCCGAGTGCCGCCTCCTCAAGGGTCACCGAAAGGGAGATGGCCATATCGCGGCCGCGACGACGCTCACGGCGATTTCGGGCGCCACCGCCGGCACCGCCGCCAAAGAACGACGAGAAGAGGTCGTCCATGCCCATGCCGCCAAAGATATCGTTGATATCGACGTAGCCCGAACCACCAGGGCCGTCGGCAGTGCCGCAACGGTCGTAGTTAGCACGCTTCTGCTCATCGGAAAGAACGGAATAGGCCTCGTTGAGCTCCTTGAACTTGGTCTCGGCCTCGGGGTCGTCCGAAACATCCGGATGTACGGTACGGGCCTTCTTTAGAAACGCACGCTTAATCGTCCGCGCGTCGGCATCCCTGTCGACGCCAAGCACCTCGTAGTAATCCCTATTTTCCGACACGACCGAATCCTTCCGACTTTCATTATTGTCACAGTGCGTCCTATACCCAAGCAGGGCCGACCGCAAACAGAGGGTTTGATGTTATTGCATTTGGTACGGCGAAAGCATGGCCCGTTGCGAACAGCTCGCGAACCAAACCGACACGAGCGCGAACATGAAGCCGTTGGCAAAACCGTTGGCAAACTGCATCGCGCCGCGCTTCCACCACAGCAGGCTGCGATGAAGCACGCCGTCCGAAAGCACCATGAACAGGCCCATGGCAAACGGAATAAAGCACATCATGGCAAAGGCCGAGAACACGCCCGAGATGGCCGAGAGTACCAAAAACGGCGCCACGATGCCCATCAGGTAAAAACCGGTACGAGCTTTGCCTTCCAAGCGCTCGGCCTCAACATGGGCGCGGCCGACCAGATCGCCGCCCGCGGCACCGTTGGTGCCAGCATGACCCATGCCGCCAATGCGGACCTCGTCGCCATCGTGCGTGCCGGCAGGAAACTCAATCGTCTGCTCGGAGGTTACGCGAGTACGACCGCTGCCGCCGCAATCAGGGCAGGGGTCGGCCACGACCTTACCGGAACCGCCGCACTCGGGGCAGACCGACTGGAACGTACCCGCACCAAACAGGAAGGACAGGTCGACGTCGATGTGGCCGCGGCCACCGCAGCTCGGGCAGGTATGGGCATGCTCAGACGAAACGGAGCCCGAACCGCCGCAGTTGTTACAGGTATCGAAGCGCGTGTAGCGGACGGTCTTGCGGGCACCGCCCTTGGCCTCCTTGGCGTCGAGTTTGATATCAACGACCACGTTGGCGCCGTTCTCGGGATTGTAGGCAGCCTGCCCGCGACGCGGCTGGCCCCAGGCGCCACCAAAGGGAAAACCGCCCTCAAAGGGATTGCCATAGCCCGCGCTGCCGGCGTAGCCGCCGCCATAGGGCGAAGCCGTAGGAGCGCCGGCGAAGGGGTTGCCCGAACGCATGGCGTCGTAGCGCGAACGCTTCTGCTCGTCCGAAAGCACGGCGTAGGCCTCGGAAACCTCTTTAAACTTTTCCTCGGCATCCGGCTCTTTGTTGACGTCCGGATGGAGCTTGCGGGCCTTTTGCTGGAAGGCCTTTTGAATATCACGCGAGGTGGCGTCCTTGGAGACACCCAAAATCTCGTAGTAATCTTTTTCGTTCATCGTCGCCATGCGCGGCAACCTCCTGCTCACAGCAGCGTATATATTCCGGTAATTCTACCCGAGCGGCCTAAGCTAGATCCCAAAACAGCTCGAACAGAACATTTCCATCGAGCCAGCCCAGGTGTGTCGGCGCCAGACGAGCTCGGACATGGCCCGCGAGGACGTCTGCCGAAGTGAAGGGTCCCTCATGGACTCCGAGCGTCTCGGGCACCCAAGTGGCAAGACCCAATTCGAGCGCGCGATCGCAGGCAGCTGCCAGCTCGCCCGTTGGGATGACGCAAGCTGCACGAACCAACAGATCGGACGCAATACCGCGCGTCATGCGACAAGCGAGCATCAGGTCTTCAGCCGCAGCCTCACGCTGCGACAGATATTCAGTCTCGAACGCCGTCGCGTCATCGTCACGTTGCACCAGACGCACGCGGTACGCAACGCCTCGAGAAGAAACACCGGGGAACAAACCTGCAAGACGGTCGAAATCCCCGGCGTCGAGCATGCCCGCGGCAGAACGACCCAGGCCCAGGTAGCCCCGTCCGGTCCAGTAGGCAATGTTATGGGCGCACTCATGGCCGTCGAGCGCATAGCTTGCCACCTCATACGGGTGATAGCCGGCCGCACCCAGACGCTCACGCGCCACATCCATGCACGAAGCTTGAAAATCCTCGTCGGGCTCGACCGACTCGTCGCGGCACGCCATGCGATAAAGGGGCGTCCCCTCCTCAAGCGTAAGCGGGTAGACCGACACATGATGCGGAGCCGCCGCCAGCACGCCATCGAGCGTGTGCTTCCAACTCGCTGCGGTCTGCCCGGGAAGTCCGCACATAAGGTCGCACGACACATCGAGCCCAGCGTCCTTAACCGTCGCGATGGCGGCGAGCGCCCGATCGGCATCGTGAATACGGCCGATGGCGGTAAGTTCGGTGTTATCGAGCGTTTGCACGCCCAGAGAGACGCGTGTGACACCAACCTTGGCAAGCGCAGCGGCAAGCTCGGCGGTCAGCGACTCGGGATTGGCCTCGCAGGTAAACTCAACGGGGGCGCACCACGCACGAATACGCCGCACCAGCTCCACCAGGCGCTCCCCCGCCAGCGACGGCGTACCGCCGCCAACATAGACGGTGCGGATCTGGTCAAGGGCCCCAGCCTTGCCAAAAGCATCGAGACGCGCGAACAACTGCTCAAAATAGAAATCGAGCGCAGCGCTCAGGTCGCACGGAGCAAAACTGCGTGAGTCAAAGTCGCAGTACCGGCACTTTTTGGCGCAAAACGGCACGTGCGCATACAGCGCGGTAACGGCCACCCTTAAGCCCCCAGCGGATGAGGGGGCACCGATTCGCCGGCGGCAAGGGCAGCCTCGCAGGCCACCACATCGCGCTCGATCTCATCGACCAGCGCCATGAACTCCTCGTACGTGGAGCAGCGCACCACATGAGCACGCCAAGCGGCGGCATGGGGCATGCCTTTTAAGTACCAGCTTGCGTACGTACGGGCACGCGACATGAGCGGCAGGAGCTCATGCGTCAGCGTTAGGTGCTCACGCAGGGCGTCTAGGCGCTCAACGGAGCTGCGCGCCGGCACCGGCATGCCATCGAGCGCAAGGGCGCGAGCATCACCGAACACCCACGGATTGCCGTAGATGCCGCGCGCGATAAACACCGCGCTGGCACCAGAACTGCGCAGATGCTCCGCGGCATCCTCGGCGCAGAACACATCGCCCGAACCGATAACGGGAATTTCGACGGCGTCGGCAACCTCATCGACAACCGACCAATCGGCCTGGCCGGTGTAGAGCTGCGTGGCACAACGACCGTGCACGGCAACTGCAGAGGCGCCCGCCCCTTCAAGCATCTGGGCAAACGTTGCGGCGTTGCGGTCCTCGGCATAAAAACCCTTGCGGATCTTCACGGTCACGGGAACATGCGCCGCGCCCACCGCTGCCTCGACAATCTTCTCGGCCAGGTCGGGCGTGCGCATAAGCGCCGAGCCTTCGCCCTTAGTAACGACCTTGCGAGCCGGACAGGCCATGTTGATATCAATCAATGACAGGCGATCGCCCACACGCTCCTCGACGGCGGCGACGGCACTCGCAAACTGCTCGGGCTTGGAGCCAAAGAGCTGCACGCAAATCTGCTGCTCCTCGTCGGCCGGTAGCACCAGGCGCCAGGTCTTGTTGCTGGCATAGGCAAGGCCCGCCACGCTCACCATCTCGCTATAGGCGAGATTGGCACCGCGGCGGCGGCACATGATGCGATAAGCGGGATCGGTTACGCCCGCCATGGGAGCCATAAGGAACGGCTGCTCGGCATAGGCGCCCAGCAGCCGCTTGCTGTATTCGGAAAGCGCCATAGACCTACTCGTCCACCTTGAGGATCGCCATAAAGGCCTCCTGCGGGACCTCGACCGAGCCGATGGCCTTCATGCGCTTCTTGCCCTCTTTCTGCTTCTCGAGCAGCTTGCGCTTACGCGAGATATCGCCGCCGTAGCACTTAGCAAGAACGTCCTTGCGACGCGCTTTGACGGTAGAACGGGCGATGATTTTGTTGCCGATAGCACCCTGGATGGGAACCTCGAACAGCTGACGCGGGATGATCTCCTTAAGTTTGTCGCACAGACCACGGGCAAGACCGTAGGCCTTGTCCTTGTGGACGATAAACGACAGCGCGTCCACCTCGTCGCCCGAAAGCAAGATATCAAGCTTAACGAGCTCGGAGGGACGGTACTCGTTGAACTCGTAGTCCAACGAAGCGTAACCCTTGGTGCGGCTCTTGAGCTGGTCAAAGAAGTCCAAGATGAGCTCGGCGAGCGGCATATCGAAGCGCATCTCGACCGACTTGCTCGTGAGATGGATCATGTCGGTAGTAATGCCGCGGTGCTCGATAGCGAGCTGCATAACGGCACCCGTATACTCGGGCGGGCAGATAATCTTGGCCTTGAGGTAGGGCTCCTCAATGCGCTCGATGCGCGTAGCCTCGGGCAGATCCTGCGGGCTGCGGACATCAATCATCTCGCCGTCAGTCTTGTAGACGTGATAGTCGACCGATGGACTCGTGGCAATGAGGTCAAGATTGAACTCGCGCTCCAGGCGTTCCTTGACGACTTCCATGTGCAGCAGGCCCAGGAAGCCCACGCGGAAGCCAAAACCGAGCGCCACCGAGGTCTCGGGCTCCCACACCAACGACGGGTCGTTGACGTGCAGCTTATCGAGCGCGTCACGCAGGTTCTCGTAGTCCTTGTTATCGATCGGGAACAGGCCCGTATAGACCATGGGCTTGGCCTCGCGGTAGCCGGGAAGCGGCTCGGGGCAGGGATTCGACGCCCACGTGAGGGTATCGCCCACGCGAACGGCCTCGGGATCCTTCAGGCCCGTGACCACGTATCCGACCTCGCCGACCGTCAGCGCGTCAACCGGGGTCTCGGCGGGACGCTTGACGCCCACGCCATCGACCAAAAAGTCGCCCTTTGCCTGCATCATGCGCAAGGTATCGCCCTTTTTGATGGAGCCGTCAAAGATGCGCACCGTGGCGACGACGCCACGATACTCGTCGAAGTATGAATCCAGAATGAGTGCCTTGAGCGGCGCGTTCGCATCGCCCTTGGGCGGAGAGATCAGAAAGACAATGGACTCCAGCAGATCGTGGATGCCCTCGCCGGTCTTGCCCGAGACACACACGGCATCATCGGCAGGGATCGCCAGGTCATCCTCGATCTCGGTCTTAACCTCATCGGGATGGGCCGAGGGCAGGTCGATCTTGTTGATGGCCGGCACAATGTCCAGATTGGCGTTCATGGCGAGCGTCGCGTTAGAGACGGTCTGCGCCTCGACGCCCTGCGTGGCGTCGACAACGAGCACCGCGCCCTCACAGGCTGCCAGCGAGCGCGAGACCTCATAGGTAAAGTCCACGTGGCCCGGCGTATCGATCAAATTGAACTGATACGTCTCGCCATCGTCGGCGTCATAAGACACGCGAACGGCATTGGACTTGATCGTGATGCCGCGCTCGCGCTCGATATCCATGGTGTCGAGCAGCTGCGACTCCATGTCGCGCTCGTCGACGGTATGGGTGAGCTCGAGAATGCGGTCACTGATCGTGGACTTGCCATGGTCGATGTGCGCAACAATCGAGAAGTTGCGGATGTGGGAAATGTCAATTGAAGTATTCATGCGGACTATCTTACCCGAGCGGTACAAAAAATGGACCCTGTTCCATAAAAACAGGCTCCATTTATGCGCGTAATCTGTGTGGTGTGAAATTTACAACTTAAGCGTTGATGCTGTTCACGAGCTTGGCAAGACCGGACTTGCGGTTGGAAGCCTGGTTCTTGTGGATAACATGCTTGGCGGCAGCCATGTCGAGACGCTTGGTGACGGTCTTGAGGGCAGCCTGGGCCTTCTCGGCGTCGCCCTCGGCGACGGCGGACTGGACGTGCTTGGTCAGCGTCTTGAGCTCGGACTTGACAGCCTTGTTACGCATGCGAGCTGCCTCATTGGTGCGGATACGCTTCTTCTGAGACTTGATGTTTGCCACTTCTGGAGTTCCTTTCGAGTTCCTTGCAAAAAATGTATGACACCTCTGAGACACGGTGAGGTCATGCAAGCGCCTACTATAGCACGCTCCCCCTCAAAGGGATAGAACGAATTTGTCAAATAAGCAGGTATCATCACGATTTTCTCAAGATGTTCGTAATCCAGAGCAAAAGCGCGGTCTCAGAATCGGCCGAACCCTTGAGCGCGAGCTCCACATCAACGGCACCCTCGAGCGCTGCGACGAGCTCTGCCATCGAAAAGCGACGTGCCCAGGTCAGGTGATTCTTGACCTGCCAGGACTGGAGCTTGAGCGTTGCGGCCAGCTCACGACCCTGTCCGCGCGCATCGAGCGCCTTGGCGACGATAAGCTCGCGGATGCGGCCGCACAGCAACGTGTAAGTCCACACGTAGCTCTTGGCGGGCAATAGATTGAAAAGCTCAAGCGAGCGTCGCATGTCACGGGCCGAGACCGCATTGAGAAAGTCCCAGGGCTGGACCTCGGCCGTACGTACAATCCAGCGCTCCACATCGGCAAGCTCAATTTGGGGCGCCTCGACCATCTGGGCAAGCTTAGCCAAGTCGTTATCGAGCATGCGCGTGTTTTCACCCGAACGCGAGACGAGCTCCTCGGCGGCCGCCGTCGAGATCGACTTGCCGTGCTGCGTCGCCATCTGCTGCACGCGGCGCGGAAGCTCCCAGCGCTTGGTGCCGGAGCAATCGATCACGGCCTTCTTGTCGATCTTGGCGATCGCCTTATACAGGCGTGTGTTCTTGGCAAGCGAGTCAGCAATGATGAGGCAGACCGTTGTGGGGCTGGGACTCGCCAGATAGTCAACAAGCGGCTCGGAGATCGCTTTGGCGAGTTTTGAGCAGCCGTCAAGGATTACCAGGCGAAACTCGCTGCCCATGGGAAAGGTGTTGAGCGATCCGATAATCGACTCGATATCGGGGTCTTTGGTCATATCGCGCTCGTCGAGGTTGAACTCGACCATGCCCGTCTTTTCCAGACGCGCTTTCATACGCGAGACGGCGTGATCGCGCTTGACGCCGTCGGTACCGACGATCAGATATGCCGGCAGCAGACCGATTTCGGACATTGCGCTCCCCTCCCGCAGGCCTTCGTATTCGTTCCGTGCCATTCTAGCCCAGGGGCCCACCACACGCCAACGACGTCGTCACGGTCGCTGGCATCGCATCGTAAAGCCCTTCGCGGTCGGCGTGATGGTGATATCGCCGTGTTCGATAGTGCACGCGAACACACCGCCCGCTTCCTTAACGGCATCGATGCAGGCATCGGACGGATGGCCGTATCGATTCCCCTCGCCCGCGCTCGCGAGGGAAAGCTCAGGCTTCAAGACGTCCAGCAACTCACCATCGACCGAAACCTTAGAGCCGTGATGCCCAAGTTTAAGTACATCGATATCCCCCACCTCCTGCACGAATTCCCGTTCTTGGTCGAGCTCGGCATCGCCGGTGAGGAGCATACGCAGGCCCTTGTCTTCCTGAACATAAAAGAGCAGCAGGACAAGCGAGTCCTCATTTCCCTCGCCATCCACGGACTCGAATGGCCACATCACGCGGGCGCAAAATGAGCCGATATCGACCGTATCCCCACGGCGCACCTGCCGATACTCCACGCCAGGTCGGTTCAATACCTCGGCAGGAGCATCCTCCAGCGCATCCGCCGCCACGGCAATCGTTCCGACCGAAAACTGCTCGAGCACGGCAGGCAGACCACCCCAGTGGTCCTCATCCCAATGCGTCACAAAGACGGCATCGATATGGTGCACGTTATTGCGAACCAACGCCGCTACCACGCGCTCGTCGAGCCCGCAGTCGACGAGTGCTACTGCGTCGCCCTGGCGGATAAGAATCGCATCCGCCTGGCCCACATCGAGCACCGTCACCGAAGGCGGAGCGAATCGATCCCAGTAGGCGTACGGAATCGCAGCCAAGAGCACCAGGCATGCAAGCCCCACCGCCATAGGACGTGCACGGGGACGCGGCCACCAGACCAGCAGAACCGCCAGCAAACACGGCACTAGGTAAATCCACATGCTATCGGGCGGCACACTCACGGATGCACCCGGCACGGCGGCAAACAGCTGCTCGAAAAACAGCGCGCAACGGGCGGCAATCATGGGCACAACGAGCGCCCAAGTCCGCAACGGTGCCACGAGCGAAAAGGGAACCAGCACGATGGACACAGCAAGCAGTACGCTCACCACCGGACCGATGACCGCATTTGCCAACGGAGCAATGAGCGAGAACGTACCGAAGGCGGGAATGGTAATGGGAAGAGTCGCCAGTTGCGAGCACAGCGTGACGGAAAGCATGCTTGCAACGCCCGATGGCACACTCAGCTCACCCAAAGTGTAGGTCGCATAGGGGCAAAAGCACAGAATGGCAAAGACGCTGGCACACGAGAGCTGAAAGCCCATCTCGAACAGCACCGTCGGCCGCAGTAGCACAAAGATGGACATGGTTACGAAGAGTGCCGATGCGCCGTGCCGGCGACGCCCCGCGCCGTTTACGACAAGCGTCGCGAACACCATGCAGCACGCGCGCACGGCCGAGGGAGACGCGCCCGTAGAGGCAGTGTAGCCCACAAGCGCCATCGCCAATATCGCCCGCTGAACACCACGTGAGCAGCGAGTCTTTTGCAATACACCCTCGATTACAAATCCCACGATAGCCAAATGGCTGCCCGAGACGGCGATAAGATGCGCCGTTCCCGTTACCGAAAACCAGTCGCCCGCCGGCTGGGCGCGCAGTTCGGCCGAACGACCGCAGACGACACCGGCTATGAGTGCACGCGCCGGGTCGGTCGCAGGCGCGATGGACGCAAGCAGCCCATATCGCAGCCGAAGCAGCGGTCCCGGAGAGCCCTCATCGGCCGACACAATCCGAACGACTTTAACCTTGCGCATCTCGCCTCGGAGCACGCGCGATCGTCCATACGCATCGTTCTCAAAACGTGAAACGCGACCGATAACACGCACGTGCGCCCCGACCTTGAGCTCGCGGTCGCACGATAGGCGAACCGTTGCCAAGTTCTTACCGTCCGCGCGTGCCTCGCAGGTATAGGAATACACGTCGTCGTTTATGGATGGATCGCCCTGCACGATAAACTCGAGGCCGCTTGCCGCTCGACCGTCGAGCGCCTTCGAGGCGCTGAGCGCACCCACAGCCCACCACGCCGAGACGACCGCTCCCGCCACGAGACCGACGGACGCGGCATACAACCACCGCTTCAAAGGGGCAAGCCGCGCACAAGATTGAGCCAGCACAACGAATACCGCCGCCGCAACGGGAATGGCCCATAGCAGCCCGACCGCCGGCGCCCGCTCCCTCAGCAGCGCATCAGCGGCCACGTTAAGCACCAAGGCGCAGCTCATGCACATGCCGGCACACAAGGCCATCGTCCACGGAAGCAGGGGCCGCGGAGGCATCACACGCTCGCGCTCGGTCGCACTCATACGCAGATGCAATCTTTGATTTTGGCAAGCTTCTTCTCGCCGATTCCCGACACACGCATCAGATCGTCAACCGAGGCAAAAGCACCGTTCTTTGTCCGTTCATCGATAATCGACTGGGCCATGGAGGGACCGATGCCCGAGAGCGTCTGCAACTCTGCCGCGCTTGCCGTATTGATGTTTACTAGACCTGTTGCGCCACTCACGCCCGATGACGCGGAAGCCCCACCATCAACATCGGCTTCCGCAATGGACGCCTGCTGCTCCCCTACCGTTGGAACGTGGATTTTTTGTCCATCAGTGACCTTGGATGCCCGATTGAGCCCCGTAACGTCCGCCTCGGGCACCAGCCCGCCGGCGGCATCAATCGCCTGAGCCACCCGCGCGCCGTCCTTGAGGCGATATACACCGGGCGACACAACGGCGCCATCAACATCGACATAGACCTCTGCCGCGGCAGACGCCTTAGGCGAAGAGCCTTCGGATATCTTTCCGCTCGAGGCATCGCCGGATCCCGGCTCCACCAACGAGCCCAAACCATCAGTGTGCTCAAACGACACGCCGCCGGCACCGCCGCTAAGGTTCGCCATCGCCAGTCCACTCGCCATCGCAATGACGACCAGTATCGCCATCACCACTGCCTTATGACCGAGCAGCTTGTCCGCCAAGCGGTCCATCCGTTTGACCCGTTCGTGTTGTTCGCGCTGCGCCATAGCAAAACCTCCCAACAACATCGTGTCAGGAAAGGAGTTCCGCAACAGCCACGCCCCAAAACCGGTTTTCGCGGTCAAACCAAAAGCTGACCAAAACCTTGCACAAATCTGTCCATTTATTCAGGCACACGTCAGCAAATGAACACTTAGCCGCAAAATGCCCAGATAGCAAAAGACCGACGATGCAAGAGCATCGTCGGTCTATGCACAAGTTTACTCGTGATCTTGGTAAATCTCACGCGGAGCAAGCTCCGAATGTTTGCGTTTTAAGGTCTTAGGGGCCTTATACGTGTTGCTTTCGAAGTCGATGTACTCGGTCTGCTTGAGTAGGCGCTCGATCATCTCCTCGTGATCGAACAACTCCCAGGCCTCATGCACGGCATCGAGTTTAGCGTGCGTCTCGGGACGACGCGGCATAAACAGCGTGCAGCAGTCGGGAGCGGCCTCAGTCGAGATATCGAACGTGCCGATCTCCTCGGCGCGCGCGATGATCTCCTGCTTGTCCGAACCGATGAGAGGACGGAACACGGGGATCTTCACGGCCTCGTTGACGGCCATGATATTCTCAAGCGTTTGGGAGGCAACCTGTCCAAGCGATTCGCCCGTCACGATGGCCTTGGCGCCCTCGATGTGTGCAATGCGCTCGGCAACCGAATACATAATGCGGCGATACATGATCACGCGCAGGTTGCTGGGACAGGTGACCGAAATCTCACGCTGGCAGTCGCCAAACGGCACCACGTACAGGCGGCCGATCTGGACACCCGGCTCAAGCGCACGGATGATGTCCTGCACCAAATACTCGCTCGTGTCGGGCGTCTGCGGACGACCGGAGAAATGTACCGGCACGCACACCGCGCCGCGACGCGCGAGCATCCAGGTCGCTACCGGAGAATCGATGCCCGACGACAGCAGCGTCACGACCTTGCCGGCAGATCCCACCGGCAGACCGCCCACGCCGCGCTCGGAGCGCGCGTACACATAAACGCTACCCTGGACCACCAGTACGTGCACCATCGCATCGGGGTCGTGCATTTGAACCTTTTTATCGGGGAAGGCCTCACACAACACCTCGCCCACCTGACGGTTGATGTCAATCGAGGTGAGCTCATAGTCGGTATTGGAGCGCTTGGCGTGCACCTTAAACGAATCGAAGGAACCAAACTCGCGCAGCGCCTTCACGGCGGCGGCACAGTACTCCTGAGGGTCGCGATTGGTGTGATACGCCAAAGACACGCGAGCAACGCCGGGAACGGTGCGAATGACACGCGCCGCCTCGTCGGCCTGATGCTCGTTAAAGGTCACGAGGATATAACCGGAAATTCGAGACACGGCATTCACGGAAAAGGCGGCCAAGGCCGCCTTGATGTTGTCCATGAGGATATGCTCAAAATGTGCGCGGTTCTTACCCTTCAGTCCAACCTCGTGATAGTGGACCAGGCAGACGCGAGCCGCCATTTAGGCTTCAGCAACCTTGTGGCCGAGCGCCTTCTCGTAACGGGCCTCGTCGTAAGAGATGTCGCCGTCGACAATCTCGTCCATAGCCATCGAGATGGTGTCGGCACCGGAAAGCCCGATGGTGATGTCATCGACATCCTGGACGGCAAGCACGCGGTTGTGCTGGCCACGCAGCATGCTATTGATGTCGCAGGCGCGCTTGGAGGCAAGCGAAGCGAGCAGGAAGCGGTTGTGATCGGTCTTCTCCAGAAGATCGTCAATGCAAGGCTTTACAACGGACACGGACCTCAGATCCTTTCATGCATATCGAGAACGCGAACGAGCTCATCGGTCGCGCGGTCGAGATCGTCATTTACCACGACTTCGTCGTAGCGGTCGGCAAGGGCAAGCTCATCGGCGGCGTTTGCCATACGCAGCTCAATCGTCTCGGGCGTCTCGGTACCGCGACCGACTAGACGCTCGCGGAGCACCTCAAGCGAAGGCGGCTTGATAAAGATCAGCACGGCCTCGGGGAAACGCTCCTTCACCTGCAGGGCGCCCTGGACATCGATCTCCAAAATCAGAGATGCGCCAGAGGCGAGCTTGGATGTGACCTCGCTCACCAACGTGCCGTAGCAGTTACCGTGGACCTCGGCCCACTCAACAAACTCACCGTTTGCCACGCGGCGGTCGAACTCCTCGCGCGTCAGAAAAAAGTAGTTGACGCCGTCGACCTCACCTTTGCGTGGTGCTCGCGTGGTAGCCGAAACCGTCAGGCCCAGGTTCGAGCGGCGCTCGCGCACACGAGTGACGAGCGTACCCTTCCCTGCGCCTGACGGTCCAGAAATCACAAAGAGCTTGGAATCCTGAGCGCTCACTTATTTGGTCAGCTGCTCGAGGAGCTGCTCGCGCTGACGGACGCCGAGGCCCTGGACGCGACGGGTAGCGGAGATACCAAGCTCCTCCATGATCTTGGCGGCCTTGGCCTTGCCATAACCAGGAAGAGACTCGATGAGGGTGGAAACCTTCATGCGGGAAGCGATGGGGTCATCGGAGTTGAGCACGGACTCGAGGGACTTCTCGCCCTTCTTGATCTGCTCGCGAAGCTCAGCGCGGGCGTGACGTGCGGCAGCAGCCTTCTCAAGAGCCTGCTTGCGCTGCTCATCGGTAAGCTGAGGGAGTGCCATTCGTACCTCCAAATAGTTGGGTTATATCTGATTCAATAATTGGCATTTTAGCACGTAGAACGTACAAAATGCCCAATCGCGGCTCCATAGGTTAGACGATACCCGCAAAAAGTGCAATATACTGCGCCCAAAGTTAAGCCCCTGACCTGCGATTCCACACAAAGGATGGGAAAGTTTACGCAGGCACAGGGGCTATTTTGTGCTAATGAAACCCAAAAGTGGTGACTTAGGGGAATCTTTTACGCGACGTTTTCGACCAGCTCAGCGACGATGGCGTCAAAGGCGGCAACCGGATCGTCGGCACCGGTGATGGGACGGCCCACCACAATGTGGCTTGCGCCACGCTCGATAGCCTGGGAAGGCGTCGCCACGCGGGACTGGTCACCAAGGGCGGCACCCACCGGACGCACACCCGGAGTCACGATCAGGGCATCAGGGCCCAGCAGCTCACGCATGTCGTGAGCCTCCATCGGCGAGCACACGATGCCATCGATGCCGTTGGCCTGAGCGAGCTTTGCCAGGCGGGCGGCCTCCTCGGCCACGGGCGACTCGACGCCGATCTCGCTCAAGGCATCCTGATTCATGCTCGTGAGCACGGTGATGGCGACGAGCTTGGCGCGGTCCTCGCGCGCCTCCTCGGCACCCTCGCGGCAGGCAGCGAGCATGGCGCCCGAACCCAAGCCGTGAACCGAGAGCAGGTCGGCACCGGCAAGCGAGGCCGAACGGGCGGCACCGCGAACCTGATGCGGAATATCATGGAACTTGAGGTCAAGGAAGACCTTAAAGCCCAGGTCCTTAAAGGTCTTGACGATCTCGGGGCCCTCAGCGTAATAGAGCGTCATGCCAACCTTGAGCCAGGCGGCATGGCCCGAAAGCTCGTGGGCGAGCTCGAGCGCACGCTCGCGGTCGCAGTCGAGAGCGACGATTACGCGGTCGCGGGCATCGGTCTCTAGCATTCGAAAGCACCTACCAGTTCGTTGATGTCCTTCACGCCTTGGGACTCAGCCCAGGCCTCGAGCTCGTGCGCGATCTTGAGCGAAGCGCACGGATCGACGAAGTTGGCCATGCCGACCGACACGCAGGTGGCGCCGGCCAGGATAAACTCGGCCGCATCCTCGCCGGTCATGACACCGCCGACGCCGTTGATGGGGATATCGACGGCCTGAGCGACCTCCCAGACCATGCGCACGGCGATGTGGTGGCACAGCGGGCCCGAAAGGCCGCCCTTGGGCTTGGCCACGCGGGACTTGCGGGTATGGACGTCGATGGCCATGCCCTGAATGGAGTTAATGACCGAAAGGCCGTCGGCGCCGGCGGCCTCGAGAGCCTTGGCAATCTCGGCAACGTTAACCGGAGCCATCTTTACGAACAGCGGCTTATCGGTCACCTTACGGCAGGCAGCCATAACGGCAGAGGCGCCCTCGGGCGAGGAGCCCATGGCGGCACCGCCGGCGGCAATATTGGGGCAGCTGACGTTAATCTCGTAGCCGGCAGCCCAGGGGCACAGCTCGACATACATCTCGAGCGCGCGGACAAACTCCTCGACGGAGTGGCCGGCAACCTGACAGATGACCTGGCAGCCGTCCTTGGACAGCTGTTCGAGCCACGGACCGGACTCGCGGGCAAAGGCGGCCACGCCGGGGTTCTGAAGGCCCACGGAGTTGATCATACCGCCGGGGATCTCGGCCATGCGGGGCGCGGGGTTGCCGGGCCAGGGCTCGGCAGCGCAACCCTTGGTGGTGATGGCGCCCAGCTGGGAAACATCAAAGAAGTTCTGGAACTGCCAACCGTAGCCAAAGGTACCGGCTGCGGTGTTGATGGGGTTCTGCATCTTGACGCCGCCGAAATCGACGGCCATGTTCACGGTACCCACTAGAAGACCACCACCTTGGAAGCATCGAACACGGGGCCGCACATGCAAGCACCCTTCATACCGTCGACCGTCTCGACATTACAGGTGTTGCAGGCGCCAAAGCCACAGCTCATCATGCGCTCAAGCGACACCTCGCAGTACGCACCGGCCTCGGCGGCAGCGGCGGCGACTTTCTTCATCATGACAGCGGGGCCGCAGCTGGCCACATAGTCGTAGCCGCCCTCGCCGAGCAGCTCGGCGGCAGGATCGGTGCAAAAACCGTGCGTGCCGAGCGAGCCGTCGTCGGTGCAAACGTTGACCGTATCGCACAGCGAGCGGAACTCATCGACACCCACGGCCTTGGAAGCGGTGCCAAAGCCCAGGCACACGTCAACATCCACGCCCTGCTCGGCAAGCATACCGGCAAGACACAGCACGGGCGGAACACCGATGCCACCGGCGACGAGCAGGGCCTTCCTGGTGCCCTCGGGTACCATCCAGCCACGGCCACCGGGGCCCAGCAGGTTAGAGGTGGAGCCAGGGCCCATCTGGGACAAACGACGGGTATCGTCGCCCACGACGGCGTACCACAGCTCGACGGTGCCAGCCTCGGCGTCGGCGCGGTAGTAGCTCAGGGGCACGCGAAGCAGCGAGGACGCATCGCCGGGTACGGCGATGTTCGCAAACTGACCGGGCTTGAGCGCACTTGCAAGCTTGGGGGCCGAGATGACGAGCGAGAAGATGCCGTCGGCAATCTCCCGGTTCGAGACGACCTCGAAGTCGTGCATGCGTGCAGTGGAAGGTGTGGGCATAGACGCTCCAATCCCCCATGCGGTTGCATGGTCCAAACTAATAGAAAGCGCGGCACCGCAAGGGCGCCGCGCACAAAAGCGATAAGGCTATGCTAGCAGATGCAGCCGTCGGCAAGCGTCTGCTTACCGCCGACAAACACATCGGTGGCACGACCGGTGAGCGTGCGGCCGGCAAAACCGGAGTTCTCGGCGCGCGACTCGTAACCGTCCTCGCCAACCGTCCAGGTTGCGGACGCGTCGAACACGGTCAGGTCGGCAACGAAGCCCGCCTTGACCTGAACCTGGTCGAGACCCAGGATCTCACGCGGTTTGATGGCCATGAGCTCGACCATGCGGCCCATGCTCATCTTGCCCGTGTTGACCAGCTCGGTGAGTACGAGCGACAGCGAGGTCTCGAGGCCGATCATACCAAAGGGCGCAAGCTCGAACTCGCGGGCCTTCTCCCACGGGGTGTGGGGAGCGTGATCGGTGACGATAGCGTCGACGGTGCCGTCGATGACGCCCTGACGGATGGCCTCGGCATCCTCCTCGGTACGCAGCGGCGGGTTGACCTTGAGCGAGGTGTTGTAGGTCTCGTCCAGGTCGTTCTCGGTCAGGAACATGTGGTGCGGGGTGGCCTCGCAGGTAACCTGAACGCCGGCGGCCTTACCGGCACGCACGAGCTCGAGACCGTGAGAGGTGGAGATGTGCTGGATGTGCAGCTTGGCACCGGTCAGCTTGGCGATCTCAATGTCACGGGCGATCTGGAGCTCCTCGCCGGCAGCCGGCCAGCCCTCGAGAGCCAGACGGGTCGAAACCTTGCCCTCGTTGATCTGGCCGTGGCCGACCAGGTCCTCGTCCTGGCAGTGGCTCATAAAGACCTTGCCGAACATCTTGCCGTAGTCCATGCAACGACGGAGCATGCCCGCACCCTGCACGCCGCGACCGTCGTCGGTGAAGGCGACGGCGCCGTGGGCGACCATATCGCCCATCTCGGACATGGCCTCGCCCTTAAGACCGCGGGTCATGGCGCCCGACGGATAGACGCGGCAGTGACCGACCTCGGCAGCACGGGACTTGACGAACTCCACAACGGTGCCGTTATCGGTGACGGGATCGGTATTGGGCATGGAGCACACGCCGGTAAAGCCGCCCTTGGCAGCTGCGCGGGTGCCGCTCTCGATGTCCTCTTTGACCTCGTAGCCGGGCTCGCGAAGGTGAACGTGCATATCCACCAGGCCGGGGACGAGGTACTTGCCGGAAAGGTCGCGGACCTCGGCTCCCTCGGCAGCGAGATTCTCACCGACCTCGGCGATCTTGTCGCCGTCAATCAGGACGTCAACGACACCGTCAAGCTCGACGGACGGGTCGACGACGTGGGCATTCTTAAGAAGCAAGGCCATTATCGGCACCTCCAAGCAGCAGATACAGGATAGCCATACGCACGCAGATACCGGCGTAGACCTGCTCCAGGATGACGGAGCGTTGGGGGTGGTCGGCCATATAGGAGTCGAACTCGACACCGCGGTTGATGGGGCCCGGGTGGCAGATGATCGCGTCGGGCTTCATGAGCTTCTCGCGGTCCTTGGTCAGGCCGAAGAGCTTGTGGTACTCGCGAATGGTCGGGAACGGGGCACCCTCGAGGCGCTCCTGCTGCACGCGCAGCATGTAGACGACGTCCAGCTCGGGCAGGACGGAATCGAGATCGCTCGTCACGTGGTCGCAGCCCAGGACCTCGGGTGCCGGAGGCAGCAGCGTGCCGGGGGCGACGGCGTAGGTCTCGCAGCCCATGATCTTAAGGGCGGGGATCAGCGAGCCGCAGACACGGGAGTGGGAGATGTCGCCGACGACAGCGACCTTCAGACCGTGGAAGTCACCCTTGTGCTGCCAAATGGTGTACAGGTCCAGCAGGGCCTGCGTGGGGTGGTTGTGCTTGCCGTCGCCGGCGCAGATAACGCTCGCGGGCGAATTCTGCGTGACGATATAGGGCGCGCCGGCGTGCTTGTCGCGCACGACGATACAGTCGATCTTGTAGGCGTTGAGGGTCTCGACGGTGTCGACGAGGCTCTCGCCCTTGACCGTAGAAGTCGAGGAACCGCCAAAGTTGAGGCTGTCGGCCGAAAGGCGCTTCTCGGCGAGCTCGAAGGAGCTGCGGGTGCGCGTCGAGGGCTCGTTGAACATGTTGACGATGGTCTTGCCCTTGAGCGTGGGGACCTTCTTGATCGCACGCTCGTTGACCTCGGAGAACGCCTTGGCGGTCTCGAGGATGAGTTTGATATCCTCTTCGGAGTACTCGGTAATGTCGATCAGGTGCTTATGGTTGAACGCCACGGTACTACTCACCTCCCAGCGGCGCGGAGCCCACGTGGGAACCCGGCGCGACGTCGTTAATCTCGACGGCGGTGTGGCCGTCGACTTCCTTCATATATAGGTGCACGTTCTCCTCATGCGACGAGGGAACGTTCTTGCCGACAAAGTCCGGCGAGATGGGGAGCTCGCGGTGACCGCGGTCAACGAGAACTGCCAGCTCAATACGGCTCGGACGGCCCAGGTCCATGACAGCGTCCAGAGCAGCGCGGATGGTACGACCCGTGTACAGGATGTCGTCCACCAGCACGACGCGCTTGCCGTCGACGCTAAAGGGAATGTTGGTGGCGTGGATCGCGGGAGCGAAATTGGTCGCATAGTCATCGCGGTAGAAGCTGATGTCCAGGCTGCCGAGCGGAACTTCGACGCCCTCGATCTCCTTGATCTCCTCGGCGAGCTTCTTTGCCAGAAGGTCGCCGCGCGTGACGATGCCGACCAGAGCGAGGTCTTCACAGCCCTCGTTGCGCTCGAGAATCTCGTGCGCGATGCGGGTCATCGCTCGATTGACGGCGGTCTCGTCCATGATGACCGCCTTGGGGGAAGTCGTGCCCATCGATCTCCTTCCTCACATGTCTTGACTGCTGACACAGTCAAAAAAATAGATGCCCGACCGCTTAAAGCGGACCAGACACCCACAGGAAAGGCTGCTCTTTGGCAGCTATGTAATTCCATGTGGGTATCTCGTACCCCTTTAATGGTCAAGGGATAGTGTAGCCAACCTCGAGCTTAATTGCGAGCATAAATACAGAGCAATCCGTAAACGGAGCCCAATGCTCCATAAACCTATATATATTTGTGGGACGAGCTTGAAAACACACGCACGAGCTGGCATAATCCCCTCTGCTGCACGCAAATCGGATCTACGTCCAGGGCCGTGGCGTGGGCACTATCGCCAAAAGAGGAATATCTCTGTGTAGATTGCGCACAGGGAGCGACTTCTGTGCTATAGTTCAGGCTTGTTTGTTAACGCGACATGTTCGTTTGTCGCCCAAGGAGGGTCAGTTATGTCCAAAGTTTGCGAAGTTTGCGGTAAGCACCCCGTTGCCGGTCGCTCCATCAGCCACTCTCACCGCGTCACCAACCGTAAGTTCCGCCCCAACATCCAGCGCGTCTACGTCGTCGTCGATGGTCACCGTCGCAAGATGAACGTTTGCTCCACCTGCCTCAAGTCCGGCAAGGTTGCGCGCTCCTAAATAAGGTCTTACCAACAAGTACCTCGGACTCTCCGGGTCAAAGACCTCGCGTTCACATAGAACTATAAGAAACCGCTTTCTTTTGAGAAGGCGGTTTCTTTTCTATCTATTCAGCACTCATTGGGGACAGACTTACATGAGTGCTTTCACGCATTGGGGACAGACATGAAGCACGCATGCGACGCACTGACTGGCTCCGGCCCCTGCCTCACGCAGCATCCTTCCAGCCTGCAGTTGCCTTGGTCACGCTTGTAGCGCCGATGCCGGTGATACGGGCAATTTGCTTGACCGTGAGATGCGCCCGCCTAAGCCTCAGCAGACACGCATCGCGTTCGGGGCGTGGCAGGGCTTTGAGCAGTGCAGGATCTATGCTCGGCAGAACTTCGCGCGCAACAGAAAGGGCCTCCTCATCGGGGATCCGCCGGCGTGGAAGAACCTCCATTGACCAGATGCGCCCGGCAACTTCCTCGAGATGCTCGCAATAGCAACGGGAGCCACCGACAATATCGAGCATAGGGGCCGCATCACAGATGTCAAAGGGATCATAGCCCAGCTGATACGCGTTATAGCTTGACCAGCGGTACGCATCGAGCGAGTCAAGCGCACCCTTCACGGGATTGAGATGAATATAGTCGAGCAGCTGCACCGCCTGCGTGTCCGACTCAACCGCGACCCGCGAATAGCGATTGTCAAACAGATGTCCCGTTCTCCCCGTTTTTCCATTGAAATACTTAGCATATGCCGTCAGCGCGCACTGCATTGCCTTTGAAAGGTTGTCAAATGGGTCATCAACCATCAAATGGAAGTGATTGTCCATAAGGCACCAAGCCAACACCGCCACTTCATGGCGCGCAAACCTGTCCGAGATATCCGATAAGAAACGATAACGGTCGGAGTCATCTTCAAAAATAATCTGTTTGGAGTTGCCGCGGTCAAAGACGTGGTAATAGCCGGTGATCGAAAAGGGGCGGGCGCATCGGGGCATAATCTCTCCTTTCAAAACTGTTCAGGCAACACCTAAAAGGAAAGAAGCAACGCGAAATGCTGAGCCTGCAACCTATTTATATCCAATAAGCGGCAATAACAGGCCCAGAACGGCAAAATGGCAAAACGATGTCTGTCCCAAATGAGTGAAAGCACTCATGTAAGTCTGTCCCCAATAAGCGGGGAGATGCAGCGGGCAGATAGTTCTAGTTAAAACGCTTCATTATATTGAAGCGTTTTAGTGTGCCTTTTAGAGGAATCTGGCCGTTCACCGAATTATTTCTTGCTATCATGCAAGGCGTAGGGTAAATCTCCGATCGCAAGGAGACACAAATGGTGAAAAAGTCACCGGAAAACACTACTCCCGCAATTGTGGACAACGTAGAGGCGCTTGAGGCTAAGCTCGCTCAGATGCGAGAGGCCCAGGCGCTTTTTGCTACGTACACGCAGGAGCAGGTCGACAAGATCTTCTATGAGGCCGCCATGGCCGCCAACAAGGCTCGTATCCCGTTGGCGAAGATGGCCATCGAGGAGACCGGCCGCGGCGTTCTTGAGGACAAGGTCATCAAGAACCACTACGCTGCAGAGTACATCTACAACGCTTACAAGAACACCAAGACCTGTGGTGTCCTGGAGCGCGACGAGGCTTACGGCATCACCAAGATCGCCGAGCCCATCGGCATCGTGGGCGCCGTCATCCCGACGACCAACCCCACCTCCACCGCAATCTTCAAGACGCTGATCAGCCTGAAGACCCGCAATGCCATCATCATCTCCCCGCACCCGGCTGCCGCCAAGTGCACCATCGCCGCTGCCAAGCTCGTGCTTGACGCCGCCGTCAAGGCCGGCGCCCCCGAGGGCATCATCGGCTGGGTCGATGTCCCCTCCATCGAGCTGACCAACATGGTCATGCGCGACGTCGACATCATCCTCGCCACCGGTGGCCCGGGCATGGTCAAGGCCGCTTACTCCTCGGGCAAGCCCGCCCTGGGCGTTGGCGCCGGTAACACCCCGGTCGTCATCGACGACACCGCCGACGTGCTGCTCGCCGTCAACTCCATCATCCACTCCAAGACCTTCGACAACGGCATGATCTGCGCTTCCGAGCAGTCCGTGACCGTCATCGACACCATCTATGACCAGGTCAAGGCCGAGTTCCAGAAGCGCGGCTGCTACTTCGTCAAGCAGGGTGCCGAGATGGAGGCCCTGCGTGCCGCCATGTTCAAGAACGGCGCTCTCGATCACCGCATCCCCGGCATGGCCGCCGCCAAGATCGCCGAGCTCGCCGGCATCGAGGTTCCCGCCAAGACCAAGATCCTGATCGCCGAGGTCACCTCCACCGACCCCGCCAAGGAGGAGTTCTCCCACGAGAAGCTCTCCCCGGTCCTGGCCATGTACCACGCCAAGGACTTCCAGGAGGCCGTCGACAAGGCCGAGCACCTCGTGCTCGCCGGTGGCCCGGGCCACACCGCCTCTCTGTACGTGCACCCCGCCCAGGCCGAGAAGATCAGCCTGTTCGAGCACGTCATGAAGGCCTGCCGTATCGTCATCAACACCCCGTCCTCGCACGGCGGCATCGGTGACCTGTACAACTTTGGCATGAAGCCGTCTCTGACCCTGGGCTGCGGCTCCTGGGGCGGCAACTCCGTCTCCGAGAACGTTGGGGTGAAGCACTTGATCAACGTTAAGACTGTGGCCGAGCGCCGTGAGAACATGCTGTGGTTCCGCGCTCCCGAGAAGGTCTACTTCAAGAAGGGTTCCACGCCCGTCGCCCTCGACGAGCTGGGCAACGTCATGGGCAAGAAGCGCGCCTTCATCGTCACCGACCAGTTCCTCTTCAAGAATGGCAACACCCGCGCCATCGAGGCCAAGCTCGACGAGATGGGCATCGCCCACGACTGCTTCTACGACGTCGAGCCCGATCCGTCGCTGCAGTGCGCACGTCGCGGCGCCAAGCAGATGGCTCTCTTTGAGCCGGACGTCATCATCGCCGTCGGCGGTGGCTCCGCTATGGACGCCGGCAAGATCATGTGGATGATGTACGAGCACCCCGAGTGCAAGTTTGAGGACATGGCCATGGACTTCATGGACATCCGCAAGCGTATCTTCACCTTCCCCGAGATGGGCAAGAAGGCCTACTTCGTCGCCGTCCCGACCTCCTCGGGTACCGGCTCCGAGTGCACGCCGTTCGCCATCATCACCGACAAGGAGACCGGCATCAAGTGGCCGCTCGCCGACTACGCGCTGCTCCCCAACATGGCTATCGTCGACGCCGACAACTGCATGACCGCCCCGCGCGGCCTGACCGCTGCCTCCGGCATCGACGTCATGACCCACGCCATCGAGTCCTACGTCTCCATCATGGCTTCCGACTACACCAAGGGCCTCTCCGAGCGCGCTGCCAAGCTCGTCTTTGAGAACCTGCCCTCCAGCTTCACGAACGGCGCCAAGGACCCGCACGCCCGCGAGGAGATGCACAACGCCTCCTGCATGGCCGGTATGGCCTTCGCCAACGCCTTCCTGGGCCTCAACCACTCCATGGCTCACAAGCTCGGCGCTTTCCATCACCTGCCCCACGGCATCGCTAACGCCGTCATCCTGACCCGCGTCATGCGCTACAACGCCGCCGAGGCTCCCGTCAAGATGGGTACCTTCTCCCAGTATCCTTACCCCAACGCGCTGCACAACTACGCCGAGATGGCCAAGTACTGCGGCATCGAGGGCAAGGACGACAAGGAGGTCTTCGAGAACTTCATCACGAAGCTCGAGGAGCTCAAGGACTTCATCGGTGTCAAGAGGACCATCGCCGACTACGGTGTTGACGAGCAGTACTTCCTCGACACCCTCGACGAGATGACCGAGCAGGCATTCAACGACCAGTGCACCGGCGCTAACCCGCGCTACCCGCTCATGAGCGAGATCAAGGAGCTCTACCTGGACGCCTACTACGGCCGCGAGCCCCAGGACTACGCCGTCTGCTAGTTTTTAGCACGGTTTTTTGCGGCGGGGGTGCACGGGTGTTTCACACACCCCCGCCGTCGCTTCTATCGCATCGTTGAAAGGATGCAACCATGCTGCTACCCGATTCCAAGACCGAGCTCGTCCGCCGTGGCAACAAGGTCGTTTACGACCTGGGCGACAAGATCGTCAAGGTCTTTAACGAGACCAAGCCTGTCTCCGACGTGTTCAACGAGGCTTTGAATCTTGCCCGCATCAATGAGTGCGGCATCCGCAGCCCCAAGGCTCTCGAGGTTTCCCAGCTCGAGAACGCCAACGGCTGGGCGCTCGTGACCGAGAAGGTTCCGGGCACCACCCTTGCCGAGAAGATGACTGCCGAGCCCCAGCGCTTTGGTGAGTACCTCGAGATGTTCGTCGACCTCCAGATCGAGATCCACGGCTACACCTCCCCGCTGCTCAACCGTCAGCGCGACAAGTTCGCCCGCATGATCGACAGCCTTGATCAGCTCAATGCCACCACGCGCTACAACCTTCAGGAGCGTCTGGACGGCATGACCAAGGAGTTCAAGGTCTGCCACGGCGACTTCAACCCCTCCAACGTCATCGTCGGCGACGACGGCCAGCTCTATGTGTGCGACTGGGCACACGCCACCCAGGGCTCCCCTGCTGCCGACGTTGCCACCACCTACCTGCTCTTTGCCCTCAACAGCAAGGACCAGGCCGAGGCCTACCTGGAGCTCTACTGCGACCGTGCCGACATGCCCATGCAGGTCGTGCGTCAGTGGACGAGCATCGTCGCCGCTTCCGAGCTCGCTCGTAAGCGCAACGTGAACGATGAGTTCCTGAAGAACTGGATCGACGTCGTCGATTATCAGTAATATCTGAGCGATTTATTTCGCATCGGAGGCACAAAGGAAACCCCGCAGCTCGCATGGGCTGTGGGGTTTCCTTTTAGCGATTGAGTACGCCGACAAGATAAAAGGACGGCCCCGCATCTCCCCTATCTGGAGAAATGCGGGGCCGTCCCGTATATCGAACTACAAGCGAAATCGCCGATTAACGGCGTGCCGCCTTCACAAGCTCGGCGACCTTGGCGACGACCTCGTCGATCGCCACGTCCTCGCGCTCACCCGTAGCACGGTCCTTGAGCTCGACGGTGCCGTTCTTGAGGCCACGCTTACCCAGAACGACCTGATACGGGAAGCCCATAAGGTCGTTGTCGGCAAATTTAAAGCCGGGACGCTCGTCACGGTCATCGACGACGACCTCGATACCCTCGGCGCACAGGCCATCAACGATCTGCTCGCAGACGGTAGCGCACTCCTCCTTCTTGGGGTCGAGCGGAATCACAGCAACCTCGTACGGGGCAACGGAGACCGGCCAGACGATGCCGTGCTCGTCGTTGTGCTGCTCCACGACGGCAGCGAGCGAGCGAGACACGCCAACGCCATAGCAACCCATGATAAGCGGCTTCTCCTTGCCGTCCTCGTCCATAAAGGTGGCACCCATGGCCTTGGAGTACTTGGTGCCCAGCTGGAAGACCTGGGAGACCTCGATACCGCGAGCAGCAGACAGCGGCTTGCCGCAGTGCGGGCAGGGATCGCCGGCGACGACGGTAACCAGGTCGGCCCACTCGTCGACGGTAAAGTCGCGCTCGGGGCAGGCGCCGGTAAAGTGATAGTCGACCTCGTTGGCACCGCAGGCCCACTGTTTGGACTCGCGCAGACTCTCGTCGCAGACCAGACGAATGCCCTCGGGCAGGTTAACCGGTCCGATAAAGCCCTTATGCAGCCCGTAGGTCTGGAGCTCCTCGTCGGTCATCATGCGATAGCCCTTGCCAAAGACGTGCTCGGCCTTACAGTCGTTGAGCTCGTGGTCGCCCGGAACAATGGCCACGACCGGCTTGCCCTCGGAGTCAATCAACGCCAGCGACTTGCGCGTGCCGTTCTCGGGGAAGCCGAAGAACTTGGCGACGGCCTCGATGGTGCCCATACCCGGAGTCTCGACCTTGGTGAGCGTGCCGTCGCCGGGACCCTCGGTCACAACGACCTTGGTGCTTGCGGCCTCGTCATCGGCAGCAAAGCCGCAATCGTCGCAGTACACGAGCGAGGCCTCGCCGGCGTCGGCCAGGGCCATGTACTCGACGGAAGTGTCGCCGCCGATTTCGCCGGAGTCGGCGACAACGGGCAGAGCCTTGATGTAACAGCGCTCGCAGATGTTGGCGTAAGCCTGCTTCATCTTGTCGTACTCCTCCTGCAGGCTCTCCTGCGTGGCAGAGAAGCTGTAGGCGTCCTTCATGATGAACTCGCGGCCGCGCATCAGGCCAAAGCGGGGACGGAACTCATCGCGGAACTTGTCCTGAATGTGGTACAGGTTGACGGGCAGCTGCTTATACGAGCGCAGCTCGTTGCGCACCAGGGCCGTGACGGTCTCCTCATGCGTGGGGCCCAGCACAAACTCGCGGCCATGACGGTCGTCAAAGCGCACGAGCTCCTTGCCATAGGCATCGATGCGGCCGGACTCACGCCACAGCTCCGCATCGACCATAATGGGCATCATGAGCTCCTGGGCGCCGGCGGCGTCCATCTCGTCGCGCACGATGTTCTCGATCTTACGAATCGAGCGCCAAGCGAGCGGCAGATAGGAATACAGGCCGGCGGCCTCCTTGCGGATCATGCCGGCACGAAGCAGTAGACGATGGCTTGCAAGCTCGGCGTCGGCCGGATCCTCTTTGAGCGTCGGCGCATAGAGCTTAGACATATACATTGCTCGGGTCATTTATTTCTCCTCAATAAGCTTGTCGACCTCGGCCATAAGCGCGTCGACAATTTGGTCCTCAGCTACTTTACCAATGATCTGGCCATGCGAAAAGAGCAGAGCCTGACCACGTCCGCAAGCAACGCCCAGATCGGCATCAGAAGCCTCACCGGGGCCATTAACGGCACATCCCATCACAGCGATAGAAAGCGGCGCGGAGTAGTTCTTAAGCCGCTCGGTGACCTCCTCGGCGATGGGAATGAGGTTAACCTGGCAGCGGGCGCACGTGGGGCACGAGACAATCTCGGGGCCACGGCGACGCAGGCCCAGCGACTGCAGAATACCCCAGGCAACCGGCGGCTCCTCAACCGGATCGGCCGTGAGAGAGACGCGCATGGTGTCACCAATACCCTCAGACAGCAGAATACCAAGGCCCACCGAGCTCTTAATGGTGCCCTGAAGCTTGGTACCCGCCTCGGTTACGCCCAGGTGAAGCGGAACGTGGGGAATCTCACGCGACAGGGCTCGATAGGTATCGAGCGTCGTTTGCACGCTATGGGCCTTGGCCGAAAGCACGATGTTCGTAAAGCCGCGGTCCTCAAAGTGCTTGACGAAGCGCTCGCTCGACATCACGAGCTTTTCGGGCTGCGTGAGGTCTTCGCGCTCGGCGATATCCTGCTCGAGTGAACCGGCATTGACGCCGATACGAATCGCACAGCCCGCGGCACCAGCAGCATCGATCACCGCGTCAACCTTGGCCCAATCGCCGATATTGCCGGGATTGATGCGCAGCTTGGCAGCACCGGCCTCAACGGCACCAATGGCGAGCTTATGGTTAAAGTGAATATCGGCGACGATCGGCACCGGAGACTCGGCACAGATGGTGCGGAAACCCTCAAGCGCGGCCTCGGTGGGCACGCTCACGCGCACGATATCGCAGCCAGCCTGCGCCAACGCGCACACTTGCGCAAGCGTTGCCTGGGCATCAGCGGTATCGGTGCAGGTCATGGACTGAACCACCACCGGCGCGCCACCACCGATCTGCACGCCGCCCACATATACGGGGCGCGTCAGCTCGCGCGGCAAAGGATGGGATAAAGACAATCCAAACACTCCCCTACAAAATAAATCGAAGGACGTCGGAACGAAGCATATAAACAAACAGCAGCGCAAAGAGCGCGATGCCGACATAGCTGACGATTGTCTGCACCTTGAGTGGCAGCTCGCGACCGGCGACCATTTGGATGATCTCGATAACCAGCTTTCCCCCGTCGAGCGGGGGGATGGGCAGCAAGTTCATAAAACCCAGCGAGAACGAAATGAGCGCGGCAAACGACAAGAACGTTACGGGGCCGGCAGCAGCAGCCTGTGAGGACATAACGCTAATACCCACGATCGAAGAAGACTGATCGAGAATCTCCATCGTATGCTGCGGCTGGAGCAGGCGCATCACGCCCTCCGCGGTCTGCACGACATAGGAGAATGACAGACGCGCCGAGGTGATGGGGTCCAAACGGACTACCTCCGTAGAAGCATACACACCTAACCGCTCGTCCTCTTTGAGCGCAACCGTGGTCGAATGCTGCTTGCCGTTACGCTCGTACTCGATGGCGATATCGTCCTTACCGGCGGCCTTGCCGATAGCATCGTAAACGTTCATCCATGTGGAGCACGATACACCGTCAACCGAAAGGATCGCATCACCAGCCTCGATACCCGCCTTGGCGGCAATAGACCCCTCGTCA
Source organism: Collinsella sp. (assembly GCA_036550475.1). Classification (GTDB taxonomy): domain Bacteria; phylum Actinomycetota; class Coriobacteriia; order Coriobacteriales; family Coriobacteriaceae; genus Collinsella. The sequence continues at coordinate 19,806 of JAXKGH010000062.1, read as the reverse complement.
ACCTGACCGATCACGTTGGTATCGATCGGCACGGTGACACCCGCAATGGAATAGATGCTCATAAGCAGCAAAAAACCCGTCAGGATATTGACGAGAATGCCCGCGAGCAGCATAAAGGCGCGCTTGAGAAAGCCCTGGCCAAGATAAGTGTGCGAGCGCTCTTGCGCCAAGAAATCAGCCTCGCCGCACGGCAGCTCCCACACATCGCCCTCGGCAGTCGCATGCTCTCGATCGAACCGGCGGCCGTCAAAGGTGGTGTAGCCCGCCGCGTCTCGCGGCAGCGTCTGATACTTGGTGGGATAGTAGCTCGGCGAGGGTTTCTCCCCTTCCTCATACCAGGGAGCGATGGAGCCCCAGCCCAGCAACAGAGCACAAGCCTCGAGCACATCCTCCTCGGAAAGCTCGAGCTCGACAGCAAGGTCGGCCACGGTCACGCGACCATGACGGTAGATAGCCGCGAGCACGCGATCGGCGCAGGAGACATCGGTCGGATCCATACCGCAGATGGCAGCGTAGCCACCCAGCAGCAGCGGGGTCACGCCAAACTTGGTTCCAATGCGACGCGACGTGTAATGGATGTCAAAGCGGCACGGCAGGCCCAAAAAGAACTCGGTCACACGGACGCCGCAGGCACGCGCCGCCAAAAAGTGGCCGCCCTCGTGCAAAAACACGAGGACGGAAAGCATCAGCAGGCCCCAAAAGACCGATGAGAGAACGCTCAGAACAGTATCCATAAAACGAAAAAGCAATCCTTATGGGTTAGGAACGGGTTGCGGCGAGTACCTGCGCAGCCTTTTCACGCGCCCACGCATCGATGTCGCGAAGCTGCTCAAACGAATCGACCTCCTGCATATCGTGGGCATCCATGCAGGATTCCACAATGCGATCGATATCGGTAAAGCTGCAGCCATCGCGCAGGAAGGCATCGACGGCGACCTCGTTGGCGGCATTGAGCACGCACGGCATGGTGCCACCCGTCTTGCCGGCACGCTCGGCCAGTGCCAGACAGCGGAAGGTATCCATGTCGGCAGCATCAAACGTGAGCTGCCCCAGCTCGCGGAAATCGATACGAGGCGCCGGGGTATCCCAACGCTCGGGATACGAGAACGCGAACTGGATGGGAATACGCATGTCGGAAGCACCGAGATGCGCCATCACGGAGCCGTCGGCAAACTCGACCATAGAGTGAATCTTGGACTGACGCTGCACGACCACGTTAATGAAATCGAGGTCGCAGTTAAACAGATGCATGGCCTCAATGCGCTCCAGGCCCTTGTTCATGAGGGTGGCGGAGTCGATGGTGATCTTGGCACCCATGGCCCACGTGGGATGTGCGAGGGCATCGGCACGCGTCACGCGATCTAGCTCGTCGCGCGCGCGGCCAAAGAACGGACCGCCCGAGCAGGTGAGCCAAATACAATGAGCCTCGCGCGGGTTCTCCCCCAGATAGCACTGGTAGATGGCGGAGTGCTCAGAGTCGACTGGAATAAGCTGGCCCGGTTGCGCCAACGGCATAAGCAAGTCGCCACCGACGACGAGGGACTCCTTGTTGGCAAGGGCAAGACGCTTATTCGAGGTCAAGGCCGCATGGCTCGCCTCGAGACCGGCGGCACCCACAATAGCGACAAGCACGCAGTCGACATCGTCGCGACGCGCGAGCTCGCAAACCGCCTGCGTGCCAACGCCGAGCTTCGTTCCCTCGGGCAACTCCTGCAGCACGACGTCATCGCCATGAGCGACATCGGCCACGGCAACCGCCGGAACCGAGAACTCGCGGGCAGCGGCAACGAGCTCGGAGGTACTGGAGTTAACGGATAGCGCCGTCACCTGCAGGCGATCGGCATGCTGACGGCACACATCGAGCGCCTGGGTGCCGATAGAGCCCGTACAGCCCAGGATGGCAACACGGAGACGTCCATCGGAGCCATACGTCGTCTGGAATGACATTACAGCACGCCTCCGATCATCAGCATCAGCTGCGCGGTGATGCAGCCGAAGATAAGCGAATCGCTACGATCGAGCATACCGCCGTGGCCCGGGATAAGGTTGCCGGAATCCTTGACGCCCACGCCACGCTTGATGCGCGACTCGATAAGGTCGCCGATAACGCCCAAAATGGACACGACCACGCCGCACAGCAGCGCATAGGGCAGGCTGAGCTTGTAGAAGTGCGTCGCCCACAGAATGAGCCAAATCAAAACCGAGCCCAGGATGCCGCCGACAAACCCCTCCCAGCTCTTTTTGGGAGAGATCTTGGGAACCATCTTGTGCTTGCCGATACGGCTGCCCACAATGTAGGCAAACGAATCGGAGACCCAAAGGGACGCGCAAACGCCCACTGAAAGCAGGGCGCCGGCAAAACCGGGCACGGCATCGCGCAGCAGCACGATAGCCGACAGCATAAAGCCAGTGTAGATGGGACCCATGAGCGTCACGGCCACATCAGAGATGCGGGTACGCGGCGACCAGACATACCAAATGCCCACAGCGAGCATCAGGGCAAAAAGCAGGGCATTCAGCAACATCGAATCGCCCAACGCCGACAGCGGAAAGAGTACGGCGGCAGCGATACCCATGCGCTCGTTAGCCATCTTGCCATCGAGCCTCGTCATACGGAAAAACTCATAACAGCACAGACCGCTCATGACGGAAACAAAGATGGCAGTAGGCACGATACCCAAAACCAGGCACAGGATAAAGACAACGGCGTAGACGATACCGGCGGCGGCACGGGTAATAAAGCCCGCCAGCCACGAACCGCTGCCGCTCTTCGCTGCAGGCGCTCCCGCAGTGGCAGCTTTACGCGCAGGCGTCTTGGGAGCAGATGCCTTGGGACGATCGGACACGATTAAGCCTCCTCGGTCTTGCTCAGTCCACCAAACCTACGGTCACGGCCCTGATAGGCCAAAATGGCGTCGACAAGGCCCCAACGATCAAAGTCGGGCCAATAGGTATCGGTGACGTAGAACTCTGAATAAGCCACCTGCCACAGCAGATAGTTCGAAAGGCGCAGCTCACCAGAGGTGCGAATCACAAGCTCAGGATCGGGAAGACCGGCGGTATAGAGGTGGGAAGCCACCATGTCGTCATCAATTGCGCCAGGATCGATCTTACCGGCGGCAGCGTCGAGTGCGATTTGACGGACAGCGCGGGTAATCTCGGCACGCGCGCCGTAGTTGACGGCAAGCGCCAGCGTCATGCCGGTGTGATCGGCGCACTCGGCAAGACCGCGTTCAAAAACGTCACGGGTTTTCTTGGGCAGCGCGGAAATGTCACCCAAAAAGACAACGCGCACGTTTTCGCGCTTCAGAAGCGGCAGCTCGTCGATGAACGTCTTGGCAAACAGGTGCATCAAGACGTTGACCTCATGCTGCGGGCGGTTCCAGTTTTCGGTAGAAAACGCATAGGCCGAAAGCACGTCGACGCCCAGACGCACGCAGGCGGTAATAATCTCACGAAGGGAGACGATACCCGCCTTGTGGCCCTCGGTGCGTGCAAGACCGCGCGATGTGGCCCAACGACCGTTGCCGTCCATGATGCACGAGATATGGTGCGGAATGTTATTGAGGTCAAGGTCGGAAAAACCGACGCCCGCGGGGGCGTCGGCAAAGTACTCGACCAGTTTATGCTCGTCGTATTGCACCTTAGATCTCCATGACCTCGGCTTCTTTTTCCTTCAGAAGCTCCTCGACCTTGGCGACATACTCATCAGTGTGCTTCTGGACCTTGGCCTGCTCGCGACGGACATCGTCCGCGGTGAGCTCCTCATCGCGCTCGAGCTTGTTGTTGAAGTCGCGACGGATGTTACGGATAGACACCTTGGCCTGCTCGGCGTACTCGCGGCACTCCTTGACGAGCTCGCGACGGCGCTCCTCGGTGGGAGCCGGGAACGGCAGACGAACGACGGTGCCATCGGAGTTGGGGGTAATACCCAAATCGGAAGCGCCGATGGCCTTGACGATGGCGTTGATAAGCGCCTTGTCCCACGGCTCGATGAGCAGCATGTGGGCCTCCGGGGTCTTGACGGCGGCAACCTGCGTGACCGGCGTGGGAACACCGTAATAATCGACGGTGATGTCGGACAGAATGTTGGCATTGGCGCGGCCGGTACGGACCTTGGAGAAGTTATGCTTGAGGGACTCGAGCGACTTGTCCATGTGGGCGGTGATGTTCTCTGCCATGCTTAATCCTCCTGATAGACGAGCGTGCCGACGGGCTCACCCGCGAGCGCGCGCTTGACGGTGTCCTCGCCATCGATGTTGAGGACCAAAATCGGCATACGGTTGTCCTGGCACAGTGCCGTAGCCGTGGAATCCATAACCTGCAGACCGCGGACGAGCACCTCATGGTAGGTGATCTTGTCAAAGCGGACGGCATCGGCGCACTTGACGGGATCCTTGTCATAGATGCCGTCGACCTTGGTGGCCTTGATCAGAATCTCGGCGCCGATCTCGCACGCACGAAGAGCCGCGGCGGTGTCGGTCGTAAAGTACGGATTGCCCGAACCGGCGGCAAAAATAACGACGTTGCCCTTGGAAAGGTGGTTGATGGCGCGACGGCGAATATAGGGCTCGCAGATCTCGTTCATCTGGATAGCGCTCATCACGCGGCAGGGAACATCGTTATGTTCGAAGGCATCCTGCAGGGCGAGCGCGTTCATAACGGTTGCCAGCATGCCCATGTAGTCGGCCTGAGCACGCTCCATGCCACCGGCAGCGCCGGCCATGCCGCGGAAAATATTGCCGCCGCCGACAACGACGCCGACCTCATGGCCAACGGCGAGTAGCTCCTTGACCTGCTTGGCAAGATGGTCGGTAACCTTGGGGTCGATGCCATATTGGCCGTCGCCCATCAGTGCTTCGCCGGAAAGCTTAAGAAGCACGCGTTTATATCGGATGTCGGACAAAGCGATCCTCCTTTAGATTGAACTCTCAACATTCTATCAAAGGCTCTAAGAAGAGCCATGAAAAAGCAGGCTGTGAGTAAAACCCACAGCCTGCTCATTACCAGCTACAAGAGCTTATTTACTCGCCACGGACCAGACGGTCAAAGGCAACGACGGTAATGGTGTCGCCGAGCTCCTTGGAGACCTGCTCAGCGTACTTCTTGATGGTGAGGGAGCTGTCCTTGATGAACTCCTGCTCGGTGAGCACGGACTGCTTGTAGAACTTCTCCAGACGGCCGACAGCCATCTTCTCCTGGATAGCCTCGGGCTTACCGGACTCGGCAGCCTGAGCCATGTAGATCTGCTTCTCGTGCTCGACGGTCTCGGCCGGAACCTGATCGCGGGTAGCGCAGATCGGGGCGACGGCGGCAACCTGAAGGGCAACGTCGTGAGCGAAGGTCTTGAAGGATTCAGCCTGAGCGGTCTCAGCCTTCTCGAAGGCGAACTCGACGAGGACGCCGATCTTACCACCCATGTGGATGTAAGAAGCGAGCGCGCCGTTCTCAGCCTTGCGGGCAGCGAAGCGGGAGATCTTCATGTTCTCGCCCATGATGTGAATCATCTCGGTGAGCTCGGAGGAAACGGTCTCCTCGCCCATCGGCTTCTCGAGCAGAGCGTCGACGTCAGCAGGCTCGGTGGTAGCGACAACCTCAGCGACCTTGGAAGCAAAGCCGGTGAACTTGGCGTTAGAGCCAACGAAGTCGGTCTCGCAGGAGAGCTCGAGCAGAGCGCCGGTCTTGCCATCCTCAGAGACGAACGCGGCGACAGCGCCCTCGTTGGTCTCACGGCCAGCCTTCTTGGCAGCCTTGGCAAGGCCGTTCTTACGCAGGACGTCGACAGCGGCGTCCATGTCGCCGTCAGCCTCGACGAGAGCCTTCTTGCACTCCATCATCGGGGAGTCGGTCATCTCGCGGAGCTGCTTGACCATAGCGGCGGTAATCTGGGCCATTGTGGTTCCTTTCAAAGAGATGAAAAAGAATTAACTAAGACTGATTTACTCGGCCTTGGGCTCAGCGGCCATCTCGGCCTCGGAGACCTGCTCCTTGCCGGAGCCAGCGAGGCAGGCGTCAGCCATGAGCTCGCACATAAGGGTGACAGCGGAGATAGCGTCATCGTTGCAGGGGATGCCGTACTCGACCTCGTCGGGATCGGAGTTGGTGTCGATCAGGGCGACGACGGGGATGTTCAGGCGCTGGGCCTCCTTAATGGCGTTCTCCTCGCGCTTGGTGTCGATGACGAAGAGAGCCTGGGGCAGACCCTTCATGTCGCGGGCGCCACCGAGGTTGGTCTGGAGCTTGGTGAGCTCCTTGCCGAGAACAGCCTGCTCCTTCTTGGGCAGAACAGCCATGCGGCCGTCCTCGACCATGGCCTCGAGCTCCTCCATGCGGTTGATGCGGGAGCGGATGGTGACGAAGTTGGTCAGCATACCGCCGAGCCAACGCTGGTTGATGTAAGGCATGTTGGCGCGCTCAGCGGCGTTCTTGACGGCCTCCTGAGCCTGCTTCTTAGTACCGACGAACAGCACGTTGCCACCCTTGGCGACGTTCTTGACGAAAGTGTAGGCCTGGTCGGCGTCGAGGATGGTCTGCTTAAGGTCGAGGATGTAGATGCCGTTGCGCTCACCGAAGATGAACGGCTTCATCTTGGGGTTCCAGCGACGGGTCTGGTGACCGAAGTGGCAGCCGGCCTCGAGCAGGGTGCGGATATTAATCTTGGTAGCCATGTTAAACCTCCTGTGGTTTGCCTCCGCGCGGGGTCATCCTCCAAAACCAACCCGGACATGTGCTACCAAAGCCCGGGCACCACGGTATGAAGTAGCCGCGCGTGCGTGATAAAAACATGTTGCCGTGAAGCAACCCGATGAATGATAGCAGGAATACCTCTTCCTGCCAACCCGCAATCAAAACCACACACCTGAGTGCGGCGCGGGACGTCCCAGCCACTATTCGCCGCGGGGATGGGCTTGAGCCACAGCCCGCTTAAGCCGATCGGGTGTGAGATGCGTGTAGATCTGCGTCGTGGACAGGCTCGCATGACCTAGCAGCTCTTGAACCGAGCGCAGGTCCGCACCGCCCTCGAGCAAGTCGGTCGCAAAGGTATGGCGCATCGCATGCGGGGCGATGTCGGCCGGAATGCCGGCGAGCGTCGCCAGCGTATGGAACCGCCGCCGGAGCATCGCGGCGCTCATGCGATTGCCGCGCGCCGATATAAGCAGCGGATGCGGCCCGGTAGCGAGGTCGCGGCGCTTTGCCCGACCGAGCAACTCCGGCCTCCCCTCTTCAATATAGAGACGCGTCACATCGAGCGCACGACGATACAGAGGAACGATGCGCTCCTTGCTTCCCTTGCCCCACAGGCGCAGCGTGCGCTCGGACCATGAGATGGATTCCACATTGAGTGCTGCGAGCTCAGAGATACGGGCGCCGGATGCATAGAGCAGCTCGAGCATCGCTGCATCGCGCAGTCCCGCGGGCGTTGAGGTATCAGGCGTCTTGAGCAGCGCCTCGACCTGCTGGGTCGTAAGGACGCCCGGCAGGTCACGCGGCAGCTTGGGCGATGCGATCGCCGAGACCGCATCGCCCTCGACAATCCCCTCGGCAGCCATCCAGCGATAGAGCGAGCGAATGGCAGACAGATGCGCCGCAAGGGTTCGGGGAGCCACCTGCTCACGCGAAAGCTCAGCAAGATAGCGACGAATGGTGCGCACGTCGGCAGCGAAAGCATCAATATCCTCGCGCTCGCACCAGGCAGCAAAGCGCTCCAGCCTCGAGCCATAGGCCGTCACCGTGTTGGGAGAAAGCCCCTCAACGCGTGCGATATAGGCGATAAACGAGTCGACGGTGTCGTACAGGTCAAAGGCTATGACCGGTCGCCTCCAAACAAGTCGGAACGCGTGGCCAAGTAGGCATCGAGGGCCTCGAGCGCACGGTCCGCATAGGCCTGGTAGCGGTCGCGCTTGCTGCGGCGCTTACCATCCTCGAGTGGCGGCACCAGGCCAAAGTTGACATGCATGGGCTGATAGCCCACGGTGGCAGGATCGGTCGCATAGCCCACGAGCGCACCCAGGGCGCCCACACGCGGCAACTCGACGCCCGCGGCACCGATAGCCTCGGCATAGGTGTTGAGCGCCGCGAGCAGACCTGTCGCCACGGCTTCCATGTACCCCTCGGTGCCGGTGATCTGACCGGCCAGGCGCACACCGGTACCGGGCACGGCAAAGGTGCCATCGAGCACATGCGGGGCGTCGACAAAGGTATTGCGGTGCATGACACCGTAGCGGAAGAACTCAGCGTTCTCCAGGCCCGGCACCATATGGAAGACGCGCTTCTGCTCGCCAAAGGTCAAGTTGGTCTGGAAGCCCACCAGGTTATAGGCGGTCTTCTCCTTGTTCTCGGCACGCAGCTGAATCGCCGCCCAGGGGCGACGTCCGGTACGCGGGTCGGTGAGGCCGACGGGCTTCATGGCGCCAAAGCGAATAGCATCCTTGCCGGTGCGTGCAACTTCCTCGGCAGGCTGGCAAGCCTGGAACAGATCGCCGCCCTCAAAGTCTTTGAGCACCACGCGGTCGGCCGTGGTAAGCGCCTCGATAAAGGCCTCGTACTCCTCCTTATTGAGCGGAGCGTTGAGATAGTCGCCGCCCCCCTGCTCCTCGTAGCGCGACTGCGAGAACAGCACGTCCATATCGAGCGTGGAGGCATCGACGATCGGCGCCGCCGCATCAAAGAATGCCAGGGCATCGCCACCGACGAGCTTCATAACCTCTTCACTCAGCGCCGGTGAACACAGCGGGCCCGCGGCAATGACCACGTGACCCTCGGGAATCTGCGTGACCTCGCCGTGCACGACCTCGATATTGGGACGAGCGGCAACCTCGGCCTCGACAAGCTCGGAAAACTTGACGCGGTCGACCGCCAGGGCACCGCCGGCGGGAACAGCCGCGCAATGGGCGCAATCGAGCAGGACTGAACCCATGCGCTCAAGCTCGGCCTTCAGCAAACCAGCCGCGGAATCCGGACGGGTCGACTTAAACGAATTGGAGCAGACGAGCTCTGCCAGGTGATCGGTATGGTGAGCCGGGGAGCTCACCTGGGGGCGCATCTCGCACAGCTTTACGGCAAAACCGCGATCTGCCAGCTGGATCGCGCACTCCGAACCCGCCAGACCGCCACCGATAACTGTCACCTGATCGAACTGCATCTGCAAACACCTTTCTAATTGACACGTTTTCCATTGTGACCGAAGGGTGTCTGGGCGTGAAGGGCAAACTTGGAGGGCGCATACCTTCCATCCATCATGCGCTCGATAAGACCCTCGAGTTCAAGCGAACCCAAGAGTTTGAGTACGCCGACAGCATCGAGCGAGACGAGCGCCGCGATGTCGTCGACCTTGAGCGGAGAGGCGATGAGCGCATGCATCACGGTCTGCTGTGTTGGATTCAGGTCGGCAATGCCGGGAGCATCGGGGCGCGAGTAGCGCAGGGTGCCGTAGATGCGTGAGATTGCCATCTCGATAGATTCCTCGTCGATGATGCAGCAGGCACCGTTTGCAATGAGGTAATTCGTGCCACGCGACTCGGGCGATAGGATCGACCCCGGCACAGCAAGAAGTTCGCGCCCCAAATCCATAGCAGCCTCGGCTGTAGAAAACGTCCCGGAAGGCATACCCGCTTCGGATACAAAGAGGGCTTGCGACAGGGCCGCGATCACGCGATTGCGGCGCGGAAAGGCAAACTTGCGCGGACCCATGCCCCACGGAGAGATCGACACGACCGCGCCACCCATATCGAGCGTGCGCGTAATAAGCCCCGCGCTCGAACGCGGGTAGACCACGTCGGCGCCCGTCCCCAGCACCACGACGTGTTTGCCGCCGGCGTTGACCGCAGCCCAACCCGAGGCCTGGTCACAACCGACCGCGCCGCCCGAAACAACCGTCACGCCCGCCTCGACCGCCACCTTTGCCGCAAGCTCTGCCACGGCAAGACCATACGGCGAGGCCTTGCGCGCGCCGATGATAGAGAGCGCGGGCGTCGAAAGCACCTCGGGGTTGCCGCGCACATAAAGCGTCTGGGGTACATCAGAAAGCTCCAAAACGGTCTCGGGATACAACGCGTCGCCTGGATGCAGCTCGAAGGTCCCCTCGGCCATCATTGGTCCCTCCTTCCCTGGTACATCGCCGCCTCGAGCACGTGGTCCTGTGTCACTTGCTCGCTCTCGGCGACATCTGCGATCGTGCGCGCAATGCGAACCAGGCGCACGATGCCACGCCCTGTAAGATGTGTGCGTTTGGACAGGCCGAGTACGCATTTCTCGGCAGCATCATCGAGCTCAAAGGTCGAAACGACGCCGTCAATGGACCGCGTCTCGTCATCCTCGGCCTCGGCATCCGCATCGTCCATACGAGACTCGCGCCAGGCGCGAAAAGCGCGACCGCGCACAACGTAGTCACGCAACTCGGCCGACGACATACCCTCCGCGCCCTCGATAATCACCTGGGGATCGGGACGGGTCACATCGATCATCATGTCGATACGGTCGGCCAAAGGACCGCGCAGCTTTGCCCGATAGCGCTCGACCATCGATGCCGAGCAGCGGCACGGCACCTCGCGGTCGCCCAAAAAGCCGCAGGGGCAGGGATTGCTCGCAGCGAGCAGCTGAAAGCGCGACGGGAAGGTAAAGGCCCCGTCGACGCGTACGATCCTCACATAGCCGCGTTCGATGGGCTGACGCAGCGTCTGCAGCACACCCGTGGGAAACTCGGCAAGTTCGTCCAAAAAGAGCACGCCGCCATGAGCCAGGCTGATCTCTCCCGGGTGCACCGGGCGCCCGCCGCCGATAAGGCCTGCGGTCGAAATACTGTGGTGGGGACTGCGGAAGGGCCGGTGACCCGCCAACAAGCCATCAATGTTCTCACCCAAAACCGAATGGATGCACAGCGCCTCCTGTTGATCCTCAACGGAAAGCTCAGGCAGGATGCCGGTCATACGGCGCGCAAGCATCGTCTTGCCCGATCCCGGGGACCCGATCATAAGTAAACCGAGCTCACCCGCTGCCGCCAGTGCCATGCCGCGTTTGGCAACTTCCTGCCCCAGTACGTCGACATAGTCGAGCTCGGGCTCAAAGGTCGCCTCACCGCCCTCAGAATCCAAGTAGTGTCGCGCGGCATCGCCCATACCATGAGCAAGCTGAGACAAATGATCGATGAATCCGCAATCCACGCCCGCGAGCGGCACATGCTGGTCTGATCTGCCGGCGATAAAAGACAGCCCCATGTCGCGAGCCAGCAGCTGAAACGCCACCTCGCCCTTGACGGGAAGCACCGTGCCGTCCAGACCGAGCTCGCCGGCAATGAGGCAGCGGTCGAGGTTGTAGCGGGGAATCTGACCATCGGCCGCCAGAACCGCGATGGCGATGGGCAGATCAAAGCCGCTACCGGTCTTGCGAATATCGCCGGGCGCCAGATTGACCGTAATGCCCGAGCGTGGGATCTCGAACCCGGCGGAGCGCATCGCGCAGCGAATACGACCGCGTGACTCCATCACCTCCATACTCGGGATGCCGAGCATCTGAATGCCCGGAACGCCGCCAGCAAGCGAAACCTCGACCGTGACGTGAATCGCCTCGACGCCGCGGATGCAGGCCGCGTGAACGGCAAACGTCTCGAACGCCATCACGACACCTGCCAATCGAACGCGTTGTACTGATGCTCGATCTCGGCGATATGCCCGCCGCGGATGGTGACACCCACGGCATCAAAGCGAATCGCCTTGAGCGGATAATGCTCTATGAGATAGCAACTTGCGATGCGGCGGTAGCGGCGTTGCTTTTGGGCATCCACGGCCTCCTCGGGAAAGACCCGCGTGTTGCAATCCAATGCGACGCGTCTGGTCTTGACCTCGGCCATCACCACGACATCGTCGAGCTCATCGAGCAGCACCAGGTCGGCCTCGCCCTCGGCGCAACGATAACCCTGCTCCAGCAAGGTGTAGCCGCGCTCGTTAAAGTAGTCGATGGTGATCAGCTCGCCCAGCATACCCAGCTCGCGGGGACTGAGTCCCTTGATAAACTCGGGCGTCATCGCCCCGCAGTCGAGCTCGCCGTTTTCCCAACGCTCCTTGAGCTGCTGTGTCTTGCTCTTTTTGCTTGCGGCACTCATGGGGTCTCCTTTCCCGCACACTGCAGTGCCCCGATGATGAGGGCGCCTTTCATGCGGGTAAGTACCGGAAGCTAACCAAAAGCTGACCAAATGCCGACAAAAAACGGGCCGTATGCAGCAATGGTGTTGCATGCGGCCCGCTAACAGCAGGTTTATAAAACCCCAGAGGTCCCTGTCTCCACAATTGACCTAGAAAAGCCGCTCGGTCTGCAGAAAGTTTCCGCAAAAGCTCACGCGGTGCAGCGGACAAAGTCCATGTTTGCGAATGGCCTCGATGTGCTCGGGACTCGCGTAGCCCTTCGACTCGGCCAAATGGTACTCGGGATACTCGGCGTCGTACTCGACCATCATCTCGTCACGCGTGACCTTGGCCATGATGGACGCCGCGGCGATGCAGGCGATTTTGGCATCGCCCTTGACCACGTCGCGCTCGTTGGGAACGGCACCCAGAGGGTTACCGTCCATGAGGACGCAGTCGGGTTCGAGCCCCGTATCGGCCACGGCACCCGCAACGGCGGTACGGATAGCGCGGGCCATGCCCATCTCATCGATATCCTTCGGCGCGATATGGCAAAAACCGATCGCCGTCGCCACCTCGGCAATCTTCACTGAGAGCAACTCGCGGCGCGCCGGCGTGAGCTTTTTAGAATCGTTAATACCCCAGACGCGCGGCTCCATAGGAAGGCACACGGCGCACACGGTCAAGGGACCGGCCACCGATCCGCGACCCACCTCGTCGACACCAACGACCACCCCATCGCCGCCAAGCTCATGCATAAGCTCGTACATGCCATTGACGCGCTCGCGCTCGGCAAGCTCTTTGGCATGGCGTTTGAGGGCGCGTTCACAAGCCTTGATCACCTGCTGGCGCGGATCCTCGCGATAATGCTCCACGAGGGCGGGGATCTCCTCAAACGTGGCACTCGCCAGCTCGCCGGCAACCTGCGATGCCGAAACCAAGCTCGTCATATTGGCCATACCAGGCCCTCCTTGCATGCAAATCAGATAAAAAGAAGGGCCACCCGAAGGTGACCCTTACGTCCAAACGAGTGGACAGACGCTGCGATCTTCTTAGCGCTTCTCGGGGATGCGAGCAGCCTTGCCCACCTTGTCGCGGAGGTAGTACAGCTTGGCGCGACGGACGCGACCATGACGAACGACCTCGAGCTTGGCGATCTTGGGGCTGTGAAGCGGGAAGGTACGCTCAACACCGACACCGAAGGACATCTTGCGGACGGTGAAGGTCTCGCGGGCACCGGCGCCGGCCATGCGGATGACGTCGCCCTGGAAGACCTGGATGCGCTCGCGGTCGCCTTCCTTAATGCGGTAGTGAACCTTGACGTTGTCGGCGACGCGAACCTGAGGAATGTCCTCGCGGATCTGCTGACGCTCGATTGCGCGGATGTAATCCATGTGCAATTCCTTACTCTTCTAGAGGTGCCGTACCACCTTGGCCGGCACGTAGTTGAACAAACGTATTCGAGTATACACGCGCGGGTTTCTGCTGCAAGAACAATTTTTTACGCAGACAAAAAGACAAAACCCGCACATGACAACCGTCCGTCTCACGAATGAGACGGACGGCATGAAGGGGGGCTACGCTAGGCGTATAAACCCAAAACGTTAGGCGGAACGCTTGGCCTCGAGCTTGGCCTGAGCGGCAGCCAGGCGTGCGAGGGGCACGCGGTAGGGCGAGCAGGACACGTAGTCCACGTCGGCCACGTTAAACAGGCCCTTGATGGACTTGGGGTCGCCGCCGTGCTCGCCACACACGCCAAAGTGCATGTCGGGGTTGGTGGCGCGACCCTTCTCCACGGCCATGCGCACGAGCTCCAGCACCGCCGCGTCGATGGTCTCGAAGGGGTTGTCCTTCAGAATTTTCTTATGCATGTACAGCGGGATGAACTTGGCCTCGGCATCGTCACGGGAGAAGCCGAAGGTGGTCTGGGTCAGGTCGTTGGTGCCAAAGCAGAAGAAGTCTGCGTGATGGGCAATCTCGTCAGCGACCATGCAGGCGCGCGGCAGCTCGAGCATCGTGCCCACGGGAATATTGAGCTCGACACCCTCTTCGTCGGAAACCTCGGCGATTACGCGCTCGATAACCTCGCGAGTCTGGACATGCTCAGCCGTGATGGAAACGAGCGGAACCATGATCTCGGGATGCGGGTCGACGCCCTCCTTGATAAGGCGGGCAGCGGCCGTGGCGACGGCGCGAACCTGCATGAGCGGCAGATCGCTAAAGACGACGGACAGGCGAACGCCGCGCAGGCCGAGCATGGGGTTCGACTCGACCATGCCGTCGATACGACGCAGGCGGGCGCGCAGGGCTGCAAGCTCTTCCTCGCTGGCGCCGGCGGCTTCCTTCTTGGTGATGGCGACCTCGAGCTCGCGAGGATTATCCAGGAACTCATGAAGCGGCGGATCGAGCAGGCGGACGACCACATCGCGACCGGACATGGTCTTGAACATCGCCAGGAAGTCCTCGGTCTGAACCTTGAGCAGGTCGGCCAGGGCCTGCTGCTTCACGGCCTCATCGTCAGACAGGATAAAGCTCTGGATGATGTTCTTGCGGTCGCCCAGGAACATGTGCTCGGTGCGGCACAGGCCGATGGCCTCGGCGCCAAACTCGAGCGCAAGCTCGGCATCCTCGGGATTGTCGGCGTTGACGCGCACATGGTTGGCATGGCCACAGGTCTCGTCCAGGCGAATCTCGTCGGCCCAGGACAGGATGGTGTCCAGATCGCCGGTAAGCTCGGCGGAGACCAGGTCGACGGCGCCGTCGACGACGATGCCCTGGGTGCCGTCGATGGAGATGACATCGCCCTCGCGCAGCACGCGGTCGCTGCCCTCGATGCGCACGACCTTCTCGGCGGCGTCGATATGGAAGCGCTCAACGCCACAGACGCAGGGCGTACCCATGCCGCGGGCGATAACGGCGGCATGACTCGTCTTGCCACCGTGGCTGGTCAGGATGCCCTCGGCGGCGACCATGCCCTTCAGGTCGTCGGGGTTGGTCTCCCAACGAACCAGAATGACCTTGCGGCCCTCGTTGGCGCGCGCGACAGCGTCGTCGCTCGAGAACACGACCTCGCCCACGGCGGCACCGGGGCTGGCGTTCAGACCGCTGGCCAGCGCCTCGTACTTCTTGGAGGCGTCAAACTGCGGGTGCAGGAGTTGGTCGAGCTGCGCGGGATCGATGCGGCTCACGGCCTCCTCGCGGGTGATCAGGCCCTCCTCGACCATTTCGATAGCGATGCGCAGGGCGGCGGTGGCGGTGCGCTTGCCCACGCGGGTCTGGAGCATCCAGAGCTTGCCCTGCTCGATGGTGAACTCGATATCGCACATATCGCGATAATGATCCTCGAGCGTCAGGAACACGCGCTCGAGCTCCTCACCTGCGGACTCGAGGCCCGGGGTGGTCTTGAGGTCGGCAATGGGCTCGGTGTTGCGGATGCCGGCGACGACGTCCTCGCCCTGGGCGTTAACCAGAAAATCGCCGTAGAACTCCTTGGTGCCGTCGGCCGGATTACGCGTAAAGGCGACGCCCGTCGCAGAGGTCTCGCCCTTGTTGCCAAAGGCCATGGCCTGCACGTTGACGGCGGTGCCGAGGTCGTCGGAAATGCCATGCTGCTTGCGGTAGATGCAGGCACGCTCGTTCATCCAGCTGCCAAAGACGGCCTGGATGGCAAGGCGTAGCTGAAGCTCCGGGTCGTGCGGGAAGACGGGCTTGCCGTCAGCGACCTCGAGCTCGGGATACAGGGAGGCATCGACGTTCTCGGAGAAGATGCCCTTAAAGGTCTCGACGAGTTCCTGCAGGTCCTCAGCCGAAAGCTCGGAATCGACGCGAACGCCGGCGACCAGACGGGCCTGGGTCAGGGCGTTCTCGAACAGGTCGGCGTCAACGCCCATAACGACGTTGGAGAACATCTGAATAAAGCGGCGGTAGCTATCCCAAGCAAAACGCGGATTTTGCGTCTGGGCGATGAGCCCCTGAACGGAATCGTCGTTGAGGCCTAAGTTGAGGACCGTGTCCATCATGCCGGGCATGGAGAACGGAGCGCCCGAACGAACCGACACGAGCAGCGGATCGGAGGCGTCGCCGAGCTTCTTGCCGCAGCGGGCCTCGAGGTCCGCCTCGGCAGCAACGATCTCATCGAGTGCGCCCTCGGGCCACACGTTGCCGGCACCGGAGTACTCGACGCAAGTCTGGCAGGTAATGGTAAAGCCACCGGGAACCGGCAGGCCGATGCGGCTCATCTCGGCAAGGTTTGCGCCCTTGCCGCCAAGCACGAAGTTCATGGACTTGTCGCCCTCAGTGACACAGGTGCCCTGGGCGTCGGTTCCAAAACGGTAAACCCTCTTGCAATCGCTCACGATACTTCCCCTTTCATGCACTTACGCGCACGACCGTGGTAACGAATCGACCCGCCAAATGCGGGCCGTGAGGGAACTATACGGCGGGTTTTGAGCGGGCTTAAGCAGAGGATGCGCGGTTTGGTAAACGTGCTAAAACTGGCGGTAAACGGTAGGTAAAGGTGGTTACCTTATGAAGATACCACTGTAAGAAAGTGCAGGTCAGATGCGATATTTTTGCTAAATCGCTTTATCAAAATGCTGCTACTATTAGGCTCGACGGGCGGCGCGGCGGGCACGGGCTTCTTGGATTTCCTCCAAGTGGCTAATGATCTCGGCAGCGCTTTCCTCGATGGCCTTGCCGTCGGTACGCACCACAAAGCAGCCTAGGCGCTTCATGAGCGCACGGGCTTCCTCGAGCTCGCTGTGCACGCTCTCAGGCTCGGCATAGGAGCCGGCAACGGCACGAGCGTAGTCATCGCCCAAGCGGCTATCGCGAATTTCGGAAATCACATCGACGGTCGAAATCAGGCCGAACAGGCGCATCGGGTCGACCTCGTAAATCGACTTGGGCGGCTCCATGCCATGCGCCAGTGGGACATTGGCGACCTTGTAGCCCTGATAGGCCAAATACATCGACAGCGGCGTCTTGGACGTGCGCGATACGCCCAGCAGCACGATATCGGCACCCGACAGATCGTCGCAGCCGCGCCCGTCATCGTGCTCAACGAAATACTCCATGGCCTCGATACGATGGAAATAGCGGTCATCGGTCTTGTGAATCACGCCCGCAACGCCCTTGGGCGGCACACCGATGAGCGACGACAGCACGGCGAGCGTCGGGCCGATCAGGTCGACCGAACGGACATGCAGCATGCCCAGGTAATCGAGCACACGGGCGCGAAGCGCCGGATCGACAATGGTGTGGAACACGGCAATATCGCGATGATCGGCATCGACGCGCGGACCCACAAACGACTTGACCTGCTCCACCGAGTTCACCTTGGGCAGGCGCAAGAGACGAAAAGCCCCTTCATCAAATTGCCCGGACGCCGCAAGCACCACCTCACAAGCGGTATCACCGAGCGAGTCGGAGATAACGATAACGGTGGGACGAGCGGTGACCGGGCAATCCATGCGGGGCTCCTTTTGCGCTTATGCGCAGGCTGGCTTACTTTTTGCGAGCAAGCTCACCGATGTTTGCGATGCCGGAGAAAACGGCCTCGAAGCGGTTGAGCAGCTTAAGGCGATTATCGCGAAGCTGCTCGTCCTTGTCCATGACCATGACCTCGTCGAAGAAGCGGTCGATGGGGGCGCGCAGGGCGGCAAGGGCGGCAAATGCGGCCGGGTAATCCTCGGCAGCAAGGGCGGCGTCGACAGCGGTCTGAGCAGCCTCGGAGGCATCGGCAAGCGCGAGCTCGACCTCGCCCATCAGGGCGCGGTCGTACTCCGCGCCCAGCTCGGGCTTGGAGATGTGCGCGGCGCGGGCATAGGCGGTCGCCAGGTTATCGAACGTCTCGGCGTCGTTCTTGCGGGCCTCGTCGAGGGCGGCGCAGCGGGCGAAGAAGACGGACGGGGCGATGATGTGCACCGCGGAGACGGCGGCAACGGTATCGGCAGGAATCTTCTCGTCGCGGGCCATGCTCACCAGGCGGCCGTGGAAGAAGTCACGAACCTGCTGGGCGACCTCGCCGGCGTCGAACTCAATGCCCTGCTCACTGTAGAGCTCGAGAGCGAAGTCGATGAGCGACGTGGGGTCGATCGGCAGGCGGTCGCGCAGGATGTTGATGATGCCGATAGCGGCACGACGCAGCGCATAGGGGTCCGAAGAGCCGGTCGGGGGCTCGCCGATGGCAAAGATACCGGCGATGGTATCGAGCTTGTCGGCACAGGCCACGATGCAGCCAGCGGTGCCCTCGGGCAGCTCGTCACCGGCAAAGCGGGGACGATAGTGATCGCGAATGGCGTGGGCGACCTCGTCGTTCTCCCCCATCGCGGTCGCGTAATAACCGCCCATCACGCCCTGCTGGCTCGTGAACTCGACGACGGCGTTGGACACCAGGTCGGCCTTGCACAGGTGCGCGGCACGGCCGGCGTCGGCTGCCAGATGAGCACCCAGGTGTGCCTCGCGGGCAATAGCGAGCGCGAGCTGCTCGATGCGCTCGGACTTAGCGAGCACGCTACCGAGCTTCTCCTGGAAGGCAACCTTGGCCAGACGCTCACGGAACTCGTCGAGGGAGATCTTCAGGTCCTCCTCGTAGAAGAACTTTGCGTCGTCCAGACGGGCGCGCACGACGCGCTCGTTGCCGTCGATCACGCGCTCGGCATTCTCGGGCTTGCTGTTGGAGACGACCACGAACTCACGCGTGAGCTTGCCCTCGCCGTCATAGATCGGGAAGTAGCGCTGGTTGGTGAGCATGGACTCGCAGATAATCTCGTGCGGGACCTTGAGGAACTCCTCATCGAAGGTACCGACGAGCACCGTCGGCCACTCGCAGAGGTTGATAACCTCCTCAAAGACCTTCTTGGGCGTATCGACATGGCAGCCGGGACGGGCAGCCTCGACCTCGGCGATACCGGCAAGGATGGCCTCGCGACGGCGCTCGGCAGAAAGCACGCCGGCGTCCTCGAGCACCTGCTCGTAGACGGCGGGGCTGGCGACCACATGGTCACCGGGGCCAAGCACGCGATGACCACGCGTGGTGTTGCCACTCGTCACGTCGGCAAACGACACGGGCACAACGTCCTCGCCCAGAAGGCAGCAGATCCAGCGGACCGGACGAACAAAGGTCGCATGCTCGTGACCCCAGCGCTGGCTGCGGTAGTTGGGCCACTGCAGGCCAGCGATAGTCTTCTCGCACAGAGCGGTCAGAATCGGCGTAGCCGGTGCGGAGGGAATGTTCTTCTCGGCGAACACATACTCGCGACCGTCAGTATCCTCGCGACGGGCCAGGTCCTCGGCAGCCACACCGCACTTGCGGGCAAAGCCCTGGGCGGCCTTGGTGGCGTTACCGTCAGCGTCGAAGGCAATGTTGGCCGCGGGGCCACGCTTGACCTCGTGAACCTCATCGGTCGCGGTGGCGACGTCGGCAACGAGTGCAGCCAGGCGACGCGGACTCGAGATCACGCGGACCTCGCCGTGGGCCAGACCGGCCTCGTCGAGACCCTTGGCGATCAGGGTGCCAAGCTGCTTGACGGCATTGTTCAGCGGTGCAGAGGGCATTTCCTCCGTACCGATCTCAAACAGGAAATCCTTAGCGTCTGCCATGGCTTACGCCACCTCGCCTTCCTGGTCGGCATTCTCGTTGACTCCGGCGACCTCGGCCATGTAGGCCTCGCAGCACGCCTTGGCGACG
>JAXKGH010000061.1:0-2292 GCA_036550475.1 Collinsella sp. | reverse complement strand
GTCGTCAAGGCCAGCGGTCTCGCGGATAACGTCGCAAACGCGCTCGAAGGTCTTCTGATCTGCCATGGTAGTTCTCCTTTGTTTGTGCCCTAGGGGCGTTTTTATTTCCTATGTGCGACTACTTCCAACGAAGCAGATAGCCACCTATATCCAGGCCGGCGCCAAATCCAACGAGGGCGATGGTGTCGTCCTCATTCAGTGCGCCGGTACGTGCCAGCCGGTCAAACGCAAAGGGAATGCAGGCGCTCGAAATGTTGCCGGTCTCGCGTAGCGTTCGAACCACGCGCTCGTCTGGCACGCCGAGACGCTTGACCGCCTGACTCAGGATTCGTTCGTTAGCCTGATGGAATACAAAATGATCGATGTCTTCGACCGAAATGCCCGCATCGCTCGCAAGCTTATGGACCGTGTCGCAGATGGCGTTGACGCCGAACTTGAACACGCGGCGACCATTCATGGACAGCACGCTCGCGCTATCTGCGGAGTCCTTAAACGGCGAGGTGCCGACCAGACCGGGAACGCGCAACGTCTCGACGTCGGGCGCTGTCGAAAGCTCAACGGCAAGAGGGTTGTCTCCCCCAGCCCCTATGACCGCAGCACCCGCGCCATCGCCAAAGAGCACGCACGTGGCACGGTCGGTCCAGTCGAGCGCGCGCGTCATCTGCTCAGCAGCAACGATAAGCACGCGCTCGGCACGACCGCGCTCGATATAGCCCTCGGCGACATCGAGCGCAAACACGAAGCCGGCACAGGCCGCCGAGACATCGAAGGCAGGGCACGCCGCTCCTAGTCGCTCAGCAACGGCACACGCCTCAGCGGGAACAAGGTGGTCACCCGTCGTCGTCGAGCAGACGATCAGATCCAGCTGGCTCGCGTCGATTCCGGACACCTGGAGTGCCCGCTCGCTCGCCGCTACGGCAAGGTCGTCAAGTGACTCGGTGGTACAGACGTGGCGGCTCTTGATACCTGTGCGGGTAAAAATCCACTCATCCGAGGTATCGAGGAACTCAGACAGCTCGTCATTGGAAACACTGCGCTCAGGAAGCGCCGAGCCTGTTCCAAGAATCGTGAAACCCATCACTAGCCTCCTTTGAGTTGTTGACGTGTTTACATCGACCAAGAGAGGATAGCGCATTTTAGTCGTTGTTGACGTGTTAACATTAAATTGTCCAAATGCGACAAAGGCTTCACATTGTGTCTATCTCTCGACACCATTACGCGATTGCCTTATTAACTTAGGAGGTAGCAACCGTTATGGATGCCAAATTAACGATAGTCGACGTAACCGGATCGACCAACGATGACCTGCTCGAAGCAGGAAAACAGGGAGCGCCGCACGGCACAGGACTTGCCGCCCGGGCTCAAACAGCAGGACGCGGCCGGCGCGGGCACAAGTGGGACTCAACCGTCGGCAACTTATTGCTTTCGATTGTCCTGCGCCCATGCGTTAATCCTGCAAAGTTCTCTGGTCTTGCCGCCGTCAGCGGCCTAGCGGTGCTTGAAGCACTCGAAAAGCAGGGTCTTGCAAACGAGATTCGCCTTAAATGGCCCAACGACCTTGTCGCGCGAGGACGCAAGCTCGGCGGCATTCTGGTCGAGGCCGCACGCGATAACGAAGGCAAGCCCTTCGCCGTCTGCGGCATTGGCGTCAACGTAAACTACACGCCCCAAGAGGTACCCGATGGCGGTCTGGCGGCAATTGGCCTCTCGGACCTTAACGAGAGCGTTCCCACCGTCAACATGCTCCTCGATGAGGTCTATCACGCAGTTATAGACGCTGTAGATGCGTGGGCAGAGCGTCTTAACGCCATGGAAGAAGACGGCGGACCGCTCGCGCCCGTCCACGGCGAATATGTCACTCACCTCAATTGGATTGGGGAGCACGTTATCGCCCGTTCCCCTGCCGGCGACGAGCTGGCACGCGGCATCTTTAAAACCGTCGATCGCTTTGGTCGCGCGTGTATCGAAACGGAAGGCGGTTTGCGATCCTTCCATTTTGAGGAGGCATCGCTGCGTCCCGCGAGCGAATAGGGCGCCACAGCCAGCCGCTCGGCAGCCTTATCCGGCGGTCCAATCCCATCATGCTAAACAAAAGGGCCCCGCTACCGTAATGGCAGCGGGGCTCTGAAAGCTATGAGCGATATCGCTTAAAGCTTGATGTCGATGTCGACGCCAGCGGGGAGGTCGAGACGCATGAGCGAATCAACGGTGCCCGAGGTGGGGTCGAGGATGTCGATGAGGCGCTTGTGGGTGCGCATCTCGAACTGCTCACGGGAGTCCTTGTTCACGTGC
>JAXKGH010000060.1:0-3005 GCA_036550475.1 Collinsella sp. | reverse complement strand
GCGCGGCGCGCTGGCTGCGGGCAGTTTGGGCGAGGCAGGGTCGTTGATGCTCGTGGGGCAGGTGATGACCTCTTCCACGCGCTCGGCTGCGACCTCGGCGCGGGGCAGGATGACCGAAACCATGGTGAGGATCATAAACGCCATGACGATCTGCATGGTGTAGGAGATAAACGCCATCATGCTGCCGACCTGCATCACGCCGTCGGACACGCCCTGCGCGCCAAACCAGACGATAAGCACGGTGATGCAATTCATGACCAGCATCATGAGCGGCATCATAAAGCTCATGGCGCGGTTGGTGTAGAGCTGCGTGGTCATCAGGTCGAGCGAAGCCTTGTCAAAACGCTCGAGCTCATGCTCCTCGCGGTTGAATGAGCGGATGGGCATAAGGCCGTCGAGCAGCTCGCGGGCGGTAAGGTTCACGCGGTCCACAAAGCTCTGCATCTTTTTGAATTTGGGCATAGTAAGGCCCATAAGCACGCCGACGACGGCCGAGACCGCGATGATGGCCACGGCGATGGTCCACTCCAGGCCGGTGTGGTTGGCCAGGACGCGCATGACGGCGACGATGCCCATGACGGGCGCCATCAGACACATGCGGATAAACAGGGTTGCGGCCATCTGAATCTGCTGAATGTCGTTGGTGCAGCGGGTGATGAGCGAGGCCTGGCTAAACTTGCCCACCTCGGCCGGCGAGAAGTGCATAACCTTGTTGAAGGTCTCGCGGCGCAGGTCGCGTGCGATGGAGCAGGCGGTGCGCGAAGCCACGGCACCGGTCAGGATGGTGGCGACCAGCGACACCAGACACAGACCAAACATCGTGGTCGCCATGCGGCCCAGGTAGGCGTTCTGCACGTCGGCGGGGTCGATGCCCTGCGCCTTGTACTCGTCCTGTACATAGCTCACGGCGCGCTGGGTGACGATGGAGCCCGACATGGAGCCCATTTTGTCCGCCATTTCGTTGGCGCCCTCGACGAGCTTGCTTTGGTCTACCAGACCGCCCTCGACACCCAGGCGCAGGCTCTTCATGGTGATCTTGCCGCCGTCGGCGTCGATCTGCTTTTGCATATTCTGCGCCGCTGCGGCCTTCTGCTGCATCTCGGCGAGCTGCTCGGGCGTCATCGCTGCCATTTGCTCGGGCGTGGGCATGGCCTGAGCGGCGTCGCTGTCTTTCTCGCTGGACGTGCCGGTCATGTCTCCCATGGAGTCGGCGTCGATGCCCTGGTTGAGCGAAAGGACGACGGTCTCGGGCAGGCTCATAATGTCGGTAATTTTGCCTCCATCGGCACGCTCTTCCTCGGTGCCCTTGTACGTTCGAATGCCGTTATTGTCCGCCTTGCCAAACACGGCCTCCACAGCTTTGGCGTCCTTGGTGCTCATAAAGAGTTCGAGGTCGTCGAGCGATTCGGCGCGGATGGTGTCGGGCACGGGCGACGCGATGCCGCCTTGCTGTACACCCACGTCGACGATGTCGCTCATATAGGTAGGCAGCGCCAGATCGGCGTTGCAGCTGATTACGATAAGTACGATAGCCGCGAACAGTGCCAGGATATGTTTTTTAAAGAGCTTGAGAATCCTCACTTGGCATCTCTCCTTTCTTGATTGCGGTCGATAATTTCGTTGGCACGTCTAAGAAGGCGCACCATCTCTTGGGTATCTGTTTCGCCAAGCTCCTCGAGGAAGGCCGCGGTGCGGTCCTCGAATTCCCGACGTTTGATTTCGATAACCTGGAATCCTTTGTCGGTCACCGTGACGTGTACGCGACGACGGTCGGTCTTTGAGTGCTCGCGCTCGACCCAACCCTTGGCCTCGAGGGCGCGCAGGATATTGGCGATACGGGCGCTCGAGACCCAGGCACGATCGGCGAGTTCGCTCGGCGTGAGCGAGCCGCCGGCGCGCATGAGGGCGCGCATGACGGCCATCTCGCCACCCAGAGCCTGGTCGGCAAAGCGCGAAACGCGCTGGTGCATGCTGCCAAACTCGGTAAAGAGCTGACGCCCAAGCTCATGGAAATCGGTATCTTCCACCGAAAACCCCTAACACTAGAAACTATTTTCGGTGGAAGATGATACCCTCATACGCGGGCCTCATACAGTGGCAATATAAAGAGCGCATAAAGACTTAAAATCATTCAATTGCTGAAGCGTTTTAAAGAACTATCATGCACACGGATAGGCGAGGGGTTGTCACCACCATGACGACTGGGACTCATATAATCGCCACGTGCGATGCTCCAACTTCCCGCAAGGAGACACCTAAATAAAGGGGGATGGAGTCATGGCATTTGACTTCACGGGCAAGACCGCGATTGTCACGGGCGGCACTCAGGGCATTGGCCTCGAGA
Organism: Collinsella sp.; assembly: GCA_036550475.1. Taxonomy (GTDB): domain Bacteria; phylum Actinomycetota; class Coriobacteriia; order Coriobacteriales; family Coriobacteriaceae; genus Collinsella. Next base: position 661 of record JAXKGH010000060.1, on the reverse strand, counting down.
CCGCCAAGGGCATCGTCGCGGGCGGCGGACACGTCGCGCTCATCGCAAGGAACGCTGCTAAGGGCGAGGCCGCTGTGGCCGAGCTTGGCGAGGGCAACAAGTTCTACCAGCTCGATGTTGCCGATGCGCCCAAGGCGCGCGAGACCGTCGAGCAGATTTTTACGGACCTGCCGCAAACCAACATCCTGATCAACTGCGCTGGCGTCATCAGCACCAAGAAGTTCGACGAGATCGATGACACCGAGTGGCGCCGTACCATCGACATCAACCTCAACGGTACCTTCACTATGATGAATGCCGTGTACCCGCACTTTAAGGCGGCCCACGCCGGCACTATCGTCAACGTGAGTTCCGTTGCTGGCAAGATCGGCGGCGGCCTGCTCGGCACCGCGGCTTACGCGAGCTCCAAGGCCGGTGTTAACGGTCTAACCAAGGCAGTCGCCAAGGAGGGCGGCAAGTTTGGCGTTCGCTGCAACGCCGTGTGCCCGTCGCTCACCCTTACCGATATGACCTCGATTCTCTCTGACGAGAACTCTCAGCGCATCATCAACGGTATTCCTCTGGGCCGCGCCGCCCAGGCCAGCGAGCCTGCGCAGATGGTGCTGTTCTTCGCTTCCGACCTCGCCAGCTTCGTGAACGGCGAGATCGGTGACTGCGACGG
>JAXKGH010000059.1:0-10508 GCA_036550475.1 Collinsella sp. | reverse complement strand
TTTGAAACGAAGGAGGAGTAACCATGGCCGAACCCACGCTTTTGCCCGAGCGGCTTCAGTACCGCCCGACCAAGATCGAGCTCGACGAGAGCATCGAGAAGGCCAAGGCGACCCTTCTTAAGAAGATCAAGCGCTCGGTGTACGTCTACCGTGTCGACTGCGGCGGCTGCAACGGCTGCGAGATCGAGATCTTCGGTTCCATCACGCCCGTCTTTGACGTCGAGCGCTTTGGCATCAAGGTCGTGCCCTCGCCCCGTCACGCCGATGTGCTGCTGTACACCGGCGCCGTGACGCGTGCCATGCGCATGCCGGCCCTGCGCGCCTTTGAGGCCGCACCCGATCCCAAGATCGTGGTGTCCTATGGCGCGTGCGGCTGCACCGGTGGCATCTTCTACGACAACTACTGCGTCTGGGGCGGCACGGACAAGATCTTGCCGGTCGATGTCTACATCCCCGGCTGCCCGCCCAGCCCCGCGCAGACCGTCTACGGCTTTGCCATGGCACTTGGTCTGCTGGACCAAAAACTCCATGCCGAGACCACGGTGGAGGCCGCCGGCGAGCAGGCCGATATCCTGCACCCCGGCGTGCCGTACAAGCTGCGCGTTGCCATTGAGCGCGAAGCTCGCGCCATGAGCGGCTACCGTTACGGCCGCGACCTGGCCAACGAGTTTATGGATACGCTCGAGGGCGCGCCCAAGGGCGATATCCGCGGTGCCATGGCGCTGCTCATCGACAAGCAGGACGATCCGCGCCGCGTCGAGGTGTACTCGGCGCTGCAGGATCTGGTGCTGGCCGGAGGTCGCTAGATGGAGCTCACGGACCGCTCTGGTTACTTTGCGGGCCCCGGCATGCTCGGCGGCTCTTTTGGCGATGCCTCGCGCGCAAGCGACGAGGCTGCCGAGGGCGTCGCCGACCCCTGCCTGGGCCATACGCCCGACCAGGTGGTCTTCTACGAGCTCACGCGTAAGTTTGTGGAGACCGAGGAAGACGTTCCCCAGGAGGCCTGCGACGTGCTGTACTACACGCTCGCCGTGGGCCACCACACCGGCGTGCTCGATTGTTTTGAGCCGCGCCTGTCGGTGCCGGTGGATGTGTTTTATTCGCTCGTCGACGCGCTGCCTGAGGGGGAGGCCAAAACCAAGTTTGAGGCCATCCGATCCTTTGGCGAGTGCCAGCTCGACAAGGCGGCGGTGCCGTCGCTGCTCGAGGCCTGCGATGTACTGCTCGACGAGCGCGGTTTTCGCGGTTCGGCCAAGGCCGGCATCTCGGTGTTCGATGACGACTTTGGCCTGCATGCCCAGCAGGTCGCGTTCTTAATGAAGTTCCGCGATCTGGTGGAGCGCGTGCGCGATGTGTCGGGCGTGTATCTGACGGGGAGGCTACAGTAATGGGTCGCGTTGTGGATGGCCGTCAGAACGGCGCCCCGTTTGCGGGCATTGTGCTCACGGCGGGAAGCGTGCTGCGCGCCGACGATGCCGCCGGCCCCGTGCTCTCCAAAAAGATGGAGGACACGCCCATCGCCGGTTGGTACACCATCGACGGTGGGCAAACGCCCGAGGACGACATCATCGAGGTCAAGCGCGAGCGTCCGCCGCGCCTGGTGTTGGTCGATGCCGCCGACATGGCGCTGCCCGTCGGTGCCATCCGCCTGCTCGATAAGACCGACGTCGCGCGCAAGTCGTTGTTCACCACGCATTCGCTTCCCTTGTCGATTCTGATCGAAGAGATTGAGCAATCGTGCGAAGATATCGTCTTCGTAGGGATTCAGCCGGGCGATACGGAGTTCTATAACCCCATGTCCCCGGAGGTCTTTGAGGCCGTCGACGCCGTGTACGACGCCGTGGCCGCCAACGACTTTTCCCATTTTGTCCGCTTGGGGCAAGAGCAATAGGAGCGCTTGTCCCTGCTGATTAGGAAAGAAGTGATTGACATGGCAGATTCCAAGGTGGAGTATCCCGCTCCCGATTGCCTGGCGCCCGCCGCGATCGAGGCCAAGACCGAGGCCGCCGGCGTGACCAAGGCCAACCTGCCGGTCGCTAAGGCCTTTCTGTTGGCAATGTTCGCCGGCGCGTTCATTGCCTTCGGCGGCCTGTTCTTTACCGTGTTCTTGAGCGATAGCACGCTGGGCTGGGGCGCCCAGCGCGTCGTGGGCGGCTTGTGCTTTTGCCTGGGCCTGGTGCTCGTGCTGGTGTGCGGCGCCGAGCTGTTCACCGGCAACTCGCTTATGGTCTGCGCGCTCAAGAGCAAAAAGATCACCCTGGCTCAGATGCTCAAGGCTTGGGTCGTCGTATGGGTCGGTAACTTTGCCGGTGCCCTGTTCATCGTCTTTTTGGTGTACATGGCCGGCATTTACAAGCTCAACGGCGAGGCGGTCGCCAATTCCATGGTGAGCGTCGCCGCCGGCAAGGTGACGATCGACTGGTTGACGATCTTCTTCCGCGGCATCCTGTGCAACATCTTTGTGTGCCTGGCCGTGTGGATCGGTACCGCCGGCAAGACCGTGGTCGATAAGGTCGTGGGCATTCTGCTGCCCATCGCCGCCTTTGTGGCCTGCGGTTTTGAGCACTGCGTTGCCAACATGTACTTTTTGCCCATGGGTGACGTGATGCATGCATGCGGTTATGGTGCCGACGTCGCCGGCGCCGATGCGCTCAACGCTGCGGGCATTGCGTTTAACTTGTCCGCCGCCACGCTGGGCAACATCGTGGGCGGCGCGGTCCTGATCGCGCTCGGCTACTGGTTTATCTACGCCAAGAAGTCCGAGGCGTAAGGTACCGTCTGTTTGACGTTGGGCCTCCCGCGGGGCGTTGCCGTGCGGGAGGCTTTTTGGGTCTGGGGCTCGTTGCCGGGCTGTTGGCCTGTTGTGTTTGGCTGGTGAAAGGGGTAATCGAGATGGCATCTGCTGTGGAGCGTGACGGTCGCGCTGTGGTGACCACATGCGGGGGATGCTATGCCGATTGCGCCTTTGCGGCACGCGTTGAGGACGGTCGCGTTGTGGCCGAGTTGCCGGTGCCGGGGCACCCGTGCGCGGCGCGTGCCCTCTGCGCCCGCGGACGGCATCGTCTGGCAATGCCGTTTGACGAGCGCGACCGCATTTTGCACCCCATGCGCCGACGAACTGATGGCTCGGGGTTCGATGCGATTACCTGGGACGAGGCGTTTGCCCAGATTGCCGAGCGTCTTTTGGGGATTGTTGACGAATGCGGGCCCCGTGCGCTGGGCATGACGCTCGGCGTGCCCTCGTTCGACCGCTACTGGGCGTATCGCTTTATGCATGCGCTGGGCTCGCCCAACGTGTACGGTGCCGATGGCGCCTGCGAGGCAAGCCGACTTACCGGTTGGGAGCACAGCCTGGGCTATAGTCCCGCCTCCGACCTAGCGCACACCAATTGCATCATGTACCTTGGGCGTTCCATTGTCGATTCGTCGACGATGGGGGCCGTTGACGCGCTCAACGATGCCCGTCGCCGTGGGGCGAAGATTATCGTGGTCGACCCCCGGCGCAGCGGCTCGGCTGCTATTGCCGATCGCTGGCTGCGCGTGCGCCCGGGCTGTGACCTGGCGCTGCTGTTGGGTATTGTCCACGTGTTGATTGCCGAGGACTTGTACGACCACGAGTTCGTGACCCGCTATACCACGGGCTTTGACGAGCTGGCGCAGGCGTCCCGTGCTAGGACGCCCGAGTGGGCCGAGTCGATGTGCGACGTGCCGGCCGCAGAGATCGCCGCCACGGCGCGTGATCTAGCTGCCGCCGCGCCTGCTGCCGTGGTGGACGCCGGCTTTCATGGCGGCATCGGTATCGCGTATGCCAATAGCACCCAGACCGCGCGCGCGATTTGTCTGGTCGATGTGCTGCTGGGCTGCATCGGACACGCGGGCGGTGCCCTCAACCCGCCCACGCTGCTTGCTTTGGGCGATTTGGACCCTGCGCGTCTCGCGACGCCGTCGATGCCACGTGAGCCCAAGTTGGGGTCCGAGCGCTATCCACTGGTCGATCCGGTGCGCGGCCTGTGTACGACCATCGGTCAGTCGATTCTTGCTGGCGATTTGCGTGGACTCATCGTCTATGCCAGTAACCCCGGTGCGGGCTATGGCAATGCGCAGGCTTGGTTGGGTATTTTGCAGCAGCTTGACCTGCTCGTGACGATTGATATTCGCTGGTCCGAGACAGCGCGCGCTTCTGACTTCGTGCTGCCCGACGTGACGTATCTGGAGGCCGACCGCGGTGTGGGCACAGTCGTGGGCGCCAATGATTCGCGCGTGTTCTACCGCAACGCCGTGCTGCCCGTGTTACATGACGACACGCGTTCCGGTCGGGAGATTTTTGCCGGTCTGGCGCAGGCGTGTGGCGTGGGCGAGTACTTCCAGTTTACGTCTGACGATCTGGCGGCTGCCCAGGTGGCGCCTTTTGGGATCAATCTGGACGAGCTCAAGGAGCGCGGCTGGGCCGACACGGGTGTTACGTTGCCGTCGCGTACGGGCGAGCCGGCGATTCCGCTTGCCGGCGGCAAGATTGCGCTGGCAAGCGACGTATGGGAACGAGCCGGCCTGGGCCGTGTACCCAACTGGATTGCTCCCATGGTGGAGCCCGGCCCGGGGATGTTTCGCCTCATTAGCGGCAACCGTCCCTTTGAGTCGCATACCTCGCGAAGGCTTGCGGCGGCCGGTGCCGCCGAGGCTGGATCGGACCTGGATGCCGTGCAGATGAATGCCGATGCTGCTGCGCACATGGGCATCGCCGACGGCGAGGTCGTCGAACTCGTGAGCGATATGGGCCGCGATCGCGTGCGCGTGGAGACGACGCCGTATCTGCATCCGGCGTGCATCTTCACCTCGGCCGCTCCCGGCGGGCGTTCGTTTGGCGCCGATGTCGGTGGCGCTCAAGCCTTGGGCGTGGGTCCGCTCGACCATACGCCGTTGCGTTGGGACCCGTTGACGGGCGCTGCGCTCACCCAGGAAAACGCCGTTCGCGTGGAAAAGATCGCGGCACGCGAGGATAATAGCGATTGATTGACTCAGCCGATCGAATTGGCTGATAGTTTGACGTTTGAACGATTGATTCACCTTTGGTTTTGAAAGGTCGCACATGAGCGATAGCCAGAACATGTCCGATGAGGTACGCGCCCGCCTTCGCGCTATTCCTTCCGTCAACGAGCTGCTCGCAGAGTGGCCGGTTGTGAAGGCGGCGGGGGAGACCTGCGACGCGGTGGTGCATGCCGCCGTCACGGCCGAGCTCGACGAGGAGCGCGCCGCGATTCGTGCCGGCGCCGCCCCGCGTTCCAAGCGCGACCTGGCCTCGGCCATCGAGTGGCGTGCGCATCGATCCGCACTGCCGAGCCTGCGCCCTGCCGTCAACGCCACGGGTGTGGTCATCCATACCAACTTGGGTCGCGCCCCGCTCGCGGAGTCGGCGGCAAAGGCCGTGGCCGAGGTCGCGCGTGGCTACAGCACGCTCGAGTACAGCGTGGACACCTGCTCGCGCGGGTCGCGCAAGGAGCACGCCGCGCAGCTCATCCGCTCGCTTACCGGTGCCGAGGACGCGCTGGTCGTTAACAACAACGCCGCCGCTGTGCTGCTGGTGCTGGCGACCCATGCCGCAGGCAAGGAGGTCATCGTCAGCCGCGGCGAGCTTGTCGAGATCGGCGGCAGCTTCCGCATCCCCGATGTCATGGCGGCTTCGGGCGCCAAACTCGTCGAGGTCGGCGCCACCAACCGCACGCACCTGGCTGATTATGAGCAAGCCATCACGCCCGATACGGCGATGATCCTCAAGGTCCATCCTTCCAACTATCGCATCGAGGGCTTTCACGAGGAAGTGGGCTCTCGGGAGCTTGCCGCCCTGGCCCACAAGCATGGTCTGCTGTTCTACGAGGACCAGGGTTCGGGCGCGCTGTTGCCCGACGACATCTTGGTGCGCGGCGGCGAAGAAACCACGCCGGCTTCGGTTTCGGCAGGGCTCGATCTGGTGTCGTGCTCGGGCGATAAGCTGCTCGGTGCCGCACAGGCGGGCATTATCATGGGCCGTCGCGATCTGGTCCAGGCCTGCGGGTCGCATCCGCTTATGCGTGCCCTACGCCCGGGCAAGCTCGCACTGGCGGCGCTCGAGGCTACACTGCGCATCTACATGGATGGGGCGGATGTGGCCCATCGCGATATTCCGGTGCTCAGCATGCTCACGCTTCCGCAGGCTCATCTGGAGCGTCGCGCACGCAAGCTGCGCGATCGCATGGCCGCCGGGCTCGATAAGGCGGGTTGCCCGTGCGCCGTTGAGTTGGAGATTGTCGAGGAGTCCTCGACGCCCGGTGGCGGTTCGCTGCCTACCGTTGAGCTGCCCACGATGTGCGTGGCCGTGCGTCTTGTCGATGAGCGTCTTTCCGTCGACGCGCTCAAGCGCTCGCTCGTCCAAGACTTCGATACGCCGGTCGTCACGCGCGCCTCGCACGACCGCATTCTGTTTGATGTGCGCACGCTCGTGGGTGACCGCGATATCGAGACGGCGGCATCGACGCTCGTCGCGTGCGTTGAGAAGGCGATTGCTCGATGAGTGAGGTTCAAGCGCCGGCGGAGTGTCCCGTTATCGTTGGCACGGCGGGCCACGTCGACCACGGTAAGTCGGCACTGATTGAGGCACTGACCGGCAAGAATCCCGATCGCCTGGAGGTCGAGCGTCGCCGGGGTATGACGGTGGAGCTGGGCTTTGGCGAGCTGGCGCTGCCGAGTGGCAAGATCGTCGGCCTGGTCGATGTGCCGGGGCATGCCCATTACTTGCGCGCCATGGTACAGGGTGCGACGGGCATCGACGTTGCCGTGCTGGTGGTCTCTGCCGTTGAGGGCGTAATGCCGCAGACACGCGAGCACGTGCATGTATTGGAGCTGCTGGGCGTCACGCATATGGCGGTGGCGCTGACGATGTGTGACCTGGCCGATGCCGAGATGACCGAGCTTGCCGAGCTTGATGTCGATGACTTTTTGTCGGGTACCGTGTTTGCAGGCGCGCCGATTGTGCCCGTGTCGTCTAAGACGGGCGAGGGGATCGACGGGCTGCTTGCGGTGCTCGACGAGCAGGTAAGTGCCTGCTGGGATGCCTGCCGCGACCGTGTCGAGCGGAGCGATTCCGCGCCGCGCCTGCCGATTGACCGCTGCTTTACGATCAAGGGCGCCGGTACCGTGGTGACGGGAACGTTGCACGATGCGCCGGTTGCGGTGGGCGACGAGCTGATGGCTTTGCCGTCGCGTACGGTCTGCCGTGTCCGCGGGATTCAGGTGCATGGCGATACGCCGCGCGCGCTGCCTGGGCAACGCGTGGCGCTCAACCTGGTTGGTGACGGTGTCGCGGCGCTTGGCCGTGGCGAGATGCTGGGCGTGGCGGACCGCTTTGGTCAGACGTTGCGCTTTATGATGACGTTCACCTACTTGGGTCGCGAGGGTGCCAAGCCGTGCGTGCTCGAGTCGGGCGCGCGCGTGCACGTGATGGCGGGTACGGCCGAGGTTGTCGGCCGCATCATGCTTTTGGAGGGCGAGGCCCCCATGGCGGTGGGCGAGACCCGTACCGTGCAGGTGCGCTTGGAGGAGCCGTTGCCGCTGCGAGCCGGAGACCATGCTGTGGTGCTGTCGTATTCGCCCGTTATGCTCATTGGCGGCGGGCGTGTGCTGCTTTCGCGTTGCCGTCGTTCGCGCGAGCTTGCCGAAGGAGAGCGTGCGCTGTATGTGGCGCTTGAGGCCGGCGATACCGCCGCTGGTGTTGAGGCGTGGCTGGCGCTGCAGACGTTGCCGGTTACGGCGGTTGATGCTGCCGCGGCTTTGGATCTTGGTATCGTCGAGGCCGATGCCGCACTGCGCGGGTTGGTGGCGCAGGGCGCTGCTTGCCCGCTTGCTGGCTCGGATGGCTTGCTGTATGCAGGTGCTTCCGCGCTCGATGCCGCGATGGATGCACTGGCGGCGACCCTGTCGGCCATGCACGCGGCGGCTCCCAAGGAGACGGGCTTTACGCCCGGCGCCGTTGCCCATGCAGCGTGGCCTGCCGCTGATGAAGGCGTTGCCGCGGCCCTGATTGCCGAGGGCTGCTCGCGCGGCGTGTGTGCCTCGGAGGGCGCCGAGGTGTTCGACCCGCACTCCGCTGCCGCCGCGGCGCGTGTGGTGCGCGAGGCCTGCGAACGTATCGTTGCCTTGCTGGACGAAGCCGGCCTCGATGCACCGACGTTGCCTGAGGTGGGCGAGCGGTTGCAGCTCGATCGCGACACCATGACGCGCGCCCTGCGCGAGCTTTCGCTCAACCGCTCCATCGTGAAGGTCGAGCGCGACGTTGCCCTGTCCGCTGCTGCCGAGGCCCATGCGCGCGAGCTCGTCGCCGCCGCCATTGAGACGGCCGGCGGCGCTGCTACCACGAGCGTGCTGCGCGAGGCCCTCGGTGTGTCGCGCAAGCGTGCCATTAGCATCTTGGAGCACCTGGATGCCGTACGCTTTACGGTGCTCGACAAAGAGGCCGGCGGCCTGAGGTCCCTGCGCTAGATCGGCCGCCCCGCCCCACCTCCTCAGTTGCGGTGAAATAGTTCCTATTTGGAGGCTTTGGCAGCAAATACAGGAACTATTCCACCGCAACTTCTTGTTCGTCTTTTTGGAATGGAGCCGTTTCGGTTTGGTAAAATACCGCCGCACTTGGGAACGGATGGGCTCCGGTGGGCTCCGCGGTCCTCAAAACCGTTGCGAGGCGTGCAAAACGTCTTGGATGTGTTCGATTCACATACGTTCCCGCCACACGATACCAGCGCTTTTGTGCTCGCGGTCTTGCTGCGTGCCGCAAAGGCGCTGTTTTGTATTTGCACGAGTTTTTCGTAGCGCCGCTATTTCGGCGGCTGCAGTTAGCTTCGTGCACCGGGTTTCGAGCATGCCGATGGAGGTGTTTTGCCGTATGACTACCGTAAGACGTACCGATCTTTCTTGTGTCGTCCAGGCGGGCGGGCTGTCCTCGCGCATGGGCTGCGATAAGGCGCGCATGGCGTTTTGCTGCGAGCCGCTCATCGAACGCGTGCTGGGTCGGCTGGCGCCAGTTGCCGGCGAGTTGGTCGTGACGACTTCGCGTCCCAGCGAGCTTGTCTACCTTGAGGAGCGCGCGTTTGGCGGCCTGGTGCCGCGTGTGGTGGCGGACCTTGAAGGGTCGGCGGGCGCCATGCGCGGCATCGCGAGCTCGTTGGCCGCGGCCCGATTGCCGCTCGTTGCTATCGTCGCCTGTGATATGCCGTTTGTCTCTTCGGAGCTAATCGGTGCCCTTGCTGGCTGTGTCGAGGCCGAGGCGCTCGACGTGTGCGTGCCGCGCGAGGAGCGGGGGATTGAGCCGCTTTGCGCCGTCTGGCGCCGTGACGCGTGTGCGCCGGTTGCCCAAGAGCTGCTCGCCGATGACCGTCAGCGAATCCGCTGCCTGATCGACCGGGTGAATGCCGGGTATTTGGACGAGCCTCAGATTGTCGCGGTCGCCGGCTCGACGCTCTGCTTCGAGAACGTCAATACGCCCGAGGAGTTTGCGGCGGCCGAGTTACTCGCTTAGACGATTGGAGTTGCCATGTCTCACGATATTTGTCCCGACACGGGAGAGCCTTGCACTTGCGATGGTTCCGAGCCCTGTACCTGCGGCTGCGGTGGCTGTGGACATACTGCGGAAGAGGAAGCGGCCGCCGCGGCGTATCGTGAGGCACACCGCGAAGGCCCGTCCGGTGATGCCCCTGATCACGAACGCAAAATCATCGTGTCGTTCGACAGCACCTTCGATGTGATGGAATGCGAACAGCTGTGTCTTGCCTCCGGTGTGCCCGGGCGCATCATGCCGCTGCCCGGCTCCATCACCGCCGGCTGCGGGCTGTGCTGGGCCATGCCGTTCTCGGGCGATGCCCTCGCCGCCTTCCGCGCCGCCACCGAGGGCCGCGTAACCCCCGCCGACTACCACCAGCTCGTCCTCTAACCACCAACACCACCACAAAGGTGCCTGTCCCCAATGTGGTGGTTTGGAACACGTGGACGAAACAGCTTCGAAACACGCGATTTGTGCGTCGGGCACTCAAAAACGCTTCTACCTGCATCGTAATCAAAACGAAACATCTGCTCGTCGGCTTATGCGAAACTTTGCTGCAACAGTGCGATATTATCCATACTCGATAAAGCTCGCGGCGCATGGGGCGCCTCGAACGACACCTTTCTTTTCCATCAATTGGAGGAAGCATGAGCTACACGCAGAAAGTTCTCGACGAGCTCAAGGCCCGCTATCCCGAGCAGCCTGAGTTCATCCAGGCCGCGACCGAGATCCTCGGCACCATCCAGCCGGCGCTCGACGCCCATCCCGAGTACGAGGAGGCCGCCCTGCTTGAGCGCCTCGTCGAGCCCGAGCGCATCGTTATGTTCCGTGTCCCCTGGGTCGACGACCAGGGCAAGGTCCAGGTCAACCGCGGCTACCGCGTCGAGTTCAACTCTGCCATTGGACCCTACAAGGGCGGCCTGCGCTTTAACCCGACGGTCACCCT
>JAXKGH010000007.1:0-13238 GCA_036550475.1 Collinsella sp. | reverse complement strand
CGACTGGATGCGTATCCGCGACGTCATTGTCGAGGGTTATGCCGACCACGACGGCTTCGTGATTCTGCACGGCACTGACACCATGAGCTACACCGCAGCAGCGCTTTCCTACCTGATTCAGGACAGCCCCAAGCCCATCGTACTCACCGGCTCGCAAAAGCCCATGGGCAATCCCTTTACCGATGCCAAGCTCAATCTGTACCAGAGCCTGCTCTATGCGCTCGACGAGCACTCGCACGATGTGTCGATTGTGTTTGGTGGCGTCGCCATTGCCGGCACGCGCGCCCGCAAGCAGCGCACCATGAGCTTTAACGCGTTCATTAGCGTCAACTATCCGCCCATTGCCTACATCCGCAACGACCGCATCGTGCGCAACGGGCTCCACGGCACTCATCAGGGCGAAAACCCGGTGCGTTTCTACGACAGCATCGACCCGCGCGTGTTTGTACTCAAGCTTACGCCCGGCGTGAACCCGGGTATCCTGGACGCCCTAGCCGATAGCTACGATGCTGTAATTCTTGAGACCTTTGGCATTGGCGGTATTCCCGAGTTTGGCGAGTCCGGCGAGTCATTCCAGGAGGCGATTTTCCGCTGGGTCGATTCGGGCCGCACCGTCGTTATGACCACGCAGGTCCCCGAAGAGGGTCTCGATCTGGGCGTTTATGAGGTCGGCCGCGCTTACGCCGATCATCCGGGCATTCTGCGCGGCGATGACATGACCACCGAGACGCTCGTGGCCAAGACCATGTGGGCACTCGGCCAGTCACGCGATGCGGCAGAGATTCAGCGCCTGTTCTACAGCCAAGTCAACCACGATCGCATCCCGATGGCGTAATTCAGTTGTCGACGGGTATTCCCTATTCGATACCTTCGAGAAGCTCTGACACCGTCATGCCGAGTGCGGGCGCGATCTTAAATAGAACCTTGAGCGTGAAATTTGCCGTCCCATCTTCGATTCGGTCGAGGTAGGGTCGGCTGATTCCTGTCGCCACACAAAAATCAACCTTGGAGATACCAAGGTCCCTGCGTGTCTCTTCGACCCGCCTGCCAAGAATCTGTTTCGCACGTTCGTCCATGCAGCCGAGTTTGAAATGGAGTCGAACATAAACGTAAACTATAGTTTACGTTTTGCCGAATACACAGGAGTTTTCTATGTCGGGTTCTTCGGTCCGCATGTACCGAGCCACGCTTCGCACAAACAGCGCGCCGCCCAAGCTCGTCGTCGTTGAAGCTGCATGCCTTTCGCCCGATGAGCGCACGGCATTTGCATTGCTATCAAGTCGCGTCGTCGCCGTTCTGGTCCCTTGCCCGGCGAAAGGTGAACTTGCCATCCAATGCCAAACGCACGGCTGCTCGCTCAATCAGGCTGCCGTAATCGCAACCAGCCAACGCGGCCTGCCGCTCCTTTTAGAAGCCGGTATCGCACTTGCCCTTCGGGGCGCCGGATACGAAAACGAGGCCGCCGCCGACATGGTCTTTAAACCACGATCGAGCGGCGGCCTCGCAGCAGCCATTGAATATGCTTGCAGACTCGTTGCCTAAAAGGACAAGCTAGAAACCAAAGCCAAAGCCCGTTCCGGTAATCGCCGAGTACATAAAGTAAACGTTGATCACGTTGAGGAACACACCCGTGATGCAACCGTTGCGCAGGTAGCGCTCGTACACGATGCGCGCCATGGCGGCGGAGTCATCATTATTTTTTGCCTGGCGTCCCGCCGTAAAGTACGTCGCCACGCTCAGCAGCAGATTGAGTACCGGCAGCGCCAACAGCTCGTAGCTCTTACCCCAGCGCGTCGCCTCGCCGGCGGCATTAAACTTCGTTGCCACCTCGGGACCAATGTTGGGGATAACGCACGCTGCGACCACCAGCGGAATCACCGCAAGTACGAGCAGCGCAATACCCATGTAGCCAGCTTTTTTGCCATATTTAAACATGCGCGTCGTCCTTACACGTTAAAGCGGAAGTGCACGATGTCGCCATCGGCCATAACATAGTCCTTGCCCTCAATACGCAGTTTGCCGGCGGCCTTGGCGCCCTGCTCACCGCCGAGCTCGACGTAGTCGTCATAGCCAATGACCTCGGCCTTAATAAAGCCGCGCTCAAAATCGGTGTGGATGACGCCGGCGGCCTGCGGGGCGGTCGCGCCCTGACGAACCGTCCAGGCCTTGACCTCCATCTCGCCGGCCGTAAAGAACGACTGCAGACCGAGCAGCTTATAGGCCGCCTGCGCGAGCACGTCCAGACCGGGCTGTTCCAGGCCCAGGCTCTCCAGGTAGTCGGCGGCGTCCTCGGGATCGAGCTCGGAAAGCTCGGCCTCAATCTTGGCGCAGATGGGCAACGGCTTGACGCCATCGATGGGCGCCAGGTCGTCGTTGAGCATATCCTCGTCCACGTTGGCCACATACAGGATGGGCTTCATGGTGAGCAGGAACAGCCCCTTGGCGGCGGCACGCTCCTCGTCGGTCATCTCCATGGATGCGGCGCGCTTGCCCTCGTTGAGCCAGGCAAGCAGGCGCTTGGCGACCTCGAACTTGGGCATGAGCTCTTTGTCGCGCTTGGCCTCCTTCTCGAGCTTAGGCAGCTGCTTCTCGAGCGTGCCCATGTCGGCCAGGATGAGCTCGGTCATGATGGTGTCGGCATCGCCGGCGGGATCGACAAACTCGCCCGTGCGGCCCACCTCACGCATGACGTTGGGGTCCTTAAAGTAGCGCACGACCTCGCAGATGGCGTCGGTCTCGCGGATGTTTGCCAAGAACTGGTTGCCCAGGCCCTCGCCCTCGTTGGCACCCTTCACCAGGCCAGCGATGTCGACGAACTCGACCGTCGCCGGCACAATGCGGCCGGGGTTAACGATGTCGGCGAGCTTTTGCAGGCGGCTATCGGGCACATCGACGATACCCACGTTGGGGTCGATCGTGGCAAACGGGTAGTTGGCGGCAAGGCCGGTCTTTTTGGTAAGCGCGGTGAACAGCGTCGACTTGCCCACGTTGGGCAGGCCCACGATACCGATGGAAAGGGACACGACAGCTCCTTTTGGTACAGTACTTCAAACAGTATAAGTATAGCGCCGCCGCAGCATCCGGGCGAATCCGGACACCACGGCGGCGCAAATGAAGCAGAGATAGAGCTCGCTGACTAGTCTGCGAGCTTCTCCACCTGATCGAGCATCTTGTCAAGCTTGGCCTTTGCCTCGGCCTTGGCCTTCTGGGCCTCTTCGTGGGCCTTGGCCTTCTGAGCGGCCTTTTCCTCGGCCTCGGGGTCGACAACGACCAGATTGGACGCATCGTGCTCGACCAGCTTGAGCGCATGCTCGGGGCACACCTTGACGCAGGCTCCGCAACCTAGGCAATACGTGGACTCCAATGCAAAGCGACCGCTTCCCACCAAATCGCAGGCAAACGTGGGGCACACGTTGACGCATTCGCCGCACGACGTGCACTTGTCAAAATCGCATTCCGGTGTGCTCACCTGCATATTCTGGGCAAGCTCGGGATGGTTTTGCAGCGTCGAGAGTACCAGCTGGCGCCCGTGCGTAAGCGTACGGCGACGCTTGGTCGTCGTGGTGCCGCACATGGTGTTGAGCGTACGCTCCAGCTGGGTAATCTGATGGCGATGGGCCTTCAACTTCTGCGTCACCGAGGCCAGTGCCGCCGTTGCCGGGTTGAGCTTGGTCACGGTAAGGCCCGTGGTGCGGGCAATCTTATCCATGTACTCCTTGCGCTCGTACTCGCGGCGCTTATGACATTTGAGGCTCTTGGGGTCGACCTCCAGGCCCATGCCCGTACCGGCCCACTCCTCGGCAGTGGCAATGGCCTCGCCCAGAATGTCCTCACCGCCGGTGTTGCGGCATTTATCGCACACGCCCAACGGCAGGTACACACTCACGTTGGGATAGTCCGCCAGTACCGAGAACCAGGTCTCGGCCGTAATATCGCCCACGCAGGCAACGACGACCTCGTTCTCGCGCGGCATGCGCTTAAGGGCGCGCGTGCAGGTGACGTAGGCGGTCTCGTGGCTCGTAGCTGCCGAGACAATGTCGTCATACAGGTTTTTGGGCGCCAAGCGCGGCGAGATGATCGCCTCAGTCGGACAGGCGGCAGCGCACAGGCCGCACTTGCGGCAGGTATCGAGGATCTCGATGGCGTCTTCCTCGACCTCGATGGCGTTGACCGGGCACACGTCCATGCACGCGGTGCAGCCGCTCTTTTCGTTTTTGCAGGTCAGACACGGAATCGTGTTGCCGCGCGGACGCTCCTTGTAGTCGGCAGGATTCCACTGCGGCGCCGACGGATCGAGCGCGTCGGTCACGCCGCCAAGCGGGTTTTTAAGAAAGTCGAAACCCTTGCTGATCTCGATAATGTCATCAAACAGATCGTGTTCCTGCGCCATGCGCGGCCCCTCCCTGAGCAGTGCAAACAAGCAAGAAATAATGATACGCCATCGGCCCGTGCCTCGAGCAAATTACACGCGGAGCACCTTTGGGACAAATAGCCTATGGCCTATCGCCGCCTCGATTGCACAAGGTCAATCAAGCGCCAAACTATGCCTCGCACATGAGCTGCACGAGCTTTTGTTTGGTCACCTTGGCCTGCTCGTTGGCCATATTACGCTCGTTTCTAAAGACCGCATTTGCAACACTCTGCAGGTCGGCATCGGAAATCTCGCCAAGGCCCAGCTCCTCGAGCGTCGTCGGCAGACCAACGCGCTGGCAAAACTCGAGCACCTGATCAAGCTCGGGCGCACGCTCCAGGAGCAGCTGCACCACCAGACCAAATGCCACGGCCTCACCATGCATGGCCTTGCACTCGGGCAGAATCGTCAGACCATTGGCGATGGCGTGCGCCAACGCCAAGCCACCGCTCTCAAAACCGACGCCCGAGAGCAGAATATTGCACTCGATCAGGCGCTCAACCGCCGGCGATATACGGCCTTTTTTGAGATCGCGCTTGGCAGCGACGCCGCACTCCATGAGCGTGTCATAGCAGGCACGAGCCGTAACCAAGGCCAAGTGTCCCGGCGCGCCACCATGCTCGTTGGCGCCGTGCGCCGCGGCACACGAACGCGCCTCGAAGTACGTTGCCAGTGCGTCGCCCATACCAGCGACCGTCATCCGCAGTGGTGCTGCCGCAACCACGTTGGTATCGACCACGACCAGATCTGGATTCTTCTCGAGCATCAGGTAGCGGTCGAACGACCCATCCTCGTGATACAGCACCGAAATCGCACTGCACGGGCCGTCCATCGAAGCCGCCGTGGGGCATACACACAACGGCAGCTCAGCATAAAACGCTACTGCCTTGGCGATATCGAGCATCTTGCCGCCGCCAATGCCCACCACCATGTCGCAATACTCGGCCCGGGCTTCCTTGGCCATTTCGACAACGGCATCTTCCGTACACGGACCGTTGTAAATCTTAAAGAACGGCTCGCTTAGATCTTCATCCAGAAATCCATCGACGATCTGCCTGCACAGCCGATCCTCGGTGCCCTGGTCAAACAAGACATAGGCAGCGCAGCCCAACCATGACAAATACCTGCCCTGACGCGAGAGCTCACCCGGCCCCTGAACATACCGGCCGGGACCGCCATATACCATGGGAAGCGCCATACGAGAATCCGCCCTTTCATCAACAACAATTGGTGCAAAGTAACCTGATCCCTTTGCACCATAGCAAAAAGGGCAAAGCCATCTGCCGGCTTTGCCCCTTCCTTAGCTTGATTTACTCATCCATGAGATAGTAGTGGCCCAGCGCGTCGGCACCCAGGATGGCGTTTGCGACCATCTCGGGCGTCACCTCAAACGGCATGTTGCACATGGTGTCATCGGGCGCGCAGGCGGCCTCGGCAACAATCATGGCCTGCTCGCGCGTAAGCTCGGCAACGCCAAGTTCCTTCATCGTGACCGGCAGGCCCAGCTCAATGCAGAAGCCCAAGACTTCCTCGAGCTTCTCGGTCGGAGCATCCTCGAGTACCAGCTGGACGATGGTGCCAAAGGCGACCTTCTCGCCGTGATACATGCCGTGGCACTCGGGCAGCATCGTCAGGCCATTGTGGATGGCATGAGCAGCAGCAAGGCCCGAGCTCTCAAAGCCAATGCCGGAGAGCAGCGTGTTTGCCTCGATGATGTGCTCCACGGCAGGCGTCAGCGCACCTTTCTCCAACGCGACCTTGGCCTTCACGCCATCGGCCATAAGCGTCTCGTAGCAGAGCTTGGCAAGTGCCAGACCAGCCATACCGCCCTTGCCGCCGGCACAAGTGCCACCGTCGGCGTCGTGCGTCGCCTGGGCCTCAAAGTAGGTTGCAAGCGCATCGCCCATGCCGGCGACCGTCAGGCGCACCGGGCTCGCCGCGATAACCGTCGTATCCATAAGGACAATGTTGGGGTTCGCCTTGAGGAACAAATACTTATCGAACTGGCCGTCATCGGTGTAGAGCACCGAAAGTGCCGAGCACGGCGCATCGGTCGAAGCGATGGTGGGGCAAATGATAACCGGGGACTCCAGATAGTAGGCAACGGCCTTGGCGGTATCGAGGATCTTGCCGCCACCGACGCCGACGATGATGTCGCAACCGTTGTCGCGAGCGAGCGCAACCAAACGGTCGACCTCGCCCTTGGAGCACTCGCCATTAAAGTCCTCAAACAGCAGCTCGGCCTTAGCCTCGGCAAAGCCGCCCTCGATCTTGGCACCGACGCGCTTCTTGCCCGAAGGCGTCACAATAACGAGGGCCTTAGCGCCGAGCGGCTCGACATAGGAGCCGAGCTTGGCGAGCTCGTCCGGACCCTGGATGTACTTGCTGGGGCTATTGAAAATTGCAGCCATAACTATCCCATTCTCTAAAAGAAAAAAGAAAGGGGCTCCGTACGGATACGTGCGGAGCCCCTCGTTACGATAACAAGAGTCGATTAGAAATCGATGTCGGTGTCGTAGTAGCAGGCCTTGAGGATCTTCTCGAAGTCGGCAGCCTTGGTCTCACGCGGGTTCTCGGGCGTGCAGGCGTCGGTCTCGGCGTTCGCGGCGATCTCGGGCAGCTTGGCGAGGAACTCCTCCTCGGAAACCATCTGCGGGTTCTCGGCGTCGACCTTCACGCCACCATTCGCGTAATCCTTGATGGACTGCGGAATGTTGAGCTGGTCGTTGAGGTCGCGGATCTTCTGGACGAGTGCGGCGATGAGCTCCTCGTTGGTCTCGCCGGGAAGGTGCAGGATCTCCTTGGCCACGTAAGCGTAACGCTCGGCAGCACGCGGGTCCTTGGAGTTCCACTGGATGACCTTGCCCAGGTACATGGCGTTAGCAGCACCGTGGATGATGTGGCCGTTCTCGAAGGCAGCACCGGTCTTGTGAGCCATGGAGTGAACAATGCCCAGCAGGCCCGAGGAGAAGGCGATACCGGCGATGCACTGAGCCTCGTGCATGTGCTGACGGGCCTCATGGTCGCCAGCATAGGACTTGGGCAGCCACTCGACGATCTCGCGGATGCCGTGCAGAGCGTTGGCGTCGGTGAACATAGAGGCGCAGGTGGAAACGTAGGCCTCCATGCAGTGGGTCAGAGCATCCATGCCGGTGTGAGCGCACAGCTTGGCGGGCATGGTGTAGGTGAGCTCGGGGTCGACGATGGCGACATCAGGGGTGATGTTGAAGTCGGCCAGCGGGTACTTGATGCCCTTAGCGTAGTCGGTAATGACGGAGAACGCGGTGACCTCGGTAGCGGTGCCGGAGGTAGAGGAGATGGCGCAGAAGTGAGCCTTCTGACGCAGCTCGGGGAAGCTGAACGGCTGGATGATGTTATCGAAGGACTCCTCGGGATACTCGTAGAAGACCCACATGGCCTTAGCGGCATCGATGGGCGAGCCGCCGCCGATGGCGATAATCCAGTCGGGCTCGAACTCGCGCATGGCCTCGGCGCCCTTCATGACCGTCTCGATGGACGGGTCGGACTCGACGCCCTCGAACAGCTTGACCTCGAAACCGCCTTCCTTAAGGTCGGCCTCAACGTCCTGCAGGAACCCGCCGCGGCGCATAGAGCTGCCGCCAGAAACGATGATGGCCTTCTTGCCCTTGAGGTTCTTCACCTCGTGGCGAGCGCCCTCACCAAAGTACAGATCGCGAGGATTGGTAAAACGTCCCATACTGTGCCTCCTAAACAAGCCCCTCTTAGACTTGCGTATATAACGGAGCACCCAATTGGCTCCGTTAGGACCGGTTTGCGCGTTGCCGGCGATGACAATGCGCGATGTCTAAACGTCTCAACGCTCAGACAAACACTATTTTACCGTTCTGGTTGGTCAGTTATTCACCTAAAGCCAACAATGATGAAACGTTTTTTCTATCCCTGAAGACCCTTGTGGGGCATTCATACTCCCAAGCTGGGCAAACGTTTTATCAGGGTTGACCACATATCCCGGGTAGGACTGTGCCCCTCCAAAATGTGCCCCGTTCGCCGCCAAAAATCGACCGTTTACGGCACTGTGATACCACCCGCGCAACCGAGGTGCCGACATTTGTGCGACATCCGTCTTCGTGGTGCAAAGGTGCAAGTCCAAGTGCGGCACCCCCGGTGTGCCACATGCGGGTAAACTAGACTTTTATATAGAGACATTTGAACCCTAACCGCAGCAAAGGAGGCCCCATGGCATTCGATCCCATTCAAGAGGATTGCCATCGCCTCGTTCTTGAGGCCTTGCGCCGCGACAATATCCCGCTCACCGACGGCCCCGCCGTCGAGCGTCTGATGGAGCAATTCACCCGCAACCCCGCGCCGCTCATCGTGCACGATCGCGACCGCGCCGGGCACCTCATTGCCAAGGTGGTCGAGGCTGTCGACTACCGCATCCCTTTTATCCCCGACGACGCCCAGGCAGAGCAAGAAGAGGCCGCTGCCGAGAACATGCTCCGCGAGGCAGCCGCGCTCGATCCGGCCAACTGGGATGCCCAGCGCATGCTGACGGCGCTCACCGCCGAATCCAACGAGGAATACGTACAGTATCTGGTGTCCAAGTGCGACGAGGTGGAGCACGATTTGGCGCTCAAGATTGCCTCGGCGCAGGACCCCTACGAACGTGAGGCCGCAGGCGACCTGACCCGCCGTCCCTACCTGCGCTGGCTTGCCGCCTTGGCATCGCGCGCGCTCATTAGCGGCCGCTACCGCATGTCGCTGGATGCCGCGAATCGCAGCCTGGACTTTGCGCCCAACGACCCCGCCGGCGTCCGCCATACTGCGATGCTTGCCATGGCAAAGCTCGAATACCCTGCCGAGGAGCTCAAGCGTTTTCGTTCCGCCCACTCCGTGCCCTATCTTGCCAACGCGCCGCTGCGCCGCCGTCCCAAAGATGCGGAGCGCGACCTGGACCCGTGGACGCTCATCGCACTGATGAGCGCAGCCTGGCGCGAGCTGGATTACGAGGGCGCCGAGCACTACCTGCGCATCCTGGTGCGCTCATGCCCGCACGCGGCCGAAGCACTCTACTTCCAAACCGAGTTTCCCGATGGCGTCTATGCTCGCGTCAACGTAGGTCCGGGCTCCACCGATGAGCTTGTCCTTGCCCTGTCCGAGGCGACGCCGGTGCTGCAGGAGGGCCTAGGCGCGCCCGACAACGCCAGCTTTGCCGCCTGGGTCGCCACCAACGACATCGTGCGCTCCCAGATCGACGAACGAATCCTGCGCGCGGCCGAACAGGGATTGCCGTTTAAGGGAGGAGACCTCTAATGGATCCGAGCGTCTACATCCCCGCCTATCTGGAACGCACCTATCTGGCGTCGCACCCCGAACTCACCGATGCAGCACGCGAGCTTGTCCATAACGACATCAGCGCAAACCCTCACAAGTATGCGCAGACCGAGCATGCCCAAGCGCTGCTGTCCTATGCCGGCGTTCATCGCCACCTGCTCGACGAGCTCCATCGCATCGAGGACATGGGCAGCGACGAGGAGTTTGAGCAGACGCGCAACCGCCTGTTCGACGATATGCGTGATGAGCTGCTCAAGATCGTCCGCATCGATGCGCATGTCCTCGATGCCCAGCTGCTCGCCATCATTTTGGCGGACACGCCCGTCGACGCCTGCCTGGGCGATCTGATGAAGCTCGAGGCGACCACGGCCGATTACCTGCAGCAAAGCGTGCCCGGGTTCGACATGGAAGCCCCGCACTACTGGGCCAATAATGTTTTGGCCGATGGTGTCACCGCAGCAGACCTTACCGTGAGCGAGCCGGCTCTTATCGGGTGGCTTCACACGCTCGAGGCCATCTCGCAGCTGTGCATGGCGAGCGCCCGCTACCGCGCTGCCGCCAACTACGCCCGCCGCGTCCTTAAGGCAGAAGGCTATCCCACCCGAGCCGCAGGCACCGTGCTGCTCGCCCTCGCTCGTCTGGAAGACGAGGACGGCTTTTTTGCCCTGGCCCACCAACTCGAGGAAGAGATCGGGGCTGACGCGCTCGAGAACTCTCCTTGGTATCTGCTCGCCCGCACGATTCTGCTGTTCAAAACGAACAAGATGCGCCCGGCGACACGCGCGCTGCGCGAGTTTGCCAACCGCTGCGAGGGCGGCGCGTTCTTTTTGCTGAACCCCATGTATCAGACGCCGTACCTTCCCTGCCGGCCCGAGCCACGCGATCCCTGGGATCTTTCGCACCAGGCCGTTTGGGAAGCGGACGGCATTATCTCGGACACTCCCGACTTTGCCCCCTGGGCCAATGCCTGCGAAGACGTGTCGCAGCTTGCCCAGGAATTTGCGCGCCGTTACGGCTTTTAACGGTGCAAACGCCACGACCATGTCATTCACGTTAGGAACGGCTTCATGAATCTCCGCTCATCTCTTGCCTGCACCTCGAGCGATATCGCCCGCTGGGGGCTGCGCTCCGTCCTTAAGCGCCAGGGCGGCGTACTCCCCGGCCGCATCGCCATGAAGATCGATCCCGAGCTGCTGAGCGACCTCGCCGGCCTTGTCGACCGCAGCGTGGTGATCACCGGCACCAACGGTAAGACCACCACTTCGAACCTCATCGCCGACGCCGTTGCCGCCAGCGGCGCCACCGTGGTATGCAACCGCGCCGGCAACAACATGGAGCCGGGCGTGGTGGGCGCACTGCTTGAGGCGCGCAGCGGCCTCAAGCGAGCCGGCGGCGGCAAGCGCGTGGGCGTTTTTGAATGCGATGAGCTTTACACCGTACGCGTTCTGCCCAAGCTCAAGCCGACGTACTTTGTGCTACTCAACCTGTTCCGCGACCAGCTAGACCGCTACGGCGAGATCGATCACACCCAGGAGGTCATCGCCCATGCGTTGGAGCTCTCGCCGACAACAACGCTTATCTACAACGCCGACGACCCGCTGTGCGCCTCGATTGCCGCGCGCGTTCCCAACGCGAGTATTGCCTTTGGCATCGACGGCGCCACCAACACCGAGTCCGACCGTATTAGCGACTCACGTTTTTGCTCACAGTGCAACGCGCCGCTGGAGTATGACTACGTGCAATACGGCCAGCTCGGCGCCTACCATTGCCCCTCGTGCGGCTGGGCCCGCCCTGCGCTTGTCCGTCGCGTGACGGGCGTGGAGCTCGGCTGCGACGGCTACGGTTTTGACCTGGTGTTTGGATCTGATTCCAGCGCGCCAGCCGCACACATCGTCACGCGTTACAACGGCCTGTACATGGTCTACAACGTTGCCGCTGCATTCTTTGCCGCACATGAGTTAGGCGTGAATACGGCGCACCTGCAGCCCACGCTCGATGCCTACGTCCCCGCCGGCGGACGCATGGGCCGCTGGGATATCGCCGGCCGCACCGTCGAGGCCAACCTGGCTAAGAATCCCGTAGGCTTCGATCGCCAGATCCAGTCCATTAAAACGGCAGGCGGCAGGCTCTGTGCCTTCTTCCTGAACGACAACGACGCCGACGGTCACGATGTCTCGTGGATCTACGACGTCGACTTCGAGCGCATCGCCGACACGCCGGGTCTTGTCGCCTTTGCCGGAGGCACGCGCGCGCACGACATGCAGGTGCGCCTCAAGTACGCCGGCATCGATGCCGCGATTATCTCGGACGTCGCGCAGGCAATTGGCGCCGTGGCAGACGAGGCCGCCGATGACACCTTCTACGCCGTCGCCAACTACACGGCCTTCCCGCCGCTGGTCAAGGAGCTCGACGGGCTGAAAGGCGCCACCGCCGACGCTGTTGCCGGGCGCGCCGTAGCCCGTGCCGACGGCAGCGCTCTTCCTGTCAGCATCGCGCCAGTCGAGCTTTCGCGCCCGCTGCGCATCGTCTACCTGTATCCCGATGCCCTTAACCTCTACGGCGACGGCGGCAACGTCATCGCCCTCGAGCGCCGCTGCGCCTGGCGTGGCATTCCCGTGCGCGTGGACGAGGTCCGTATGGGCGAGTCACTCGATCTCACCGATGCCGATATCGTCATGATGGGTGGCGGCTCCGACCGCGACCAGCTAGCCGTGGCACACGAGCTGCTCGCCCAAAAAGACAAGGTCGCGGCCTATGTTGAGGACGGCGGCACACTGCTTGCCATCTGTGGCAGCTATCAGCTGCTCGGCCGTTCGTACTACATGGGCGACGATCGCATTGAGGGCCTGGGCGTCATTGCCGCCGAAACCGTACGCGGCTCCGACCGCCTGATCGGCAACGTAGCCGTCAAAACCGATCTGGCACCTGAGCCCTTTGTGGGATTCGAGAACCACGGTGGCCGCACGCTTTTGGACGCCGAGGCCACGCCGCTCGGAACGTCCGTCGTCACGGGCACCGGCAACAACGGCGACGATGGCTTTGAGGGTCTCATCTACAAGGGCGTCATCGGCACGTACCTACACGGACCGGCACTGCCCAAGAACCCCGAACTCGCCGACTGGCTGATCGCGCACGCCCTCGAGCGCCGCGGCGATGCGCAGGCCACGGCCCTGCTGCCGCTCAAAACCCTCGACGACACCTACGAGCACGCCGCCCACGACGCCGCCATGAAGCTCCTCCCCTAACGCCCCAACCACCACAAAGGGGACAGGCACCTTTGTGGTGGTTTTGACCCGTCCCAGCGGTTTGTCTCAATCTGTAACACATAGAGCCGATTTGCCCGCCCAGATGTTACAGGTTGAGATGTTTGAAGATCGGGATAGGGGTTGATTTCCGATCTCAGCCGAACACATTGAGCAAATAGGCCATTCCCGCAGTTAGCTGAACGCCCCCGCGGCCCCTCCTGGGGTCCGGGGGCGCCGTTTTCCCAGTTGATGGAACGGTGGAGATG
>JAXKGH010000058.1:0-54462 GCA_036550475.1 Collinsella sp. | reverse complement strand
GACCGCGGTTATCTTGGGCATGACCCGCGCCTTTGGCGAGACGCTCGCCGTGCGCATGGTCATCGGCGGCATCGAGGCCATGCCGACGTCGCTGCTGTCGCCGGCTTCGACCATCACCACCACGCTCACCACGTCCATGGCAGTCTATGCCGAGGGCTCGGCCCAAGACGATGTTCTGTGGGCGCTCGGCCTGCTGCTGATGGGCATGAGTCTCATCTTCATCCTGATCATCCACCTTATCGGCCGCAAGGGGGCGAAGGCTCGTGGCTAGCACGCGTATCCACATCGACGAGGCGAGGCTCGGGCGTGTCCAAAAGCAGGACCGCTTCGCCACGGGCGTGTTGACGGCGATCGTCGCCATCGTCATGCTCATCGTCGTCTCCATGGTGGCCTATATCCTGTTCGAGGGCATCTCGACGCTGTTCCAGCCGGGCTTTCTCACGGAGCCGTCGCGCGCCAACGGAACGCAGGGCGGCGTGCTCTACCAGCTGTTCGACTCGTTCTACCTGCTGCTGATCACCCTGATCATCTCGGTGCCCATCAGCCTGGGCGGAGCGGTCTTTTTGGTTGAGTACGCGCCGGACGGACCCATCCGCGACATCGCCTCCACCGCCATCGAGACGTTGTCCTCGCTGCCTTCCATCGTCGTCGGCATGTTCGGTTTTCTGGTGTTCTCGGTGCAGCTGGGCTGGAAGTACTCCATCATCTCCGGCGCTGTCGCGCTCACCATGTTCAACATCCCCATCCTGGTGCGCGTGATCCAGCAGGCGCTCGAGGACGTGCCGCAGGCCCAGCGCGATGCGTGCCTGGCCATGGGCCTCACTCGCTGGGAGGCCACGCTGCACATCCTGATCCCCGAGGCCATGCCCGCTATCGTGACCGGCATCGTGCTTTCGGCCGGCCGTGTGTTTGGCGAGGCCGCAGCACTGCTCTTTACCTCGGGCATGAGCTCGCCGGTTCGCCTGAACTTCTTGAGCTTTAACCTGTCGAGCCCCACCTGCGCCTGGAACGTGTTCCGCCCCGGCGAGTCGCTCGCCGTGCACATCTACAAGATCTATGGCGAAGGCAGCCCCGAGGCCCAGCAGATCGTCTGGGGCACCGCCGCACTGCTGATGATCTGCGTGCTGTTGTTTAACGTAATCGCCCGCATTGTGGGCAAGCAACTGGCAAGGAAGATGACGGCCGAATGAGCGAGATAAATGCAACGCCCGCAACCGAAGCGGCCGCGTCCGACACCCAGGACTTTCTATCGAGTGTGGGGGAGAGCGAGAAGCGCGTGCGCGTGAGCGGCAAGGCCGTGAGCGACGAGGTCGTGCTCTCCACCAAGGACGTCAACGTGTACTATGGCGACCACCATGCACTGCACAATACGTCGCTCGACTTTCACAAGGGCGAGATCACGGCGCTCATCGGGCCTTCGGGCTGCGGTAAGTCGACCTTCTTGCGTAGCCTCAACCTGATGAATCGCGAGATTCGCGGCTGCCGCGTGGAGGGCGAGATCAACTATCGCGGGCGCAACGTGAACACCAAGACCGAGAACACCTACGAGTTGCGTCGCTCCATTGGCATGGTGTTCCAGCAGCCCAACCCGTTTCGCAAGTCCATTCGCGACAACATCACGTTTGCGCCTAGGCGCCACGGCATCACCGACCGCGACGAACTCGACCGCATGGTCGAGGAGAGCCTGCGCGGCGCGGCGCTGTGGGACGAGGTCAAGGACAAGCTCGACAAGAGCGCCTATGCGCTTTCGGGCGGTCAGCAGCAGCGCCTGTGCATCGCGCGCACGCTGGCGCTCAACCCCGACGTGATCTTGTTCGACGAGCCCTGCTCGGCGCTCGACCCCATCTCGACGCTGGCGATCGAAGACCTCATGTCGTCGATCGTTGCCGACCGCGCCATCGTCATCGTGACGCACAACATGGAGCAGGCGTCGCGTGTGTCCAACCGCACGGCGTTCTTCTACATGGGCGATATGGTCGAGTACGACGAGACTGACGAGATTTTCCAACGGCCCAAGGATAAGCGGCTGAATGATTACCTCACCGGCATGTTCTCCTAGTCCGGGACATGCTTGAGGCCCGCGGCGGCCACGGTTGCCACGGGACTGATTGGAGAGGCGGGTCATCTCTTTTGGGAGATGGCCCGCCTTTTTGTGTCGTGTGCGGCCCGCCTTTTCGCTGCTATTATGGACAACGTTGAATTTCTACGAAGGAGCAGGGCATATGGCGATTCTTTTGGGATGCGATTCCGTCAGCCTAGAGTTTCCCACCAAGCATATTTTCGATAGCGTGACGCTCGGCGTGGGCGAGGGCGACCGTATTGGTATTGTCGGTAAAAACGGCGACGGCAAGTCGACGCTGCTGAGCGTGCTCGCCGGCACGCTGGAGCCCGACGACGGCCGCGTGACGCATCGTCGCGGCACCACGATCGGCCTGCTCGGCCAAAAGGACCAGCTTGTCGACACCGACACCGTGCACCATGCCGTCGTGGGCGACACGCCCGAGTATGAGTGGGCGTCGAGCCCCCGCACGCGCCAGATCCTCGCCGGTCTCATTAGCGATGTGCCCTGGGAGGGCACGGTGGGCGAGCTTTCGGGTGGCCAGCGCCGCCGCGTGGACCTCGCGCGCCTGTTGATCGGCGACTACGACGTGCTCATGCTCGACGAGCCCACTAACCATCTGGACATGCGCACCATCAACTGGCTTGCACGCCATCTTAAGGCTCGCTGGCAGCGCGGTCAGGGCGCGATGCTCGTGGTCACGCACGATCGCTGGTTCTTGGACGAGGTCTGCACCAGCATGTGGGAGGTCCACGACGGCCAGGTCGATCCCTTCGAGGGCGGCTACTCCGCATATATCCTGCAGCGCGTGGAGCGCGACCGCATGGCCGCGGTTACCGAGGAACGCCGTCGCAACATGGCGCGCAAGGAGCTCGCGTGGCTGAGCCGCGGCGCCCAGGCGCGTTCCACCAAGCCCAAGTTTCGCGTTGATGCCGCTCGCGAGCTGATCGCCGACGTGCCGCCCGTGCGTGACGAGCTGGAGCTCAAGCGCCTCGCCGTGAGCCGCCTGGGCAAGCAGGTTATCGATGTGGTCGACGTGGACGCCGGCTATGCGGATACCGATGGCGCGCCCAAGCAGGTGCTCTCTGACGTGACCTGGCTCATTGGTGCGGGCGACCGCTATGGCCTTTTGGGCGAGAACGGTGCCGGCAAGTCGACGCTGCTCGACGTGATCCAGGGCAAGATTGAACCCACGCGCGGCCGCGTGAAGATTGGCCAGACAGTGCGCTTTGGCGTGCTGTCGCAGCAGCTCGAGGAGCTCGAACCCTACATGGGCGACACGATCCGCGAGGTGCTCGGCAACTATAAGAAGTACTACGTCATCGACGGCAAGGAGACTTCGCCCGAGAAGCTCTGCGAGCGTCTGGGCTTTACGACGCAGCAGCTCTGGAGCCGCATCGGCGATCTTTCGGGCGGCCAGCGCCGTCGCCTGTCGCTGCTGCTGACGATTCTGGACGAGCCCAACGTGCTCATCCTGGACGAGCCGGGCAACGACCTGGATACCGACATGCTCGCGATTGTCGAGGACCTGCTCGACGGCTGGCCGGGCACGTTGATTCTGGTGACGCACGACCGCTTCTTGATGGAGCGCGTGACCGACCAGCAGTGGGCGCTGCTCGACGGCCACCTGACGCATATGCCCGGCGGCGTCGACCAGTACCTGCGCCTGTGCAACGCTACCGCCGAGGGCGAGCCCGTGGGCGCACCGAGCGCCAAGACCGGCACGTTTGACACCGGTGCCGCGGCAGCTGCGGCCGAAAAGCCCAAGTCGAGCGGTCAGCCCAACGGCCTGTCCAACGCCGAGCGTCAGAAGCTCCGCCGCGAGGTGAGCTCGCTCGAGCGCAAGATGGAGACGCAGCGCGCCCGCGTTGAGGAGGCCGAGGCCGCGATGGCCCAGGTCGATCCCACCAACTACACGGCGCTCGGCGAGCAGCAGGCAAAGATCGACGAGGCTCACGCCGCCATGGACGAGCTGGAGATGGCGTGGCTTGAGGCGAGCGAAAAGCTCGAAGGCGAGGAGTAGACGAGGATGATCAAAGCCGCGTTTTTCGATATCGACGGTACGCTGCTGAGCTTTAAGACCCACCGGATTCCGGCGTCGGCGCAGCAGGTGCTCGACAGCTTTCGCGAGCAGGGGATTGCGTGCGTGATCGCCACGGGCCGTCCGACCTACCAGATGCCGGACTGGCTGTTCGACCTGGGCTGGGATGCGTACATTACGCTCTCGGGCCAGCACTGCTTTGATGCCGAGGGGGTTTACCGCAGCTGCCCGATCGATCCGGACGACGTCGCGGTGATCGTGGACCAGGTGGCACAGGGGCGCTACGATTCGCTGTGCATGCAGGGCGAGAACTCGTTTGTGAACCGCCTGTCCGAGCGCGTGGTGACGGCTGGCAGCAACGCGGGAATCGTCTACCACGAGGAGCCGTTTGAGCACGCCTTTGACGCGCCGGTCTATCAGTTCTGCGCCTTTGTGGACCCGGCCGACGAACATATCGTGACCGACGCCGTGTCGCATTCGCTCACCACGCGCTGGTGTGACCTGTTCTGCGACATTATTCCCGCTAACGGCGGCAAGGACCTGGGCGTGGCGGCGACGCTGGAGCGCCTGGGCATCGACGCGAGCGAGGCGATTGCCTTTGGCGACGGCGAGAACGACCTGTCGATGTTTGCCGCTGTGGGCACGAGCGTGGCCATGGGCAACGCGCAGGAGACCGTGAAGGCCGCGGCGACCTACGTAACGACCGCCGTGGACGACGACGGCATCTACAACGCCGCAAAGCACTTTGGGCTGCTATAGCTGCGGCTCGGCACTTGGGGACACTCCTTGCGGGGCGTCCCCATTTTGTTTTCATCCCGCACGTTTTTGTGAAACACGGCTAACTTTTAGGCAAAGTAGTAAGACATGGGCAACTTTTGCGGTAAAGTTAGCCGTGGAAAGTATCCAACGGCTAACTAGCAATCATCGCGAAAGGCGGCCCATGGCCCTACGTGAATCCGGAGAAGACTATCTCGAATCGATCTACGTTCTGTCGGAACGTCAGGGCATCGTGCGCTCGATTGACGTTGCGGAGTACCTCGGCGTAACCAAGGCGAGCGTTTCCAAGGCCATGGCGACGTTGGAAAGCAACGGCTATGTCGAAATGGGCAAGCGCGACGTTCATCTGACGGAGCGTGGTCTGGAGGTCGCTCGCCAAATGTGGGAGCGTCACTGCTTTTTCGTGGGGCTGCTAGAGGACGCGGGTGTTTCGGCTGAGGTCGCGTCGCAAGAGGGCTGCCACATGGAGCACTGCCTGAGCGAGGAAAGCTTTGAGAAGCTACGGGCGATGTTGGGCCGGGAAGATGTAGCGGGTCCAACAACAGAAGCCTAACTGTCCCACAGTAGCGCGGAGTTCACGCAAAGCGCGAACCAGCGACTGGGACCAGCGGCCCTTTCGGCCAAGTCCATTTCAGCAAAGGAACCCTGCCGGCAAGCGATGCCCAAGAACCGCCTGCGATGTTACCGCAGGCCGGGACCGGGCTTGGTTTTGAAAACATTCCGCAGCGCGAGGCCCGCCTTTCCGTTGCTCCGCAGGAGCAGGAAAGACGGGCCTCATGCGCGAGGACGTTTTCAAAACCAAGCCCGGTCCCGGCCGGAGGGACCACAAACAAGCTACAGGTTCTTGACACCCATCGCGCGCATGGCGTTCAGAATGGCGATGATCGCCACGCCTACGTCGCCGAACACGGCAAGCCACATATTGGCAATGCCGAGCGCCGCGAGCACCAGAATCAGCAGCTTAATGCCCAGCGCAAAGATGATGTTCTGCCAAACAATCGTCATGGTCTTGCGCGCCACGCGGATCGCGCGGGAGATGTTGGACGGCTTGTCATCCATGAGCACCACGTCGGCGGCCTCAATCGCAGCATCGGAGCCCATGGCGCCCATGGCAATGCCCACATCGGCGCGGGTGAGCACGGGCGCGTCGTTGATGCCGTCGCCGACAAAGGCGAGCTTGCCCTTGCCGTTCTCGCTCGCAAGCAGCGCCTCAACACGGTCGACCTTGTCGCCCGGCAGCAGCTGCGCGTGGAACTCGTCGAGGCCGAGCTGCTTGGCCACCGCAGCAGCCACTTCCTTGCGGTCGCCCGTGAGCATAACGGTGCGCTTGACGCCGGCGGCGTGCAGATCGCGGATCGTCTGCTCGGCATCGGCCTTAACGGTGTCTGCAATCACGATGTGGCCGGCGTACACGCCGTCAACGAGCACATGCAGAATCGTTCCGACGACCTCGCAATCGGGTGCTTCAGCGCCGGCCGCGGCGAGCATCTTGGCGTTGCCGACGACGACATGATTGCCGTCGATGGTTGCCGTAACGCCGTGGCCCGCGTCATTAGTGGAATCCGTCACGCGCTTGGGATCGAGCTCGCCCTGGAAGGCAGTGCGTACTGACTGCGCGATAGGGTGATCGGAGAACGACTCGGCAAGGGCGGCGATTTCGAGCAACGACTGCTCGGTATGGCCGGCCTCGGGGTGCACCGCGACGACCGAGAACGTGCCGTTGGTGAGGGTGCCCGTCTTGTCAAAGACGACGGTGTCCACGTCGGCGAGCGTCTCGAGGTAGTTGGAGCCTTTGATGAGAACGCCCAGCTTGGACGCGCCGCCGATGCCGCCAAAGAAGCTCAGCGGCACGCTGATCACGAGCGCGCACGGGCAGCTGACGACCAGGAAGGTCAGACCGCGCAGGATCCAGTCGGACCAGGCGCCGGTGACCAAGCCGCCGCCGAGCGCGAGTACCGCGGCAGCGCCGGTGACGGCGGGCGTGTAGACGCGGGCAAAGCGCGTGATGAAGTTCTCGGTGCGTGCCTTCTTTTCGCTGGCATTCTCCACGAGCTCCAGGACGCGCGCGACGGTGGACTCGCCAAAGGGTTTGGTGGTGCGCACGTGGATGAGACCCGTCATGTTGATGCAGCCGCTGATGATGTCGTCGCCGGACTTGGCGGGGCGGGGAACTGACTCGCCCGTGAGTGCGGCGGTGTCGAGCTGGGTTTCGCCCTCGACGATGACGCCGTCGATAGGCACGTGCTCGCCGGGCTTGACCACGATCACGGTGCCGACGGCGATGTCATCGGGGAAGACCTGCTCGAGTGTGCCGTCGGGTTGCTCGACGTTGGCGTAGTCGGGCGCGATGTCCATCATGGCACTGATCGACTTGCGGCTCTTGCCCACGGCGTACGCCTGAAACAGCTCGCCGACCTGGTAGAACAGCATGACGGCGGCGCCTTCGGCCATGTGCGGGTCGGTATCGGGGAAGAGCACCATGGCAAACGCGCCGATGGTCGCGACGGCCATGAGGAAGCTCTCGTCGAAGGCCTTGCCGCGGCGGATGTTATTGAATGCCTTTTGCAGTACGTCGTAGCCGGCAATCAAAAACGGCACGAGGAACAGTACAAAGCTGGCGTAGATGTC
The DNA here is from genome assembly GCA_036550475.1 of Collinsella sp. Taxonomy (GTDB): domain Bacteria; phylum Actinomycetota; class Coriobacteriia; order Coriobacteriales; family Coriobacteriaceae; genus Collinsella. The sequence continues at coordinate 46,957 of JAXKGH010000058.1, read as the reverse complement.
GCCCGGGGTGCCGAATGCGGCGGTAAGGGTGCCGAACTCATCGAGGGCGTACACCACGGCAAAAATGCCCAGCGCTACCAGGATGCGGTTGCGCTTATGCTCGAGTGATTCTTTTTTCTTGCGCTTCTTCTTTTTCTTTTTGGGGTCGGCGGTGGCCATGACTCGTATCCTCCCATTTGAATGTATGAACATTCGCTCATATAATTTCGCGAGCAAAGGCCGCAGCAAGCGCGGCCTTGCAGGTTGGCGTAAACCTGGGCTAGAGAATAATCTCGCAGTCCGGCTCGGCGTCGGCGGTGAACTCCACAACGCGGTCGAGGACCTCGTCGAACTCGGCTTCATTGGCCTCGAGCGTCAGCTTCTGGGTCATAAAGTTGACGGACACGGATTTGACGCCCTCGAGCTTGGCCAGCTCGTCCTGAAGCTCGCGCGCACAGTTGGCGCAATCGATCTCATCGAGCTTATACTGCTTTTTCATGGTGGGTTCCTTTCCCGTTTTTGCGGCTTGGGTGCAGGCCGCGCTGGTACCGTGGTTGGCTGCTATTCGCAGATGTGGCTCATGCCCTGGTTGAGCATGGTGTAGACGTGGTCGTCGGCGAGCGAGTAGAGGATATTGCGCCCGTCGCGCCGGAATTTAACCAGGTGCGACTGCTTGAGTGTGCGCAGCTGGTGCGATACTGCCGACTGCGAGGTTTCGGTCGCTTCGGCGATGTCTGCCACGCAGAGCTCGCGGCCCATGAGGGCATAGAGGATCTTGATGCGCGTGGTGTCGCTGAAGACCTTGAACAGGTCGGCGAGGTCGTAGAGAAGCTCCTCGTCGGGAAGGTCCTCGGGCGAGCAGGTGGTGGGGATCGCGGGCTCGGTGGCCTCGGTGTCGGGTTTCGTTTCATCAACGCGGATGCTCATTGCAATATCCTTTCATATGAACATACGCTCAAATAACTTACTTCCGATTATATGAGCGTATGTTCATATGTCAATAACGTTTAAGTAATTCATCGCACAAAATGATGGGGAATAGTGGACGAGATTCCGGATTGAGCGGTTTTGATAGTCGATGCCGAGGTGGGTGCCCCCGCGCCGTGCAAAAATTGGAGTATTCTGCAACTATAGGGGGTCTGTTTATCTATTTCGGGCCAAATAAAGCCGCTCAAGAGTTATCCAAGGGCGGTAAACAGATAAGATCTTCCTCAAGTGTTGCCTAACGTTCCCGTTCGATAGCGTCTTTGTTTCTCATTTGGATTAACTTGTGGGTGCTGGAGGGCCGACCCTGCTGAATACTCGCAATTTTGCACATCGCTAGGGTACCCACCTTGTTAGCCGGTCTAGCTTCCGGCCCCGAAGATCCTGCCCTCGGGCGCGAGGCTGCTTGTTTGGGCAAATGATGGGCTGTCGGATTCGACTGTCTGCATGTCATCGATTGCTGTAACTTCATTAATTGTCGGGTCATCCAGCGTGATGCCTTCGAGTGTTGCTTTTTCGAGGTCGATTCGTTGACGATCTTCGGAATCCTGGCGAAGCTGCTTCTGAATTCGCTTTTTCTCTTCTATAAACCTTCTGAGCACAAACTGTCTCAGGTCCTCTTGCATGATTTGAAAGTCTTTTGGCAGACGCGAGGGGCGTACGCCCTCTTTCCGCTGGATTGCTTCCATGACCCTAACGAAAGAGCTAGCATGCATAAAGGAATAACGACTGACGGTGATGATTCCGTACCCCATGGACGCAAGTGCATTCTTGCGCTCCTCATCGATGGCGCGGTCTTCTTCCGCGTCATGATAAAAACCGTTGTATTCAATGTCTGTGCGAGATTTCTTTAGATACGCATCCATAAAGAACTTTTTGCGTCTCGTGAGATTCTTTGCGGCAGTGGTGACCTGCACCTCGTAATCGGTCTCAATTCCCTTAATACCAAGCCCTCCTTCGCTTTTGGGCAGCGTTAGCATCATGACAAAGGCTGTTTCCATAGGAGACCGGCATCCGTCGCGCACACATTGGATCGCCTTTCGGGCAAGGGCCAGACCGTCGCATCTGGTAATGGAATTAAAGAACTGTTTTAGCCTCTCGGTCGAGGTGAGCGCGAAACGCTCGTTATAAGAGGTGGAAGAGCCGGTTCCAAGGGAGTAAGCGCTGCACAGTTCAAAGTAGTACTCCACTAGTTCGCGAAAAGAAAGATAGGTGGCGGCCTGAAGTGCGCAAAGCTCAACGCCAACAATGAAGATGCCATCTTTGAGCTCTATAAAGCGTGAGTTCGAGAATCGTTTTGAAGAAACGTGGCACTGACAGTTCATTGCATAGCGCGCATTCCTGCGATCAAACACCATCACCTCGAGGGAATCATTTGCGTCGAGGGAAACATCATGTTTGGTGAGCCATTCTGTGGCTGCGTCAAGGAGCGTTCCGGTGGGACATGATCCGTAAATCGCGGCAGGGTTACAGGACTCGATGCCTTTCGCAGACACCGAATGCGCGGCCTGGTAGACCGCTTTTGCAGTGGTATGTGACAATACGATACTCATGCTATATATCGTGTCAGCTAATGCCGTGTTGATGGCGCTGAGTGGAAAAGTCGTTTTAGAGGTCTAGCCAAATGCTGTCCAAAAGCTTGACGCAATTATGGGTTGGTATGCCCTAAATAAAAGTTTTCGCAGCTTAGCTATAGCATATAAATACTCAATTGCTGCACATTTGATATCGATGCATCACCATCCGACAACGAATTACGTGTCGGGAATTGGCTGAAATCGTTCGCAATGAGTGTTCAGAATTTGTGATGGCAAGTCTATCTGTGGAACGTAGGGCGGCCCCACTGCGGGGTTTCCCGCTGCGAGACCGCTCGTGATCTACGCCGGGGTTTGTCGCAGGCGTTTCTACTTGGCGAATAGGTTCTTGAGGTTGAACTCGGCCTGAACCGTGCGGAGCATGAGGTCGGTGTCGTCCAGGCCCAGATGCTGCTCGTTGGCGTCGGCGGCGAGGGTTCCACGGCGGCGCGCCCAGTTCTCGAGCGCGGCGGGGGCGGATTCGCGGGGGAGCGAGCGGACGTCGGCATCCAGGCTGCGGCAGATCTGGCGCGAGTCGATGACGATAATCTTGCCGGCACGACGCGCCTCGGCGTAACCGTCCAGGTGAATCTTGAACCAGCTGTCCTCGAACGCGGCGTTATGCGCCATGTACGGGTACTTCTTCATAAGCTTGAGCAGCTGCTTCTGCAGTCCCTTGTTCTCACGGAAGGGCGTTTTGCCGTCGATGTCGTCCCAAGTGATGTGGTGGATATTCGACAGCGGCACGTCCTCGCCGCGATAGATGTCGGGCAGGCCGCAGTAGTGTGCTTCGGCGTCATGCGGCACGGCGTCGCTGGTGAGCTCCATGATTTCCCAGCCCACGTTGATGATGTAGCCGCGCTCGGGCGCGCGACCGGTGGTTTCGATGTCGATGCCCAGCACCGTGCCTTGGATGGGCTTGCGAGCGTAGGCGACGCCGAGCGCGTCGCGGTCGCCGCGGATCTCGCGCATGACGGACGCGGCAGTGCGCTTTTGCATCTTGCCGATGGCGGCGCAGGTGTCGGCATCGGACAGGCCGCGCGAAAGCGTCGCGGGCGTCACGTTGCGCAGGCGTGCCTCGCCAATCTGGTCGCACAGGTCGCGGTTGCGGTCGGCCAGGTCGCGCACGGTGGCAAAGTCGAAGCCGGGGTCGCCCTCGGCGATAAAGTACTCGGTCTCGAGCACCTTGAGGGCCTCTTCGCCCTTCTGGCGCTCGGACTCCATGGCGCCGTGATCGCCATAGATAAACATGGGGATAAACGGCTGACGCTCGTATTCGAGTGCTTGTGAAACGTTCATAGACTGCTCCTTGGACGGGCCGCGTCGCGCGGCTCGGTGGCATTGAGTTATGGCGAGATGATAGTTTACCATGGGCAACTATTGGCATCGCGCCTAGGACAACTACAATACCCTAGTTGACCGCTAGGACTTTTACAATGCTGCCGAAAGACACGAAAGGTTCCATCCGTCATGGATTTGCTGATTGATATTCTGCTCGACGCCGGCAAGGACACGCTCTCGCTGGTGCCGTTTTTGTTGGTGACGTATCTGGCCCTCGAGACCTTGGAGCACGTCGCGGGCGACCGCGTTAACGGGGCCATCAAGCGCGCCGGCGCCGCGGGTCCCGTGGTTGGCTCGTTGCTGGGCATGGTGCCGCAGTGCGGCTTTTCGGCAATGGCGGCCACACTGTACGCCGGTCGCGTCGTGACGCTGGGCACCTTGGTGGCGGTGTTTCTCTCGACCTCCGACGAGATGCTGCCGCTGTTGCTCGCCGAGCAGGTACCCGTGCAGACCATGGCGATGTTGCTCGCCTCGAAGGCGCTGATCGCGCTGGTCACGGGCTTTATCGTGGATGCGGCTATCCGCGGCCTTCGTCGTAATGCCCGCGCGCATGCGGCGATTCGCCGTACCGTGCTGGGGACCGCTGCCAATCCGGCTCATGTGAACTGCGCGCACGACGACCATACCGGGGGCGACATCATTGATGAAGTGGCCGAGGCGGGAGTAAGTGCTGATCACATCCACGAGCTGTGCGAACGCGATCATTGCGGCTGTGACGAGGATGAGGACGAGCACGGGCACGACCACAGCCACGATCATGGTCACGCGGACGAGCACGAGCGCCACCACGACCACAGCCACTCCCACGAGGGCGCGCCCATCGTGTCGATCATCCGCAGCGCGATCTCGCATACCGTGCAGGTGTCGGTATTCATTTTCCTGGTGACGCTGATTCTGGTCGCCGTGCTCGAGACCTTTGGCGAGTCGGCGATCGAGCAGTTCCTGCGCGGCAACGAGATGCTTGCGGTCCTGGGCTCGGCACTCGTCGGCCTGATCCCCAACTGCTCGGCCAGCGTCGTCATCACGCAACTGTACCTGGAAGGCGCGCTGCAGCTGGCACCGATGCTCGCCGGCACGCTCATTTCCGCCGGCGTGGGCTACCTGGTGCTGTTCCGCACCAACCGCAGCGCCCGCGAAAACGCTGTGTTTCTGATCATGATGTATGTCATCGGCGCGGGCTGGGGCCTCATCCTATCCGCCTTCGGCCTCTAAGTGGGCCTAACAAAACGGGCTTCAAAATAGCCATGCTCGGCGCCTGCACAATGCGGCGACGCATGGCATTTTGAAGCCCGTTTTTTGTTGAGCCATGGATTTTGAGCGTTCACACCGCCCAAAGCAAAAAGCAGATTTCCGGACATGTCCCAAAAATCTACCTTGGTTAGTGCAGCAGCTCGGTGAGGTTGCGCTTAAAGCGGGTGCGGTCTTCGCTGGTGAAGGCTGCCGGCCCGCGGGTGCGACCGCCAGCGCGACGCACCTTCTTTTCCTCGTGACGAATAAACAGCTGCATGTCGATGGTTGCTTTGTCGTACACACGCCCGCGCACACCGATTGCGGCGGCATCGCGGCCGAGCACCATGCTCGCCAGGCCAATGTCCTGCGTCACGACCACGTCGCCCGCCTGCAGGCGTTCGACAATGGCAAAGTCGGCGCTGTCGGCGCCCACGCTCACATCGAGCGTCGTGACCCAAAATCCGCGTCGCGCGTGCTCAGCATCGCGCGGGTCGTCGCGGCGAATGTGCCGTTCTAGGTTTTGCGTGCTGTTGCCGGCGATAACAACGGCGACGCCCGCCCGCCGCGCGCAGTCAATCGACTCGCGCGTGACCGGGCAGGCGTCTGCATCAATAAAGAGCGTTCGCGGCATCTAGTGCACCAGTTTGCCAAATTGAATAGCGCGAACAATCAGCGTTACGCCAAACACCAGCAGTGCGGCGCCGCTAAAGATGACGAGCATCTTGGCCGACCACAGCGGATAGATAAACACGAACATGCCGGCGATGATGGAGAGCGCGCCGCTCAGGATGGCGAGGGCACGGTTGGACGAAAGCTCGGACTCCAGAATGGACATGACACCTTCGACGATCCAGCCAAAGCCGGCCACGATAACCACCATCGTGCTGAGCGTCGCGGTCGAGAAGGCCTGGTTGCGCAGGATTATGACGCCGCCCAAGATAATGAGTAGGTTGGAGATGATGCTCGTCACGCGCCAGCCGGTGGGCAGCAGCGGCTCGAAAACAGCGGTAAACAGCCTGATCGCGGCCGTGATCACAAAGTAGAAGCCCAAGACGGTCGTTAGGAAGACGAGGGACTTGGCGGGCGCAAACAGCAGTGCGATGCCGGCGACGAGCGCCAAGACGCCCGTGATGGCGTAAATCCAGCGCACGGCCTTGACGGCTTTGCCCGCCATGCTTTTCTCGTCAAATCCAAACTGGCTCGATTTTTGGTCATCGTTCTTAAAGATGCCCATAATGTCTCCTTTCCGTGCGGCGTAAGCCTTGATCGTTACAACCAGTATCGCCTAAAGGCGCTGGCGTATGGGTCGGAGAGGGCGAAACGTAACCCAAAGGCCCCGAATTGTTTCCGTTGTTCCCCACGTTGCGATTTTCTATTCAACAGGTGTAGAACATTGCAGACCTGTTCGTTATTGCCTACGTTTTAGGTTAGATTTTCCTAAGGACAATTGGCTTGTATTGGGGGTCCCTATGAACGAAGCAGTTCCCGAGGCGCCGTCGAGTGTCGAATCGATGGCAGAGCAGGGTTGCGAAAAGCTCGGCTTGGAAGCGTTTGATGCGCTGGTCCGTCGTGCCCGTACGTGCCGCCGTTTTGACGAGTCCATGCGCGTGCCGCGTGAGTTTTTGCTCGAGCTGGCAGAGCTGGCTCACCTGACTCCCTGCGGCGCCAATGCTCAGCGTCTGCGTTTTCATGTGGTGAGCGGTGCCGTGGATTGCGCGCGTGTATTTGATGAGCTTGCATGGGCCGGTGCGCTTAAGGATTGGCCGGGTCCTGCCGAGGGTGAGCGCCCGACCGGCTACATCGCGATTTTGGCTGAGCGCGCCGTTCCGGGCAAGCCAGCCGCTCCCATTACCGAGGTCGACACGGGCATTGCCGCGCAGACGATGATGCTCGCCGCCCGCAGCGCCACGCCCGAGGTGGCAGCCTGTATGTTCAAGGCCTTTACGCCCCGCGCGATCGATGCCATGGGGCTCGATAACGACAAATATGAGCTCAAGCTGATCATGGCGTTTGGCGTTCCGGCCGAGACTCAAGTTATCGATGCGATCGATTCCAACCCCGACGGCTCTATTAATTACTGGCGTGACGAGGCGCAGGTGCACCACGTACCTAAGCGTTCGCTCGCTGACGTGCTGGTGTAGCTGAGCGTCATCGCGGCGTGATCAGACGGTAAACCACCACAAAGGTGCCTGTCCCCTTTGTGGTGGTACGAGGGGAGGGTGTGTGGCAGATCTGTATTTGGTGCGGCATGGGCAGACTGAGCTCAATGTGCAGAGCATTTTGCAGGGCTGGCACGATTCGTCGCTTACGGCGCGCGGGCGCGAGCAGGCGCTGACGGCGCGTACGGCGTTTGCGGCGCGTGGCGTGGCCTTTGATCATGTGTATTCCTCGCCGTTGGGCCGGGCGCGGCATACGGCCGAGCTTATCGTTGGCGAGGGCCGTTCCATAGAGCTGGTCGATGACCTGCGTGAGTGGCATTTTGGCTCGCTGGAGGGCGCATCAAATCGCGAGATGCCGCCGCAGCCCTGGGGTGATTATCCGGTTGCCTTTGGTGGCGAGTCGGAAAGTGAGCTTCAGTCGCGCATGGTCGCGGCGCTGTCCCGCATCATGGCCAGGCCGCAGCACGACTGCGTGCTGGCGGTTTCCCACGGCTCAGCCTGCCAGGAGTTTCTTGAGTATGTGACTGGCGAGGGGGAGCTACCCGACAACGGCGCCGTGCTTCATTTTGGCTATTGCGACGGGGCGTTTTCGCTCCTTGATTGGTAACGAACGAAAGGACCCCTATGAATAAAGATCTGTATCTGGTCCGTCATGGACAGACGATATTCAACCTCAAGCGTATCATTCAGGGGTGGAGTGACTCGCCGCTTACGCAGTTGGGCTGCGACCAGGCGGCGCGCGCCGGCATGTTTTTACGTGCGCGCGGCATTGAGCCCGATCATGCCTACACCTCCACGCTTCATCGCACCGAGCAGACTATCGCCAACTTGTGGCCGGGCTTGGCGTACGAGCGCCTGGACGGCCTGCGTGAGTGGTTCTTTGGCGACTTTGAGGCCGAGCGCGTGGTGCTCATGCCCGAGCGCCCGTGGCGCGACTTCTATCGCCAGTTTGGCGGCGAGGGTCAGATGCAGGTGCGCGAGCGCATGGTGGCGACGTTGACCGAGCTTATGCAGCGTCCGGACCATACGTGCGTGCTCGCGGTAAGCCATGGCTCGGCCATCAAGGAGTTCATGGACCACGTGAAGGGTGCGGCGACCGACGAACGCGATCGTGTGCCGGGCAACTGCTCGGTGCTGCACTTTGCGTTTGACGACGAATCCGACACGTTTGAGCTGATTGAGATTTTTACGCAGGAGGATTACGCACGCGAGCTGGGCCTTGAACCGCTTGTGGCTACTGCAGGTCCGCAGCGCGGATAACGCGAGCGCGGCGGCACGGGTCGTCGGCATAACTTCTCGACGCAAAAGGGGCGGAGATGCATGTACCTGCTGCATCTCCGCCCCCTGTTTGTTGGGCTGCCGATTTTTGTGCTGGACGGTCTGGTCTTGCTAGAACCGCGCGACCTGGTGCGTGAGCAGACCCGTCGGAACCTGCGCCGCGCCGCCGCTGACCTGCGCGGCGGGGAAGAGCGCAGCTACGGCAAAGTTGAACGGCTCTTTGCCCGTGTAGGTGCCGGCGGCACGTGCATCGTCGGCCAGGAGCTGTGATGCCTCGACTAGTGCGACAGCGTAGGCAGGGTCGTCGGCCAGTGCCGGCTCCGGCGCTTGGTCGAGCATGGCGCGGATGGCCCCGACGGCGTCCTCGCGCTTGACCTCCCACACGCGGTGCGTAATGCCGGCGGGGTCGGTGACGGCATAGAGTGAAGCGCCCTCTTTTGCGGCGCCGAGGATGATATCCATGACGGGAGAGGCTTCGTAGACAAGCGTTACGGGACGGGGCTGTACCTTGAGGTCGGCGATTGCGCGCGCAGCGGCGGTCGTATCGGCGGCAACCGCGTCGCCGCCCGCCAGCGCACCAACCGGGCAGATCGCCACGACACCCGTCACACGTCCCGGCTCGCCCGAGCATTCGTACACGTAATACGCCGCACCCGGGTCCTTGAGCATCAGACCATCGGCAAGGGCTCCGCGCAGAGCATCGTTGCCGCTCAGGATGCTGCCCATTGCAGGCAGCGCCTCGAGCACGCGGTCCTGAGCCGGGCGGATGCAGGGAAACGGAAGTGCTTTCATGGGCGGTCCTAACGCACGAGTCGGTTTGTTCGCGGCTTATTATGCCCCAACTTGGCCGCTCGCGTCCCAGAGCACGTTATCGGCGAGCGCGATTAGCACCTGCTGACAACGAACGATATCGGCGTGGGGCACATATTCGTTGGGCTTGTGCGCGAGCGCGAGCGACCCGGGACCGTAGCTCATGCAATTGCGGTTACCTGTCTTGCCGGCAATGACGGCGGTGTCGGTGTAGCCGGTAAAGAAGCCGACGGTCGTGTCCGCGTCCGTCACGTCATCGGCGGCACGCTTGAGCGCTGCTAGAAGGGGAGAGTTCGGGTCGCGCTCGATGGCGGGGCGGTCGCCCGTTACGGTGTAGCTGCCATGGCAACCGGGAACGGCGGCTTCGGCGACGGCGATGGCCTGCTCTACCATGCGCGTCGCGGCGGCCGTATCGGTCGGCGGGGTCAGGCGCATGTCGACCCAGACTTTGGCGCGGTCGGGTACGACGTAGGGGCGATATCCGCCCTCGATTTGGCCAAACGTGATGGTCGAAGGCCCCAGCTCATCGTGCGCGGGCAGCGCCATAAACGCGCGACGGAGCGAACACACGACCTCGGCCATGGCAGCGACGGCATCCGCGCCCTTCCAGGGCTGGCTCGCATGCGCCGTCACGCCAGTCATTTCAATCTCGAACCACGTACGCCCCTTGTGCGCCACCTGGATCTGTCCGTCGGTGGGCTCGGTGTCCAGCACCCATTCACGCGAGCCGACCCAGCCAGCATCGATCGTGGCCTCTGAGCCGCGCATAAAGTCCTCCTCGTCGACCGAGCAAATGAGTGAGAAGCCACGGCGGGGCAGCTTGCCTTCTGCCGCCACGCGCTCGAGCGTATGGACCAGTGCGGCAATGGCGCAGGCCAGGCCACCCTTCATATCGCAGGCACCGCGGCCATAGAGTTTATCGTTGCGCACGATCGCTCCGAGCGGCGGAATGTCCGCGTCCCAGCCATCGCCCAGTGTAACGGTATCCATATGGCAGATATAGACGAGCCGTGGCTCGTCGCTCAGTCCCGGCACGGTGACCATAAGGTTGCGGCGCCCGGGCAGCACCTCGAGTTCCTCAACCTGCACGGCATCGAGCGCAGGACTATCAAGCTGCGCCAGCTGCTGCTCAATGAGCCTCTTAATGAAGTGCTCGATCTCGTCCTCATACGCGCCCGGGTCTGAGCTGTCGATCCGCACGAGCTCCTGCGTAAGCCGCCAGGCAAAGTCCTCATCAACCATATGCAACCTCACAATCAGTCTGCTTTCCAAACCGATTGTAAGTCTCCTGAGAGATCTGCGACATGCGCGTGGCGATATTTGCCGTTCGCAGGCCGAGCCATCGCGCTCGCCGTCTGAGCGGGTTCACAAACGAAGCAGTGGGTACGTACCCTTCATGGACGACATGCTGTGCGACATATCTGCCTTTCGGTATCACCGGATACCTCCACAGGTCTTGGCAATAATGCCGGACCTGCCCGATTCTGCGGACGATCCGCGCAGGGAGCACCTATGTGAGCATCCGCTCGTCAAGCATTTCCTGGGCACCCCGTTACACGTGTTGGCGCAGGGCGTCTGCGGGCGCAAGGGCGATCGCATTGTCAGGCATGTTTGGAACGGGGAGAGGCCGTTTGATTCCGTGCGGCAGACGGAGTTTGGCCTCGATGTCGCGTCCCCACTCTTTACCCTGCTGACCCTGGCTTCCTCGGTCTCAAACGAGCGTCTGATCATGTGCATGTATGAGATGTGCGGCACCTTTGCCGTGTGCAAGATTGCGTCTCAGGTAAAGTCGGCACTTGAGCAGGCATACGGGGGCCGGTGGGGTGACGCACGGTCGGGCTGGGAAAACGTAAAGGATACCTCGGGGAATCCAACAGACTTGTGGAAACGACCTCCCTTGATTGAGCTCTCTGAACTTACCGAGTACGTCGATAAGATCCCGGGGCTCCGCGGCGCTAAATCGTTCACGCGTGCCGCGAAATGCATTACGGGGGTGGCGGCATCGCCGCTCGAGGTCCAGGCTTCGATGCTGTTTGGCCTTACGAGGTTGCGCGGCGGCGAAGGGCTGCGCCTTACCAATAACGTCGAGATTCGCTTGACGCGCAGTGCCCGCCTGATTTCGGGGCTTGATAGGCGCTATGCCGATATCCTGCTGGCAAATAAGGACGGCAGCAGAGAGTGTCTGGTTGAATGCCAAGGTAAAGCCATTCACGGATCCATAGAATCCAAGATTTCGGACTCCGATCGAACGACGGCGCTGCAAGCGATGGGATATCCCGTCATTCTGATGACCTATGGTCAGCTGGCCGACTCCGATGCCTTCCGCGTGGTGATGGAGCTCATCATGGCCTATCTCGATGTGCCGCTGAAAGACAAGACGCCGCGACAGCAGGAGCTCGAACGGCGGCTTCGTGAGGAGATTTTTATCGATTGGGCGGGAATGTAGCCGCGCGGGTGGAAAACGGTCGCGCGGACTAGAGTTTTGGTCACAAAAAGACTTATATTTCGCCTTGGAGGGGCCTTAAAAATGCTACCTAGAATAAGTTGTTTCGGAAAATGGACAGTCAACTTACATTCGGCACATAGAGATCGATTTTTACCTACTAAAGTCCCTGATAAAGCTGTTTATCAAAGCGGGTGTGCTTAGCGACTTGAGCCTCACTATCGATTATCTGAAAAAACTTGTTCTGGGTATCATTTTAAAGTCGTCCGGAGCAACAAAATCGGCCCCCGTTTCGTGAAAACGGGGGCCGAATGGGCTTCATGGCCTGCCTGGCAGGCTTGGCACCGGCGCTATTTGATCACACGCACGCGATACATCGACGGAATCTGCTTGAGCGCCTCGATCGTGCTGCCGTCCAGGTGCTCATCGGTGTCGAACATGGTGTAGGCGTTCTCGCCAGCGGACTCGTTGGTCATGCGCTGCACGTTGGCGTTGTCCTTGGCGAGAATGGCCGTGATCTGGCCGATCATGTTGGGCACGTTGGCGTGCAGACAGGCGATGCGGCTTGCGGCGCGCGCCTTGCCCATGCTGCAGGCGGGGTAGTTGACGCTGTGGGCGATGTTACCGTTCTCCAGGTAATCCTTGAGCTCGCTGATGGCCATATCGGCGCAGTTGGCCTCGGCCTCGCCGGTGCCGGCGCCCGAGTGCGTGGTGATAAACGTGTTCGGCATCTTGACAGTCTTGGGCGTGGCGAAGTCGCAGCTAAACCAGCTGAGCTTGCCCTCGCGCAGGGCGGCGTCGACGGCGTCCTCGTCAATGATGGTTTCGCGCGCGTAGTTGATGAGCACGGCGTCCGGTGCCAGCAGGTTAATCTGCTCGGTGCTGATCATGCCGATGGTGTCGGCCTTGCTGGGCACGTGCACGGTGAGGTAGTCGCAGCCGCGGCAGAGATCCTCGAGCGTGCCCACGCGCTGCACCTCGCGGCTCAGCACCCACGCGTGCTCGACGGAAATGAACGGGTCGTAGCCGTAAACGTCCATGCCCAGGTCGACGCAGGCGTTGGCGACCTTGGAGCCCACGTTGCCCAGGCCGATGACGCCGATGCGCTTGCCCTTGAGCTCGCGGCCCACAAAGGCCTTCTTGGCCTTCTCGGCATCGACCTGAATCTCGGGGTCGTCGGCGTTGTCGCGCACCCAGTTCATCGACTGCACCACGCCGCGGCTCGAGAGCACCAGCATGCCCAGGACGAGCTCCTTGACGGCGTTGCTGTTGGCGCCGGGGGAGTTAAAGACGACGACGCCCTTCTTGGCGTACTCTTCGACGGGGATGTTGTTGACGCCGGCGCCGCAGCGGGCGATGGCGCGAATGCCCTCGGGCAGCTCGTAGCCGTGTAGGTCGGTCGAGCGCATCAGGATGGCGTCGGCCTCCTCGGCGGTGCCCACAAACTCGTAGCCCTCGCCAAACTCGACTTTGCCGTCCTTGGTGATGTCGTCGATGGTCTTAATCTTGCGCATGAAAAACTCCTTAGCAGGTTTTGATCTAAACAGGGTGGCCTGAGGTGGCTGGTCGGCCCGCGTGTTGCGGGCTAGTTAGATCGCGGACTCAAACTATGCTGCGCTTCGAAGTCCTTCATGTACGTGGCCAGCGCCTGCACGTCCTCCATGGTGACGGCGTTGTACACGCTGGCGCGCATGCCGCCCACCAGGCGATGGCCCTTGACGTTTTGAATCTGGTGCCCGGCCGCGCCTGCGACAAAGGCCGCGTCGAGTTCGGCGTCGCCGGTGCGGAAGGTGACGTTGGCGATGGAGCGGCTGTCGGCCTGCGTAGTGCTATGGAACAGCTCGCTGTGCTCGAGCAGGTCATAGAGCAGATTGGCCTTGGCCCAGTTGCGCTCGGCCATGGCGGCAAGTCCGCCGGTTTTCTCAACCCAACGGAACACCTTGCCGCATACGTAGATGCCAAAGGTGTTGGGCGTGTTGAGCATGGAGCCCTTGGCGGCCTGGGTCTTAAGGTCCAGGTACTGCGGCGTCTGCGCAAAGGCGGGGCCATCTGCGATGAGATCGTCGCGCACGATGATCACGGTCACGCCCGCGGCGCCGGCGTTTTTCTGCGCGCCGGCGTAGATGAGGCCGTAGCGCTCAACGTCGAGCGGCTGCGATAGGAAGCAGCTCGAGACATCGGCGACCAGCGGCACATCGCCACAGTTGGGCAGCTCGTGGTACATGGTGCCAAAGATGGTGTTGTTCTGGCAGATGTAGACGTAGTCGAGCCCGTCGCCCGCGGTCTCGGTGGCAATGCGCGCGTTGATGTCGGCCATGGTGGGTATGCGGTCGAAATTGGTGTCCTTGGAGCTCGCGAGTAGCACGGCCTCGCCGTACTTGGCGGCTTCTTTGTATGCCTTGTTGGCGAAGTTGCCGGTCACGACGTAGCCGGCGCGGCCGCGGCGCATGAGGTTCATCGGGATGCCCGCAAACTGTAGTGTGGCGCCGCCCTGCAAAAACAGGACACGGTAGTTGTCGGGGATGCTCAGCAGGCGGCGCAGGGTTGCCTCGGCGTCGTCGATGATCTGCTGGTACATGCTAGATCGATGGCTCATCTCGAGCACGGACATGCCGCAACCGCGGTAGTCCATCATCTCGTCGGCGATCTCGGCGAGCACGCTTGTGGGCAGCGCTGCCGGGCCAGCTGAGAAGTTGTGCACACGTGCCATCTTCTAGTCTCCCTCGTAGTCGTTTGAACGTTCGGGATACTTTAGCACAGTGGAGCGCTAGGCGCGACCGCATCACAGCAAAACCCGAGTGCGCCGCTATGATTTACAGGATGGTTACATGGGGGGATGACCTTACCTGATGGCTCGCATCCGATCTGCCACAGCTTTTGCGATCTGCCTCCGCTTTTGCTTGTTTCCAGGGGCGCACACGACCGTTGGTGAGGTCGTCGTAACCATGAGCGATGGTACGTTGAATGTGATCTTCGCGTTCCTGAATGGTAGTTAGTGCGCGCGTCTGATCAGAAATAGGCTTTACGACAGGCATACGAAACTCCTTACATAGAAGCATATGTATAACTCTATGTTGAATATAGCGGAGGGTGGCGTTGGGCGTGTGCGTGCCTGCATTCGTAAGCGCGGTTGTCTGGCAAGTGTGATTTGGGGCGACCTCGTTAAAGTTTCTAAGCTGCGAAAACGACCGTTAACCGGATTAAATTTTGTTGCTCAACATTTGACACTCTGGGCGTGGTAACTTTTTTACCAACAGGTATGATTATTGTCATGTGCGCCGCGCCTGCCCGCCGGGTTGCGGCGCACTTGTGACAGCCTTTGACACCCTTGGAGCGTGTACTGTGGATGTAACCACAAAAAGCGTTCGGGGGGGGGTGCTCACCCGCGAGCAATTCCTCCCGCATGAGATGCGCATCGTCGCTGCCCTTCGTATGCAGGGCGCAAGCGACGAGCAGGTCATTGTACGCGTAAAGAGCGAGAACCTCTTTCAATATCCCACGGAGCGCATGGTCGCCAACCGCGCAACCGTGTGCCTTCGCCGCCTTGACGCCATGGTGCCCACGGACGCCGTATGCGCCGCGCGCGGCATCGACCCCAAAACCGCCGTCGAGGCTGCGTCATCCCTAACCAGGCTCATGGCATCCGGCACTCCCACGCAGGCGGACCAGGCCATCTTCTACAGCATGATCTGCCGCTACGATATCGTGCGCGAGCTCGTGCTCGTCGAGGTAGGGGAGCGCCTACAAAACTTCGATTATGCCTTTACGGCGGTTGACCTCAACGCCTTTATGACACGCTTTACCACGGAGTATCCGGACGCGGCCCGCTGGACTGAGGCCACGGTCAAGCGCATTAAGGGCTCGCTCCGCCAGACGCTCCGCCATGCCGGCCTTATCGGCGAGGGCCAGGGCCCGGAGTCCGAGCGCCTGTCACCACTCTTCCTCGATTCCGATGTCGAGCGAGCCTTGGTTCAGCTGGGCGAGCAGTCGCTTATCGCGGCCCTTACCGGCAGGGCGGTGATGTAGCGTGGCTCCCGTCAAAAGCGCCGTCGACCCTGTTATCACCCCGGCGACTGATCTCACCACCAATATCGGTATCCATTCCCGCAAGAGCGTCGTGGCGGCGCATGCCCGCTCCGAGCGCGCCTGTCAGGAATTTGAGCGCCGTGCGCAGCTTCTGCGCGAGTGCCTGTGCAGCGAGGACTTTTTGGCCAACAAGGGCATAGGCAATGAGATCGGCTTCCACACTTTTTGCTATGACCCCGCGCTGGAGTTTGAGGCGCGTGCATTATTTGACACCCTTTCACGCGATGCCGAGGCCGACAAGCTTCCGTGCACGCTCAAGGTCGTGAACCTTTACGACGCCGTGCTGGCAATTCTCGAAAAGCGCCGTGTCCTCAAGGCTATCCCGCACCAAGAGGAGCGCCGCGGTACCCAGCGCGTGCTCGAGGACGTGGCCAAGTTCGCCTCGCCCGAGAAAGTCGCCGTGTACATCCTTGAGCAGACCGAGCCGCACGCGCCTGGAGACGTCGTTCTCCTCACCGGCGCGGGCGAGGTTTTCCCGTTCTTTCGCATACACACGCTTCTCCACTGCATGCTTGCGGATTTTGATGAGGTGCCTGTGGTCGCCGCCTATCCGGGCAGTTTCAACGGCTCTTCTTTCCAGCTCTTTAACCGTCTGCCGGCCGACAACTACTACCGCGCCATCGATATCTCGTAAGCACGGCTCCCCGCAGACAAGGCACTGCCGCCGGCAACAACCCTTTGCCATACGTTCCCAAACCCAAAGGAGCACCCATGGACAACACTATCATTCGCGACCTCTTTGCAAAAGACATCAACCGCTCCATCAACGGCGTGGTCAAGGTCCAGGATTCAAAAGATGGGTCCATCCGCCAGGAGCTTGACGAGTACGTGGTGACGCGCGAGCTGCAAGGGCACCTTGCCACGTTCTTCAAGGCATACGGCGATGCCATCGATGTGCCCACCGACAAGATCGGCGTGTGGATCAGTGGCTTCTTCGGTTCCGGTAAATCGCACTTCCTCAAGATGCTGAGCTACCTGCTCGAGAATCGCCAGATCGGTGGCATGAGCGCCATTCGCTACTTTGACGGCAAAATCGTCGACCCCATGGTCGCGGCTGCCATGGAGCGCGCGTGCTCGGTGCCCACGCAGGCCATCCTCTTTAACATCGATAGCAAGGCGGGCCAGTGGAAGCAGGGTGATACGGCTCCCACGGCGCTGCTTCGCGGCTTTGAGCGCATGTTCTACGAGGCGCGCGGCTTCTACGGCGAGGACCTCAAGCTTGCAAAGCTCGAGGACTACATCGATTCCCTGGGCAAGACCCGGGAGTTCCGCGAGGCCTTTGAGCGCGTCAACGGCGAGTCTTGGCTCCAGACCCGCGATACCTACAGCTACTTTGAGGACGACGTCGTCGAGGTGCTGCAGAGCGTGCTCGGCATGAGCGAAAAGGCCGCATGGAACTGGCTCGAGGGTTCTGAGGACGAGGTTTTGGCCCCTGATGTCTTTGCCAAAAAGGTCAAGGACTACGTAGACGCTCAGGCAGCGGCCCACGGCGGCAACTTCCGTTTGCTCTTTATGGTCGACGAGGTGGGTCAGTTTATTACAAACGACAAGGACCCAAGCCTTATGCTGAGCCTTCAGACCGTCGTCGAGGAGCTGGGTGCCGCCTGCGGTGGCCGCGTGTGGGTGATGGTTACGAGCCAGGAGGCCATCGACAACCTGAGCCTGCCCGTGGGCAACGACTTTTCAAAGATCCAGGGCCGCTTCAATACCCGCCTTTCGCTCTCCAGCTCCAGCGTGGACGAGGTCATCCAGCGCCGTGTGCTCGAGAAGACCGCGCCGACGGCCGATATGCTTGCACAGGTCTACGAGCAAGACGCCGCCGTGCTTAAAAACAACTTTACCTTTGAGGGTGGCTCGCGCTCCGACCTTGCCGGCTACGCCAACTCCAAGGATTTTGTGGCCAGCTACCCGTTTGTGGGCTACCAGTTTAAGCTCCTGCCCGACGTGATGACCGAGGTGCGCAAGCACGGTGTCAAGGCCAAGCACATGTCAACGGGCGAGCGCTCCATGCTGAGCGCGTTCCAGGAGAGCGCTCAGGCCATCCAGTATGACCAGACCGGTGCACTCGTGCCGTTCTGGTGCTTCTTCGACACTATTTCCAAAGACCTTGAGCACGGCATCAACCAGGTGGTCGACCGCGCGGTCCGTGCGGCCGAGGACGCAAAGGGCCTTGAACCCTACGACGTTCAGGTGCTCAAGCTCCTGTACCTGATTCGTTACATCGGCTACGTTAAGGCCACGGTCGAGAACATCTCCATCTTCATGATCGACGGCCTCGACGTGGACATGCGCGCCCTCAAGGACCGCGTCAAGGAGTCCCTTGCCCGCCTGGAGCGCGAGAACTACGTGGCACGCCAGGGCGAGGCCTATAGCTTCCTCACCGACGAGGAGCAGGAGATAGCGCAGGAGATCGCACGCACTCCGGTCGATAACGCGCAGGTGATCGAGTCTATCAAAAAGCGCCTGTTCGACAGCATCTACACCGCGCGTAAACTCAACCGCGGGGCCAACGACTTTCCTTTTGACCGCTATGTGGACGGCTCAATCCACGGTGCCAGCATGGGCGGCATGGAGCTTTGCGTGGCGACTATGGCGAGCGATCTGGGCCGTGCGGACGATACCGAGCTGGCCTTGGCTTCTTCGGGCAAAGCCATCGTGGCTTTGAGCGACGAGGCGGATTATTGGGAGACGCTCGTCAACGCCGCCAAGATCCGCAAGTACGCCAAGACGCGAAATCTCCAGGAGCTTCAGCCGAGTACGCGCCAGATCGTCGAGTCCAAGATGCGCGAGGCAGCCTATAACGAGAAAGAGGCCGATGTCCTTTTGAGCGAGGCCGTACTCCATGCACGTTGCGCGGTCAACGGCCGCATAATTGAGGTCCGCGCGGCCAAACCCGCTCAGGTCTTTGAGCAAGTGCTGGCGCAGCTGTGCGATGTGGTCTTTGAAAAGGCCGACTATATCGGCGCGCCGGTCACGAGCGATTCCGATATCCGCTCCACTCTGGCGGGCAACGTTCAAGCGGGGCTCGCTGGCATGGACGCGGGTAACACGCGTGCGCTCAAGGAGGTCGAGGACTACCTCAAAGTTCAGCACCAGCGCCACCTGGATACCGCTATGGGCGATATCCAGCGCAGGTACCAGCAAAAGCCCTATGGCTGGCGCGAGGTTGACATCGCAAATGTGGTGGCGCAGCTTGTAGTGGAGCAGCGCGCGCAGGTGCTGTTTGGCGGTCAGACGGTTCAAGCTAACGACAGCCGCATGGTGTCGCTCCTGCGTAAGGATGCCGATAAGGCCCAGGTGCGTTTGCGCGTGCGCATGAGCGACCGGTTGCTGCGCGCCACGGGCGAGCTTATGCGTGGCCTGTTTGATCTCAAGACCGTGCCCTCCAACGAGGATAAGCTCGTGGCCGAGCTCAAGGAGCGCCTTGAGGGCTTGCGTGAGGTGTGCGTCGCCATGGCACGCGACTACTACACGGGTATCAAGCCGGCCTACCCGTATCCCGGTGAGGACGAGTGCGAGAAGATGCGCTCGGAGGTGGTCGACGTTCTTAAGGACCAGAGCGATTCCGAGGCGTTCTTGACCACGTTCACCAAGCACGAGGACCGCCTGTTCGATGCCAAGGAAGACTTTGACAAGGTGGTTGAGTTCTTCGAGTCCAACCAACGAACAGCGTTTGACCACGCCAAGGATTTCTTGAGTCGCACCGAGGGCATCGAGTATGCCTCCGATGACATTCCCAACGCTGTGGAGAACGTGGCAAAGGTACGCGAGATCCTCAAAGACCCAAAGCCCTACGGCCGCATTAAAGACCTTCAGCCGTTGATGGCACCCGTCGAGGAAGACATCAAAAAGCACCTGGGCATTCGCCGCAACGAGTTCTTGTGTCGTATCGAAAACGACCTGCAGGATTTGCGGAAGCAGGCCGAGAGCCAAGATGGTTTTGTCAAGCAGGCCAAGGATGCCATCGCGGACGCCAACACCAGGTATGAGTCGTTCAAGAACCGCGCCCATGGCGTCCAGAGCCTCAACGAGCTTAACGCCCTCGCGGCAAACTGGGAAAACTGGATCGTTGCTGCAACCAACAAGATATACGACGCCGTGGATGAGGCCCACATGCGAATGGACAACGAGCGCCGCACCACCGAGGTCACGAGTACGGGTGAGGTGGTCAAGAAGATCTCCAACAAGGGCGCCGCATCGTCTGCGCCCGTGCCCGCGTCTAAGCCCCAGCGCAAGATCAAGACCGTGCGCCGCGCCGATTTGGCCAAGCCGAGTCGCCTCTTGTCCGCAGAGGACGTGGAGCGCTACGTGGACGACCTGCGCTCTCGCCTTATGCAGGAGCTCGCTGCAAACGACGAGATTCGTATCAACTAACTCGCGGGGCCACCGGTGCCAAAGCGAGCACCGGTGGTTTATGGCGTTTAGAAAGGCTCATCAACCATGAACGATTCTGCTCTTAAGAGCTTCTGCACCTGGGCCCGTACAGAGCTCATCAAAGGCGTGGAGGCACAGATGGTGCGCTACGGCATCACCGAACCTGCACCTTCGCCCGTTGGGTCCGAGACCGTCAACGGCCTGCCCCTAAGTCCTGCTGAGGTTGAGCAGCGTGACGAGCTGCTGCGCATACAGACAGAGGTGGGTCACGAGGCGCTGCGCGACCGAGCGGCCTACACCTGGTTCAACCGCATCGTGGCCATTCGCTTTATGGATGCACGCGGATGGCTCCCCAGCCGTATGCGCATGCTGAGCCGTGCGGACGGCAGCCATGGCAGCGAGGCCGTGGAGAACGCACTGGACGTGGAGATAGCGACGGCCGATACCGATCGCATAGCCGAGCTCAAGATGGCGGGCTTGGATGAACCGATGTGGCGCTACCTGTTTATGGCTCAGTGCGAGGAGCTTGCCGATTGCCTGCCGGGCGTCTTTGAACGCGTGGGCGGTGCCATGGAGCTGCTGTTGCCCCAGGGCCTCATGATGTCCGACGGCGTGGTGGGCAAACTCAACACCATTCTCGCTGACGAGGGCTGGCGCAAGGGCGTGACCGTTCTGGGCTGGATGTATCAGTACTACAACGCTGACGTCAAAGACGAGTTCTTCAAGGCAAAACGCAAAGCAGCGGCGGCGGACATCGCGCCCGCCACGCAGCTCTTCACCCCCGAGTGGATCGTGCGCTATATGGTCCAGAACTCGCTCGGCCGTCTGTGGATGCTCAACAACCCGGGGAGTTCGCTGCGCGAGCGCATGGAGTATTACATCGAGCCTGATACTGAGCACGAGGACTTCATCCGCATTTCGAGCCCCGAGGAGATAACCCTCTGCGACCCCGCATGTGGCTCGGGCCATATCCTGGTCTATGCGTTTGAGCTGCTCTTTGCCGTGTACGAGGAGCGCGGCTACCGCGAGCGCGAGATCCCGGAGCTCATCCTGACCAAAAACCTCGCTGGCATGGAGATCGACCCCCGTGCGGCTCAGATCGCGGAGCTGGCGCTTGCCATGTGCGCCCGCGAGCACGATCGTCGCTTCTTTAGGCGTGGCGTTCGCGCCGACGTTGCCGTGCTCTCGAGCATCCCGCTAGGGGAGGACGAGCTGCCGGGTAACAAGAAGCTCGCCGAGGAGTTGAGTCATTTGGGCGAGATCGGTTCGCTGCTCAATCCCTCAGAGGACGAGATCGACGAGCTCAAGGCTGCCGCCGCGAGTTGTTCCGATGACCTTTTTGCCGCTACGGCCAAAACTAAGCTCGAAAGCGCTGCCGCCATCTGCGAGAAGCTGTCCCGTCGTTTTGCCTGCACCGTTGCGAATCCTCCGTATATGGGCAGCAGCAGCTTTAATCCATTCATGAGCAAGTGGATCAAGAAGAACTACCCCGACGTGAAGAGCGACCTCTGCACGTGCTTTATCGAGCGCGGTTTTAACCTTGTCGAGGATAAGGGCTACGCTGCAATGGTTACCATGCAGAGTTGGATGTTCCTGGGCAGCTTTGAGAAGATGCGCTCTTCGATCATCGAGGGCAAAACGATTGTCTCGATGGCTCATCTCGGCCCCCGCGCATTTGACGCCATCGGCGGCGAGGTCGTCAACGTAACCGCCGATGTCATCTACAACGGTCGCGCGGCATACGAGGGCGCTTACGTGCGCCTCGTCGACATCAACGGCAGCGAGGCGAAGCGCCTTAAGCTGCTTGCGGCGATCCAGAACCCCGACTGCGGCTGGTTCTACCGTCGCGGCGCCGACACCTTTAAACAGATCCCAGGCATTCCCATAGCCTACTGGGCCAGTGACGCTCTTCTGGATGCGTTTGGAAACGCAAAACAGCTCAGTGAGTATGGCAAGCCGCGCCAAGGGCTTGCTACTGGCGAGAACGCTCGTTTCGTTCGCGAGTGGTGGGAAGTCGATGATTGCAAGAGCGTCTATTCCTGTGGATCTATTCAAGAGTCGATTGAAAGCGCTTGCAAGTGGTTCCCCTACAACAAGGGCGGCGATTTCCGCAAATGGTACGGAAATAATAGCTCAGTTGTTAACTGGGAGAATGACGGACAGGAGATCCGTAATTACAAAGACCAGAATGGTAGATTGCTTTCCAGGCCACAGAATACAAACTGCTTCTTTAGCCCATCGATTACCTGGTCGAAGATTTCAAGCGGGTCCATTGCGTTTCGTTTTAAGCCTGCTGGGCATATCTTTGATGTGGCGGGCACGAGCGTTTTTAGCGACGAGGAGTCACTCAAGTATCTCCAGGGAGCTTGTAACAGCTCTGTGATCATGCGTGTCGCAAGCATGCTCTCGCCGACGCTTAATTTCGAGGTAGGCCAAATCGCAACCTACCCGATCATTCAGAACGAGGAACAGGAGCCGTTGGTCAACGACATGGTCGACTCGTGCCGCGAACTATCAAAAACCGATTGGGATTCGTTTGAAACCTCCTGGGATTTCAAACGCAACCCCTTGGTTTAGGTGAGATTCATGTTTGAAACAGTATCAGCAAATAAGGTTGCGTTTGTTGAATCTAATCCTGCATGGGTTAAATGTGGTTTATCTCAAAAGTCACTGGGCCCTGTGCTTTCCCCGCTTCTTAGGTTCTTTGTTGTCGAAACTCCAGCTCCGGGGCTGTCTAGCAGAAGCATTCCGGTATCTGAATACGGGTGGGATACTCCCTGGAGAAAACCCCAATATTTGAATAAAAAACTTAAGGCAGCAAGCTCAAATAAGTCTTTATATTGGTCTGCCGCGGCTGTTGGTGATATGGAACAGGCTTTGCGTAATGCTGATTTGTTTGATTGCGCTGGCATCGAGTCAAAGCCCTTCGAGTCTGCTGTCTTTTATGATGCCAAAAGCAATCAAACGATCAGTTTGTTTTATCACTTACGAAATGGATTTGCTCACGGCAGATTCTGTGCATTTAAGTCAAAGGGCGATATATGGTTCGCTATCGAGGATGTTGCGGGAAAACGAAAGGATGACCCGGCAGGTGACATCAAAAGACTCACTGCAAGAATTCTAATCAAGAATTCGACTCTATGTAAATGGATGAAGCTGATAAAGGCTGGGCCTGATATTCGTTAATGGGTTTCAGCTCGTGTCCGGGTATTTAGTTGGCTTTAACTAGTGAGCTGAGAAATGATATCAAGTTGTCTTTCCTTTACGCTTGATGCAGTTCGCAGGGTTTGGTTTGCGACTTCATGAGTCACTAGTGCGTTTTTGCAAATGCCCGATGCGGTGAATAGCTTTTCCAGAAGTCGATCGGTAAGGTCGGGGTATTTTTGGAGATTTCGGTCCCCTAGTTTAAGCCTCTTGACAACTCATCAACAATGAAAGGATGGCCTCATGGCCACTTTACTTCAAGAAAAATACGAGGCCCGCAAGGCCGAGGTCAATGCTCGCTTCGAGCAGCTTCGCAGTAACGAGGAAGAGCTCAACCGAATCTTTGCCAAGATCTACAATATGGAGGGTGAGGTGCCCATCGAGGTCGAGGATAAGTACGTTTCGGTGGCGCGCATTTTCAATACCGCCGACGAGATTCCCGAGAGCTATAAGGGCAACAAATACGTGCGCACCAAGCGAGACGAGATCACCTCGCTCATAAGCTATGCCGTGGGCTGCATGTTTGGCCGCTATTCGTTGGATGTGGACGGGCTGGTCCTGGCCGATCAGGGCGCCACAGTCGATGACTATCTGGTCAAGATGCCCAACTCTGATCATGTGACCTTTATGCCCGATAGCGATAACGTGCTGCCCATTACCGATGACGAGTACTTTGACGACGACATCGTGCGCTACTTTATCGACTTTGTGCGCACCGTGTATGGCGAGGGGACGCTTGAGCAGAACCTGGCCTTTATTGCCGAGGCACTCGGCGGCAAGGGTACCTCGCGCGAGGTAATCCGCACCTACTTTTTGAAGGACTTCTTTAAGGACCACTGCCAGACCTATAAGAAGCGCCCCATCTACTGGCTGTTCGACAGCGGCAAGAAGAACGGCTTCAAGTGCCTTGTTTACATGCATCGCTACCAGCCTGACCTGTTGGCTCGCATCCGCACCGACTATGTGCATGAGCAGCAGGAGCGCTACCGTGCCCAGATCGGGTATGCCAACGATGCCCTTGTCAGTGCCGAGCGCGGCGAGCGCGTGCGCTTGGATAAGCGCATCAAAAAGCTCAACGACCAGCTCAAAGAGACCGTTGCCTACGAGGAGAAACTGCACCACTTGGCAGACCAGATGATTAAGATCGACCTGGATGACGGCGTCAAGGTCAACTACGCCAAGTTTCAGGATGTGCTGGCGAAGATTAAGTAACTGCAGATACGGTAAGGATATTCATGCCCAAGATCGATGTAGAAGAACAGCTCAAGCTGCGATTTTTGCAGCCGTTGTCCTCATGCGCGCCGCGCCGTGTGGTGGTTTGGCACGATGCAGACGGCGAGTTTGCTCCTGAGTTTGAGCGATTGGCTGCCGAGGGTTTCGACGGCGTGGGGGCCGATGCCGGCGTAATGCCTGCTCACGGTGACCTTGAGCGCCCGGTGCGCTTTGTTGAGGCCTGCGAGGGCCGTATGTTTGCCGTCAAGAAGCTCATCAACCGCGATGACCTTGCGAGCGATATCTTGCTGTATCGCCGTTGCCCGCGCGGCAGGCTTGAGGGTGATTGGCTTGCCGATGTTGAGCTGTATGCCGATCAGTTCCAGGCTGACTATCTTTCGCTTTTGGCCGATCAGCTGGGCATCGAGAATATCGACGCCGTGCGCGAGAGCCTGCGCGAGCACAAGACGTTTTTTGATGCCAAGACCCGCTGCGCTAAGTTTGCCGCGTGTGTTCCGCATGCCTCGGGCGCATCCGATATCGAACTCGGCATCCTTACGGTGATTTTTGGCGGTAAAGAGCTTGGTGACGCGCGCCCCGCGTTTGTGCTGCGTGGCTGTATGACCATGCTGCTGCACGAGGGTCCCGAGGCGCTGGCCGAGTTGATGGACAAGTACTGCGTGCGCGATGTGCTCTCTGCCTTTATGCTTCGCTGCTATGGGTTTGAGGGACCGCTGTATGAGCGCGACTCATTGCTTATGCTTTCATCCCATGTGCTCCTTACAGCGGCGTCTACCGCGCTTCCCGAGGGAGCGCTCAAGGGACTCGAAAGCTATGTGGCTCCCGCCTACGGCCCCTATTGCCTTGAGGCGGTGCGCGCGTGGGACCAGGCCGCCGATACCCAGGCGTCGAGCGAGGATCTATTTGAGATCTGTCGTTTGGTGGAGGATGCCCGCGGGCTCTTTGTGCGGTTTGAGGCTCTGCCGATCGATGCGCTGGCCTCGCTTGATGTGTTCCCGTGCGTCAATGAGGCTGTGCTCTCGCAGCTGTTCTGCTCGTTTGCCCAGGGTGCAGACCGTGTTGAGGACGCACGCGCCTTTGTGGCGCGTCGCTGCGACCTAAGCTGGTATCGCCGTGTCGAGAGCTACTTTGGTTTGCTTGCCGCTGTGGCCGATATGTGCGCATTTAGGCAGGCACATGCGGGCGGGTTCCATCTGGCGCAACCCCAGCAGGTGTGGGATGCCTATACGTCCGATTGGTATTCCATGGATGCTGCCTATCGCCATATGTGCACCGCGTATCTGCGGGCGCGCTCCGTCGAGTGCGATACGCTCGAGGAGCCTGCCCGCGCTGTGGCGGACTGGGCGGAGAATCTCTACAGTAACTGGTTCTTGGCCGATGCCAATGCCTGCTGGACATCCGCTGCGCAAGGGGAGTGGGCCGATTGCGGCTACATCGAGGGTCCCGAACGGCAGGATGAGTTCTACTGGCATGTGCTGCCCACCTTTGTGGGCTCTGCTAAAACGACGGTCGTTATCGTGAGCGACGCGCTGCGCTATGAGGTGGCCTGCGACGTCGCGGCGCTGCTCGAGCGCGAGCGCGGCGGCAACGTCAAGGTTTCTAGCATGCAGGCGGTCTTTCCCTCCATTACAGAGGTGGGCATGCCCGCGCTGCTGCCGCATCAGGCGCTTGGGCTTGCAGCGGATGGTTCGTTTGTGCTGGCTGACGGCAAGCCCACCGCAACGACTCCGCAACGCGAGGCCGTGCTTACCCATGTTGAGCCTACGGCCCGCGCTTTACGCTCGAGCGCATACCTCAACATGGCGGGAACCGAGCGTAAGGCGCTGCTCAAGGACTCAAGACTTGTCTACCTCTACCACAACAAGATCGATGCTACGGGCGAGAAGGCCGCTACGCAGGATGACGTCTTCGGTGCCTGTGCGGACACCGTGGAGGAACTTGCTGCGTTGGCGCGTCGCGTGTGCACCGACGCCCCGGGCGCGCGTGTTGTTATAACGGCGGACCACGGCTTTATCTACACGCGCCGGGAGCTCAGCGAGTGCCAGATGCTCGGCAAACCGGACCTTCCCGTCCTTGACGCTCCCGTCATGTACGGCAAGCGTCATCTGGTGGTGCCCAACGAGGCCGTGGGCGAGCTTTCGGACGAGGTACGTGAGGTGTTTGTTAATGTTAACATGGGACGTTTGGGCGCCGGTTTTGAGGGGTTTGCCCCGCGCGAGAACGTGC
The DNA here is from genome assembly GCA_036550475.1 of Collinsella sp. Classification (GTDB taxonomy): domain Bacteria; phylum Actinomycetota; class Coriobacteriia; order Coriobacteriales; family Coriobacteriaceae; genus Collinsella. The sequence goes on along the minus strand of JAXKGH010000058.1, from coordinate 20,036 downwards.
ACTTCAAGCGTCCCGGCGGCACTAACAACTACGTCCACGGCGGCATGAGCCTGCAGGAGCTCTGCGTGCCCGTTATCGGTTTTTGGCGTGCGCGCTCGGGTTCCAAGGACTTTGTCGACACGCGCTCGGCGACGCTGCGCGTACTAAGTGAGGGACGCCGAGTGACCAACTCGCTCTTCTCGGTCAACTTGATCCAGGAAGAACCTGCCCAAGGTAAGGTCTTGCCGTGCGAGTACGAGCTGGTGTTTACCGATGCGAGTGGCAACGAGGTGAGCGATACGGTCAAGGCGCATGCCAACAAGACTTCTGTTAACTCGCAGGAGCGCGTGGTGCATGCCAAGTTTGCGTTGCATGCAGTGGATGGATTCTCGGCCAAGGGTCCGTACTATCTGGTCTGCCGCGAGCGCGAGACGGGCAAGATCGTTTGGCGCGAGACGTATACCATTGCTGTTTCGTTTGCCCCTGTTGCTGACTTTGGTTTTTAGGAGTGTGCCCTATGTTTGATAGCAATGACGACAATCTGTGGGAAGTTCCCTCGATTGATGTGAATGCGCCGGTGCAGGTTGCGGTGTCTGCAGAGGAGGCCGTGCTCGCCCCGGAGGCTGAGACTGCCGCAGAGGCCGTGGCTGCCGCGCCTGCCCCGGAGCCGACGGTGGCCGCGGTACCCGATGAGGTTGCGGCGCCCGCCGAGGACGAATCCTCGACCGATGGCTATGACCAGGCCGTGGACGAGGCCCCCGAGGACGACGGCTACGACATGGATGGGCTGGACGGCAAGCTGCTCGAGCACTTTGCTGGCAAGATCGTGCGCAAAGACCTGACGGCCCTTATGAAGCGCGGCGCCAACGTGCCCACCTTTGTACTGGAGTATCTGCTGGGCATGTACTGCTCGACCGACGACGAGGATGCCGTGGCAGAGGGTTTGGAGCGCATCCGCAGGATCCTCACCGATAACTACGTGCGCCCCGATGAGTCCGAGCGCATTAAGTCCAAGATTCGCGAGCTGGGTCGTTTTACCATCATCGACAAGGTGACGGCCAAGCTCGACGAGTACAAAGATATCTACGTGGCGTCGTTTGCCAATCTGACTATTGAGCCGTTTGTAATGCCGGCCGAGTACGTGCGCGACTATTCCAAGATTCTGCAGGGTGGCATTTGGTGCATTATGAGCATCGAGTACCGTCATCCCGTGGATGAGGAAGACGAGTTTGGCATGGAGGTCTTTGGCGACGATGCGCCGCGCCGCTCCAAGGCCAAGCGCAAAAAGCGCGGACCCGAGGACTCTCCGTTTAGCGTGGCGTCGCTCACGCCCATCCAGATGCCCAATCTGGACCTGGATGCCATGATCGACGAGCGCCAGTACTTTACGCGCGACGAGTGGCTCAATATGCTGCTGCGCTCGGCTGGCTACGAACCCAGCGAGCTTTCCGAGAAAGAGCGCCTCCACTTTATCGAGCGTATGGTGCCGCTTATCGAGCGCAACTACAACCTGTGCGAGCTGGGTCCCCGCGGCACCGGCAAGAGCCATATCTACAAAGAGGTCTCGCCCTACGCCATCTTGCTTTCGGGCGGTCAGACCACCACGGCCAACCTGTTCGGCCGTATGAACTCCATGCGCGCCGATCGCGTGGGCTTGGTGGGCCATTGGGACTGCGTGACGTTCGATGAGGTCGCCGGCATGCGCTTTAAGGACACCAATGCCGTGCAGGTCATGAAGGACTATATGGCGAGTGGCAGCTACGCGCGCGCCCGCGACCAGATCAACGCCGATGCCTCCATGGTCTTTGAGGGCAACATCAACGACACCGTGCAAAACGTCCTTAAGACCACGCACCTGTTTGATCCGTTCCCGCCAGAGTTTAACAACGATTCGGCCTTCTTCGACCGTATCCACTATTACCTGCCGGGCTGGGAGATTCCCAAGATGCGCTCGAGCCTGCTGACCGGGCATTATGGCCTGATCACCGACTGCCTGTCGGAGTTTTGCAAGGAGATGCGCCGCAAGGACTTTACGCACCATATCGACCGTTACTTCCGCTTTAACAGCGACTTTAACAAGCGTGACGAGATCGCCGTGCGCAAGACCTTTAGTGGCCTTGCAAAGCTGCTGTTCCCCGACGAGGCCATGGACAAGGACGACGTGCGCTGGCTGTTGGATTACGCCATCGAGGGCCGTCGCCGCGTAAAGGAGCAGCTCAAGATTATGGCGGGCGTTGAGTTTATCGACGTCAACCTGGGCTATATGGATGCCGACAACCCGCAGGACGTGCACGTGGTGCGCGTGCCCGAGCAGAGCGAGGACACGCTGATTCCCGACGGGCCGCTGCTGTCCGGTCACGTGTTTGGCGTGGGCAGGTCGCAGGGCGGCGAGGTTGCCGTGTACAAGCTGGAGAACAAGGCGGTTGCCGGCGAGTGCAAGTTTAAGCACGAGGGCGTGGCATTTAACAAGCCGGTGCGCGATACGCTGGAGGCCGCGTTCGACAACTTTGTGAACCTGGCGAACCGCGTGGCACCGGGCATGCACATTGGCTCCAAGGATTATCTGCTGTTCTACAACGACCTGCAGAGCAAGGGGCTGTCCGAGGAAGTTTCGCTCGCCGAGTTTGTGGGACTTTGCTCTGCGGCATGCAACCGCCCGGTGATGCCTGCGCTGGCGATTCCGGGAATCTTGCGCATGTCGGGCTCTATGGACGAGATCCGCGGGCTCGAGGACATTATGCGCGTGGCCAAAAACGCCGGCGCCAAGCGCGTGATTTTGCCGCTGAGTGCCATCGCGGGCCTGCAGAGCGTTTCGTCCGAGATTATCTCGGGTTTGAGCCCAGTGTTCTACATGGATGGCGACCCGGTTGACGCTGCGAAAAAGGCTCTGGATCTGTAGGGTGCGGGCGTGCGGGGCGTCCGGTGTTCGGGTGCCCCGCGTACATGTTGGTGCGTAGTGCGTTAGGAGGCCTGCCATGGCAGACGAGCGTTCTGTTGGTGAACTGCTCGACGAGCTGTTTGGCTTTGAGTCGGTAGCCAAGCGTCAAACGGCGCTTGAGCAGTACGATCGCGGGGAGTTGGTGCGCAAGGCGCGCTCCCGCGAGCTGCTGGGTGTGCTTAGGGATGTCGAGGCTGCCGAGCACGCTGCGCGCGAATCTGCCGTGCGGGCTGTTGATACATACGTGCGCCGTGTTGAGGGCGCGGCCCTTGCGCGCGCTCGCAAGCAGGCGGGTGTCGTGGGCTCGCTGCAGATGGAGCGCCGCTACGCTGCCTTTTTGCGCATGGAGGACAATGCCGAGCTGCTGACGCGCCTGGAGCAGACGCTTGCGTTTATCGAGGTAAAGCTGCGTGCGAATACGGCGGACAGGGTGCGCGCAGCGTACGATGCTGCCGGCGCTTTAGTGCTGCAGGACGTGGCGCGCCTGAGTGACGTGCGTGTTGTGGATGCTGTGCCCCTGGATGCCGACCTGCTGTGCACGCAGCTGGAGCAACTTCGTTGTGCCGCCGACGCAACGGACCTTGCGGGTATGATCACGGCGACGTTTGAGTCCGAGCTGAGTTCGACTGGGCCGCAGCACGCTGATGGGTTTACGGGTGATTTGGCTGGCGATGTTGCTGGTGACGTGGCGTTGGAGCGTGAGCTTACCAACGTGCGCGGTGCTGCGCAGCGGGCACGCTTGGCGGCGCAGGCGTATCGGGCCGAGCGTGCCGCCCGCGTTGCGGGGAGCATGGTGGAGCCGGTATCGTTGCCCGAGTCTGCGTGCGTTGCGTGCGAGACGGCGTGCGATGCCGGAGAGCTTTCCGAGTTACTTGCTCAGGTTGAGAAGTCGTTTGAGACCTACCGTCGTGTTGTTGCCGACGGCAGGTTGTTCTGTGCGTTTGGCTCTGGCTCGCCGCATGGGATTTGCCGGGGCTCGAGCTATTTAGACTACGATTCTCGGCTTGACGAAGACGTGCTGGTGGGCGAGTACGATGGCGCTACCAGGCATGATGTTCGGCGGGAGGTCGCGATTCCCGAGCTTGTGGATGAGGCTTCGGCCGAGGGCGGCGACTCGCTCGAGGTTGCCGTGGCACGCATGCGTGAGTTTAACGGGCGTCACTACGATGGTGTGCTGGATGAGGATCCCGCGCGCCATGTAAATGCGTTCTGGTATGGACTCAAAAAGCTCAGCCAGTATTGCGAGGCAGCCGTGCGTGTGGACGAGCGTGCTTGGGATTGCTTTATCGATAAGGTACAGTTCGCCTACGATGAACCCGTGGGGCGCCTGGCCACGCAGATGGACGACAAGCAGGTTGCGGCTTTTGTTGCTGCCGTGGAAGTGCTTGGCGCTGACGAGTAAGGGCCTGGTTTGGCGGGAGGTTTTACCATGAAGATCGAAGTTGATGTAGACCAGCTGCGCGAGAGCCTGCTCGACCGCGCGGGGAGTGCGGCTGACGTGGGCTTTCCCGCCGCCATGCTCGACGTAGTGGATATCGAGGACGAGTCGCCCCAAGAGCTCCTGGCCCGAGCCGAACGCGAAGGCCTCGACCTCCGCGACTTTGCCGTCGAAGACGACTACGGAGCGTCTGATGACTGGTGACCCCGGGTCAGTTCATTCTTTTGTTCCGGAGATATGAGAGAAATCCCTTTTTGAACGTCCTTCGGGTTCCAAAAAATAGCCGATCCGTCTTGGTTTCTTCCTTACTGTCAAACTTGATAGCCGTTAGCTCGATCGTACAGATGTAGTCAGCAACTTGGAATAGCCGGTAGGCTCGTGGTGTGGCTTCTCGGTATACGATGACATCCCTTGCTAGAACGTACTCAAGCGCAGAATGAATGACCTCCGTTACAATCGGTTGGCCGTTGTCGTAGTAAATCTTAACGGTGTCGTATCGCTGGAAGAATTCCAGATGGTCGAAAAGTTCAACTGTGAGGTCTCGCCTCATTCTCTCCGCGAGACCGTTTTGGTTGCCGGCGAATTCGCTCATTCGGTATTGCAGACAGAGATAGCGTATGGGGAGATGCTGAATGAACGCGCGAAATGCGCTCAACATGTGCCTTCGCTGCTCCTTGGGAAGATCTTTGTAGTCGCCGTTTCCATTCAGTAGGGGTCCTGCATGAAAAGGCGTATTGGGAAGCGAGGACTGCGACAGGGCGCGCTCGTAGCGGTCAATGCGTTCAACGATTGCATCGTTTTGATCGTGAAAAACGAGGGTGACGAGGTAGTAGTTGGAGACGCCTCCGAGGTCGCCAGATTCGTCAACAAAGACGGAGAGTTCGCTCATGATGAGCCTCCATTTTTGCAAAAAAAATGCCGGGGGTAAGACCCCGGCTCTTGGAGGCCCCTCTTTTGGAGGGAACCGTATTCTTTATACCATGAGATAAGGGGTGCTTTCAAGTAATATTATAATAAGCAAACATATGTTCGTCAAACTACCTGCGAAAAGTCCTTAGCCGTCCAGAGGTGGGTAGAGCGGCTCGTAAATTGCTGACGCAATGGGCCGGCGTTTTCCCGAGAAGTATTTAGTCTTGACTCGCATAAAAAATGCCGGGGGACATCCCCCGGCTTTTTTCATTTCGGTGTCAATTCAAATGTTTTTCAATCCATCCCCTCAATAAGTTGCGGTGAAATAGGGACTGAAATGGCTGTTCAGAGGCCTATTCAATCCCTATTTCACCGCAACTTATGGGTGGGATGGCTGCGACGCCAGGGTGGCAATGACGGCTTCGTCGCCGGCGTATATGAGGGTGTTGCCGTCGGGGATGATCGTTTGGCCGTCGCGTTTGAGCATCACGACGATAAAGGGATGCTTGCCTTGCGGCACATCGCGAAGACGCTGGCCGGCCAGGCGACCGTGGGGAGTCACGGTGACCTCGCGCAGCGTAACCTCGGCACGCTCCTCAAACGTCGGCGCGGCCATCACCAGCAGATCTCCTTCCTGGATCACGGTGTCGCCATTGGGCAGTACCGGGTGCGCCCCGTCGCGCAGCACCAGGACCACGAGCATGTCCGTCGCGCTGCCAATATCGGCGAGCGAGCGCCCGGCAAACGGATGGCCAGCACCCACCTTGAGCTTTACAAATGACATGCCGTCTTCGTCGCGATAGTCGTTAAAGGTGCGGCGCACGTCGCCGGTCGCATCGATCATATCGAGCTTCTTCGCCACCGCCGGCAGCAGCGAGCCTTGCACCACAATGCTCGACACGGCAATCACAAACACCAGGTCAAATAGGTCGTGGCCACCGGGAACGCCGGACACTACGGCAAAGAGGCTAAAGACGACCGATGCTGCTCCGCGCAGGCCCGCCCAGCTTACGAGCGCCACCTGGTGAGGGCTCGTCTTAAAGGGCGCCAACAGCAGACCGACGGCGATGGGGCGGCTCACGAAGAGCATAAACGCCATGAGTGCCAGGCCCGGCAGCAGCATTTGCGGCAGGCGGACGGGCGTCACGAGCAGGCCGAGCAAAAAGAAGATGGTCATCTCGGCCATCTCGGTGAGGGTGTCAAAGAAGTGCGCTAGCTCGACCTTGCCGGTGATGTCGCTCGCGCCCAGCACGATGCCGGCAAGGTAAACGGCCAAAAAGCCGTTTCCGCCCAGATAGCTCGGCAGCGCGTAGGCGACAATCGCCACGGCGAACAAGAAGATGGTCTGCGCGCCCTCGGCCGTTGCGTGCGCGCGTTCAATCAGGCGGCCCGCCGCCCAGCCGATGGCAAGGCCCAGGCCCACGCCCAGGATAATCTGCTTGGCCAGCAGTGCAGGAATGTTGATGTCGCCGCCGGCCGCGAGTGTGGCGAGCACGGCGGTGAGCATGTAGGCGACGGGGTCGTTGGAGCCCGATTCGACCTCGAGCAGCGAGTCGGTGCCGCCCCTCAGCGAAAGGCTGTGCTCGCGCAGAACGCTAAAGACGCTGGCCGCGTCGGTGGATGCCACGACCGATCCCAGCAGCAGGCCGCCGATCCAGTCGAACCCCAGCGCGAAGTGGGCGAACACGCCGGTGATGCCGGCAGTGATGACGACGCCGAGCGTGCTCAGCAGCACCGCTGGCGCAGCGACGGGCTTGGCGCGGTCGATATTGGTGTTAAAGCCGCCGTAGAACATGATGAACAGCAGCGCCGTGCTGCAGACGGTTTCGGTGAGTGCGTAGTCGCTAAAGTCGATATGCGCCGGGCCGTTGACGCCCAACAGCATGCCGAGCGCGATAAAGATGAGCAGGGTGGGGAAGGGGAGTTTTTTGCCGACGGGTTTGATGGTCAGGCACAAAATGATGACGAGGCCGATAAAGAGAAGGATCTGGTTCATAGATGGTGTCCGCTCCTGGGTGGTTGGCGTGGCACGGTCAGTTGCCTGCGGTTATTTGTACCCAAAGATGGTGGGTTTATGGGGTTGGATTGCGGGCGTGCGCGATATCGTCATAGACGGCTGCCGTCTTTGCCTCTGCTCGGAAACCCTTTCCAGCTTAATTGCAACGGAGTACAATGGGTAACGTTTAAGTTCAACTTGAAGTTTTAGTTGCGGAGCCGGGCTTCGGCCGCAATGCAAGGAGAGGCGTACCATGGCGATCTATGTGACATCTGATGCTCACGGGCACGTGCGTGCGCTTGACGAGGCCCTGTCTAAGATCTCGTTGACGTCCGACGACACGCTGTACGTGCTGGGCGACATGATTGATCGCGGGCCCGATCCGGTCGGCGTTATTAAGCTCGTGCGCTCGCTGCCCAACGCCCACGTGCTCAAGGGTAATCACGAGCAGATCATGCTCGATGCCATCATTGGCCAGGATCCGCTCGATGCCGAGACCTGGGATATCAACGGTGGCTGGACGACGCGCGAGCAGCTCAACGACATGGAATTTGAGGCATACGAGGAGCTCGTGCGATGGATGGCCGCGCTGCCGCTCTACGCGGTGGTCGAGACCGAGGAGCGCCCGTATCTGCTGGTACATGCTGGAATCGAGATGAAGGCGGCGCGCGCGTTTTTGCTTGAGCATGGCGTCGATTGTGCCGATGGCGTCGGAGCGGTGGATGCCGATCGCGAGCTGCTGCAGCAGATGCTCGCGGTGCAGTCGTCCGATGACCTGCTATGGATTCGTCATGGCTATTGGGATGTGCCGACCGGGCTGCTTTCTGCCGAGGGCAAGGGCCCGGTCGTGGTGAGCGGTCACACGCCCACGGTATCGCTTGGGCGCTATTGCGAGGTCGGTGGTCTGGCGGGGCTCGATGAGGAATCGGGACGCGGGCAGATCGTGCGCTTGGGCGGCGAGGACACTGCCGGTGTGCCCGATCGCATCGACATCGACTGCGCTGCCGCCACCGGCTCCGAGTTCGGTCGCGTGGGCATCCTGCGCCTGGACGACGGGGCCGAGTTCTACGCAAACATTCTTCCTGGCGAATGATTACGCAAGGGGTAGCTAATTTGGGACGGGGCTTTTTGACTCCTTTTGCCCTTCTGTCCGCTAATTGATTTGTCTGGAACGGGGATTAAATAATCATTTGGCTGCTCGCTGGCTAAGTGAGTAGACTTTTTTGGAAATGCCGAGCACCCAACATATTTGCCTCATTAAAACCGCAGGTCACAGGCTTGTGCTTTATTGGCGTGGTCAAGGATTCGGTAAAAGTCTACTCACTTAGTTTTGCGTGGTGCATATTGTCCACAACGAGACCCTAGTCGGGGAGATTCCATCGCAAATTCCGGTACCGGGGGCAGCTAATTAGGCGCCGTACGGGTTGCGGTCGCGTTCGATGCGTTGGCGGATGTGGGCGTACTCGATAATCAGTAGCACCAGGAGTAGGGCCATGATGGCTAGGTAGCTCACGACGGCGCCCATCAGGCCGAGCAGATTGATTAGAATCACCGGCAGCACCACGCTTACGGCGAAGCAGATCAGGTAGATCTTGGTGACGTCTCCAGCGTGGCGCAGCACCGTGATAATGGCGTAGATAAAGTCGATGGCCGCGGTGACGCCGCCGGCGACGACCATCAGCAGCGCCAGCGTACGGTAGCGCTCAAAGCTGAGGCCGTACATAAAGCTCATGAGGGGAATACCGGGACCTGCCATAAATGCGGCGCACACGCCGGTGATGACCACGATCAGCGCCATAACGGCAACAATAATCAGGTCAAAGCGACGACGCTTGCGAGGATTAGCCCAAATGCTCGACAAGCGCAGGAGCTGCGGTTTATAGATAAATCCAATGCTCAGCAAAATAGCCTGCGCCGGAAAGAACAAGGCATTAAAGTACAGCTGATATTTGTATGCCAGCGTACCTTCCATCACAAACTTGGGCATACTCTCGATAAGGTTGAACAGGAACAGCGCACCAAAGAGCGGGGCGCACTGGACAAACAGGTGGCCGACCTCGCGCAGGCTCACGCGGCGCGATTTTTCGGTCTCGAGCAGGGCGAGCGGCGCAGTGACCAGCACGAGCGATGCGATGGCGGTGACACCCATGGCCATGGCCGCGATGGGCATGCTGCGCGTGAGGAACAGCGCCACGCTGAAGACCGCGATGACGCCGACGGAGCGTAGCGTTTGGCTCATGCCAGCCAGGTAGAGCTTGTCGGCCTGCTGCAGGCGGCCTTCGTACACGTCGGCGACGCCGTCGATGACCTTATACAGGTAGACGCCCAGGCCGATCGTCGCCATCTGCGTGTCATAGCCGCGGGCGCTGCTGTACATGAGGCCGCAGCCTAGGGCGAGCGCTCCGCAGATCCAACGATTGAGCTGGTAGGAGGCGAAGGACGTCTTTTCGTCGATGTCCGAGACCTGGAAATTGCGCACGCCGTAGTTGCACGCGATCATGATGAGCGTGCCGGTGACAAAGGCGATGGAGAATTTGCCTGCTTCTTCGGCGCCCACGAGTTGCGTAGACACGATGGTGAGCAGCGGAAACGCCAAACCCCACACGGCGGTGCCGAGGGTGTTCCAAAGATAGTCGCGACTGGTGGCGTGCTCCTCGTATTCCGCCTCCTGCATGGAGAAGCCGCCGCCGTAGACGGCGCCGAGCAGACGGTTCCACCAAGCGTTGACCATGCGGCGGACGGGGCCGGGCTCCCGATCGCGTTCGCGCCGGCGACGTGTGGCTTGGCTGCTATCGGGCCCGCCGGCGTTGCGCTGACTCAGCTCCTGGATGCGTGCGAGCTCTTCGGCCGTGTGGGAGGCCGGGAACAGGCCGTTCTCGATGCGACCGCCCTGGGCCTTCGCGGCGCCGTCTTTCGATGCGGCGGGGTTGGAGATGCCGTTGCGGCGGGCGATGGCGCGGCGAATGCTATCGAGGGGCGTGATGCTCAAAGCGGGGTCCTTTCTATTGCTGCGTTCTAGTATAGACGCGGCGGTGTTCGCTCGTGTTTTTGAACAGGTTGTTCAATAATTTCGGCGGGCGGCAGTAAATTGTCGGTAAGTGTGCGGTATCCTGTTGAAGTTTTGTGACACCCCCCGATGCCGCCCACGCGGCACCAAGGAGCTTCTACCTATGGACGTCGCCGCATTCTTACTGGCTCTTGTGCCGATTATTTGGCTGGTCGTGATGCTGCTGTGCTTTAAATGGCCAGCTTGGAAGGCCGCTATCGGATCGTTTGTCCTTTCGTGCTTGCTTGCCTTCGCATGGTGGCACCTGCCGGCAGCGCAGATCGCGACCGCCTCGCTCGAAGGTTTTTTGATGGCTCTGTGGCCCATCGTCCTGGTGATCATCGCCGCGGTGTTCACGTATAACCTGTGCGTTCGTACGGGCGCCATGGACGTGATCGGCAGCATGATCACCTCCATCAGCAGCGACCGCCGTCTGCTGGCACTGCTCGTGGCTTGGTGCTTCGGTGGCTTTATGGAGGGCATGGCCGGCTTCGGTACCGCTGTCGCCATTCCCGCCGGCATGCTCGCGGGCCTGGGCTTTGAGGCCGTGCCTGCCGTGCTCATCTGCCTGCTGGCCAACGGCGTGCCCACGCCCTACGGCTCCATCGGCATCCCCACGGTGTCCGTTGCCGACCTGGTGGGTTTGGATTCCCTTCACCTAGCGACCGTTCAGCTGGTGCAGCTCGCACCGTTCTTTGTGGTGATGCCGCTATTTATTGTGCTGGTTGCGGGCCGTGTTGCCGATGACCAGGGCAATGCCGCGAGTGTGGGCGAGCGTCTGCACGGTGTTGCCGGCGTGGCGTTGCTCTCCGGCGTGTCGTTTGTCGGCGCGGCTCTGGTCGTTGCCATGTTTGTGGGCCCCGAGCTGGCCGTGGTCGTAGGATCCATCGTTTCGCTCGCGCTGACAGCTGCGCTTGCCATGCGTGCCGAGAAGTCGGGGCATCTGGACGCACGCTTTCACATGAATATCGAGGCGGGGGAGAAGCTCACCGTTAAGTCGGCGCTTTCGGCCTGGTCGTGCTTCATCCTGATCTTTGTGTTGCTGCTGGGCACGTCTAATCTGGTGCCCGCTGTACATGCTGCGCTCGCGCCGTTTGCGAGCCATGTGCAGGTGTATTGCGGTGAGAATCCCGGTATGCTTACGTTTTCGTGGATCAACACGCCAGGCGTCTGGATTTTCCTGGCGGCGTTTGTCGGCGGTGCCATTCAGGGCGCTTCGCCGCGCATGATGGGCGAGGTGCTGGCCGCGACTGTGAAGCAGATGACGCCGACGGTGATCACGATGCTTTCGGTACTGGGCTGCGCCAAGGTGATGGGCTATGCCGGCATGATTTCGTCGATCAGTGCGTTTTGCATTGCCGTCGCCGGTGGTCTGTACCCGATTCTGGCTCCGTGGATCGGTGCCGTCGGTGCGTTCGTGACCGGTTCGGGCACGTCCTCGGGTATGCTGTTTGGCCTCATCCAGAGCCAGGCCGCTGCGGCGTTGGGCGTGAGCGACTACTGGATGGTCGCGCTGAATGCCCTGGGTGTCGCTGCCGGCAAGATGATCTCGCCGCAGACGCTCGCGATTGGTCTTGCCGCCGTCCACGTGCGTGGCAAGGACGCCGAGCTCCTGGGTGCCGTCCTGCCCTACGCCGCCGGCATGCTGGTCCTCATGAGTGTCATCGCTATGCTCGGCCAAGGCCTGCCACTGTAGTCGGCACTTAGGGACGTTCCTTATGTGCCGGCACTTTGGGAACGTCCCTAAGTGCCGGCATCCGGGGACACTCCTTGAATGTTGCCTGTTCAAGAGTGTCCCCAATGACTAGTCGTTTAAGAACGTCCCCAATGACTGGGCCGCTTGCCTGCGATTTTTGACCGTTGGGCGGGCTTGCCGCCCTTGCCGCAAAAACGTTTTTGCATATCGGGTACAACGGGCTTTACGTGAATAAAGTGCGCGCCGCGTCCACGTGTCGCGTTTTTAAAGGAGGCCCCATGCCTGGTGTTACCCCTGCAGAAGTTTTGTCCAACTTTGGTATTACGCTCGTTGAAGATCCCGCCGAGAATCAACCCCGTCTGCTGGTGGACCTGCCGGCGGCAGAGCTTGTCGAGCACGCTGTTCGTCGCAAAGAGGGCCGTATGGCATCCAACGGCGCGCTGGTGATCGAGACGGGGGAGCGCACCGGCCGTTCCCCCAATGACCGCTTTATCGTTGACACCCCCGATGTTCACGACAAGATCGCCTGGGGTGCGGTCAACCGCCCGCTGTCCGTCGAGAGCTATGAGGCCATCAAGGCCGGCATCGTCGACTATCTCAACGAGCGCGACGTGTTCATCACCCGCGGCATGGCGGGCGCCGACCGCAACCACACGCGTCGCCTGCTTGTTGCCTGCGAGCGTGCCAGCCAGGCACTCTTCATTAAGCAAATGCTCGCCCGTCCGCTCGCCCGTGAAATCGCGCGCACCGGCGAGCCCGACTTCTGCGTGCTCGCGGCACCCGGCTACCAGTGCGACCCTGCCATCAAGGGCCTCAACTCCAGCGCCGCCGTGGTCATCAATTTCCAGGAACGCGTGATTCTGGTCGCCGGCACCGGCTACTCCGGCGAGATTAAAAAGTCGATCTTTAGCGTCATGAACTATCTGCTGCCCGTCGAGGACGACGTGCTGCCCATGCACTGCTCGGCCAGCATGGATCCCGTCACGCACGAGACCGCCGTGTTCTTTGGCCTGTCCGGCACCGGCAAGACCACGCTTTCGGCCAATCCCACGCGCCTGCTGATCGGCGACGACGAGCACGGTTGGTCCGACATGGGCATCTTCAACATCGAGGGTGGCTGCTACGCCAAATGCGAGGGCCTGGACGCCTTCCACGAGCCCGAGATCTTCAACGCTGTCCGCTTTGGTGCAATCTGCGAAAACGTGGTGCTCGACGAGAACCGCAAGCCTAACTACGACGACGTCTCGATCACGCGCAATACGCGCGTGGCCTATCCCGTCGAGCATATCCCCAACGCGTGGACCAAGGGCATGGGCACCACTCCGAGCGTCGTGCTGTTCCTGACCTGCGACGCCTTTGGCGTGTTGCCGCCCATCTCGCGCCTGACGGCCGACGCCGCCATGTATCACTTTGTGACGGGCTTTACGGCCAAGATTCCCGGCACCGAGGTCGGCGTCACCGAGCCCACGCCCACGTTCTCCTCGCTGTTCGGAGAGCCGTTTATGCCGCTCGACCCTCTGGTTTACGCCAAGATGCTCGGCGAGCGCATCGCTGACGGTCGCACGCGCGTCTACCTGGTCAACACCGGCTGGATTGGCGGCGGCTACGGCGTGGGCCATCGCATCGAGCTTGCCTACACGCGCTCACTGGTCGCTCGCGCCCTCGACGGCACCATCGAGGACAGCGAGTTCGTGCACGACGACATCTTTAACGTCGACATTCCCACGACGTGCCACGGCGTGCCCGATGGCATCCTGGTGCCGCGCCAATACTGGCAGAGCACCGCGCGATACGACGAGGCCGCGCACAACCTGGCGGTGATGTTCGAGGAGAACTTCGAGAAGAAGTATTCGCACCTGCCCGAGTCCGTCAAAGCCGCTGGCCCGCACGCCCAGGTGTCCGCCGAGGCCCGTCATCGCGGCCGCGGCCTACTGGGACTCCGTCACTAGCGTCGCCGCGAGTCCATATCCACCACAAAGGGGACAGACACCGTTGTGGTGGTTTTGCTCGCGCGGAAGACTCGGGTTACAATACGCCTGACATATCGTCCCCTTCTCCGGATGGGGACAGCGTAAGCGCTCTTGTGGCGGCACCGTAGGACTTTGAAGGTGGTCGTTGTAAGGGCGCTTTTTGTTTAGGCGCTCGCGTTGGCGCGCACAATGAAGGGAGAGCGTATGAAGAGCTTTATTGCCGAGGATTCATTCTGGGAGCTGTTTCCGCAGGCAGCGGTCGGTGTTATGGTCGTGGAGGGCATGAAGCCCACGGCTCAGATTCCTCAAGAGGACGTGGATGCGATTGCGGCGTTGCTCGACCGCGCCAATATCGATGCGGAGCGTCATCTGACCAGCGATACTATCAGCGAGAACGCACCGGTCAAGGCATGGCGCGAGGCCTATCGTCTGTTCAAGACCAAAAAGGGCGCGCGCTGCTCGATCGAGAACTTGCTCAAACGCGTGCTCAAAGGAAAGCCGGTGGGCCACATTACGCCCGCGGTGGATATTTACAACACGGTGTCACTGACCTACGCGCTGCCCGTGGGAGGCGAGGATCTGCATGCGATCGAGGGAGACCTTCGCCTGAAGGTGACCGACGGTGGCGATGCGTTCTTGCCGCTTGGCGAGGAGGCGGACGATCCGACGCTGCCCGGCGAGCTCGCCTACATCGATGATGCGGGCGCCGTGTGCCGCTGCTGGAACTGGCGCGACGGCGTTCGAACGGCGCTGTCCGATGATTCGGCCGATGCGTTCCTGGCGATTGAGTGCGTGGAGCCCGAGCGGATGGGGGATTGCCAGGCTGCGATCGATCGCTTAGCCGAGCTGCTTGAGCGCTATCTGGGAGCGACGGTTGTCATTAAGACGCTTGTGACCCGCGACAATCCTTGCGTGGAACTGTAGCGGCGCCTAGAACCTATTGATGCCCCAAACCACCACAAAGGTGCCTGTCCTCTTTGTGGTGGTTTTTATGTTGATGGGTTAACAAATAGGGCGTGCAGGGCTGCCGGCCGTTAAGTACGGCTAAGATGTTTACCCGTTAGCATTATGCAAGCGAAAGGCGGTCGTCTCCCATGCAGCAGAGCGACGAGACACGTTTCGAGGACTTTGTCGGACTGATCAGCGGACTCTACAAGGAGATCCAGCGTATTAAGACGTCTGAGGGCGCAAGGCTGGGTCTCAAGGGCTCCGACGTTATGTGCCTGTACTATCTTGAGCGCAGCAAGGACGGCCTGACTGGCGCCGACCTGGCTCGCATGGCAGGCGTGACCCGCGCCGCCGTCTCGCGTACGCTGGCGCATCTGGAGGAGGGTGGCTACGTCGAGGTCGATGATTCGGGCGATGCCGCCGTTAAGTATCGTGCTCCGGTGCGCCTGACCGCTCTGGGCGGCGAGAGCATGAGCGAGGCGGACCGCATCATTCGCGAGGTGCTCGATACCACCGGTAAGGCTATGGGTGTGGAGCAGCGCGAGCAGATGTATGCGTCGCTGCGCACGATTCTCAACACCCTGCGCGAGATCTAAGGCCGCCAAGGCATTTGCTTCCAATTAACAACTGCATAGTCCCGTTTGAGCGCGTATACCGTGCCGGGGCATTGCTGTCAAAATTCCCCGCGCGAGGTCCGCGCAAGAAAGGATTCGCTATGTCCATTCGTATTATTACCGATTCCGCGAGCGATATGTCGCCGGCTGAGCACCCCGCTCTGCGTGTTCTGCCGCTGTCCGTCACCTTTGGCACCGATGTGTACATGGATGGCGTCGACATCGATCACCAGCGCTTTTACGAGATGCTCGTGGAGCGCGATGAACTGCCCAAGACCGGCCAGGTCAACCCGTACGCGTTTTCGCAGGCGATTGCCGAGGCGCGTGAGGCCGGCGACGAGGCAGTGATTATTACCGTTGGCGCCAAGCTTTCGGGCACCAATCAGAGTGCCCGTACCGCACTTGCCGAGGCGCCGGGCGGCGACGTGTTCGTGGTAGATAGCAACAACGTCACCCTGGGCGAGCGCGTGCTGGTCGAGTATGCGCTGCGCTTGGTGGACGAGGGCCGTAGCGCGGCCCAGATCGCGGCGGCCGTCGAGGCCGTGCGCGACCGTGTGGTGGTTATCGGTCTGCTCGAGACGCTGGAGTACTTGGTGCGTGGCGGTCGCCTGTCTGCTGCTGCGGGCGCTGTGGGCACGCTGCTCAACGTTAAGCCCGTGGTGGCCGCCGAGGACGGCCTGATCGTGCAGCTGGGCAAGGCGCGCGGTTCCAAGAACGGCCGTAACCTGCTCAACCAGAAGGTCGAAAAAGCGGGCGGCGTCGACTTTTCCATGCCGCTGGCGCTGGGCTATACGGGCCTTTCGGACGCCGTGCTCAAGAAGTATATCGAGGACAGCGCGGCACTGTGGGCTGGACACACCGAGAACGAGCTGCCCATCCACACCATTGGCGCCACCATCGGCACCCACGTGGGCCCCGGCGCCGTAGCCGTAGCTTTCTTCCGCCCCGCCAACTAGCTTTCCGGTCAAAACCACCACAAAGGGGACAGGCACCTTTTTGGTGGTTTATGCTTGTTTCGGTTGAAAGGAGCATGCGATGGCGTCTGAGGGCTTTTTTGAGCGGGTGTATGAGGTGGTCGAGCAGATTCCCGAGGGGATGGTTGCCACCTACGGTCAGGTGGCGCTGCTTGCCGGTCGTCCGCGGAGCGCGCGCTATGTGGGCTATGCGCTGCACAGCAACCCGCGCCCCGGCCAAATTCCCTGTCATCGCGTGGTGTTTGCCGACGGCCGTATCTGTGAGGGCTTTGCCTTTGGCGGCCCCGATGCCCAGCGTGAGCTCTTAATGGGGGAGGGCGTGACGTTTACCGATCCCATGCACGTCGACTTGGCCGCCTGTCGCTGGCCTGCCGGACTCTAACAGCTCTGCCGTGGCCAAAACCACCACAAAGGTGCCTGTCCCCTTTGCGGTGGTTTTCCGTTGCAGGTTTACCGGGGCTAACTTATGGAGAAGGTGTGGCGGCGCACTTTGCCGTCAGAAAGTAAACCACGGTGAACTATATTGTATTCAGCAACGGAGTAGGCAATAGGCGATGAAAAAGCCTGCCCTGTTGAGTTTGATTCGCATTCCTCCCCTCTGTGCGATTCAACGGTGTACTTCGGGAACGGGCCCGCTGGCAACTGACTGCCGGCGGGCCCGTTCCCGTTTATCGGGGGAGTGCAATGGACGGAGCCGAGCTGGTCGGGCTCCAAAAAAGGCGGACGCCGTAGCGCCCGCCCCATAACAATCGAAAGCTCAAGCCAGCAGATCGGTCTAGTACACCATGCCCATGGCGTCCCGAACCTCGGCCAGGGTCTGCTCGGCGATCTCGTTGGCACGACGGTTGCCCTCGTGCAGCACGTCCTTCACATAGTCCAGATCGTTCTCGTAGCGCTGGCGACGCTCGCGGATCGGCGCAAAGTACTCGTTGACGGCCTCGGTCACGTACTTCTTGAGCTGGCCGGAGCCGCCCATGCCAATCTCCTCGGCAATCTCGACCTCGGATCGGCCGGTGCAGATGGCAGCCGTCGAAAGCAGGCCGGACACGCCGGGGCGGTTCTCGGGGTCGAACGTGATCATGCGCTCGGAGTCGGTCTGGCTCCTCTTGATGCGCTTGGCCGTCTCCTCGGCGGTCATCGAGATATTGATGGCGTTGCCGTAGCTCTTGCTCATCTTGCGGCCGTCCAGGCCGGGCAGCAGCGGGGTCTCGGACAGCAGCGCCTCGACCTCGGGGAACACCTTGCCGTAGCGGTTGTTAAAGCGGCGGGCGATGGTGCGGGTGAGCTCGATGTGCGGCAGCTGGTCGCGACCGACCGGCACCACGTTGCCCTTGCAGAACAGGATGTCGCAGGCCTGGTGCACCGGGTAGGTGAGCAGAAGGCCGGTAAGCTCGTGGCCCGAGGCCTCCATCTCGGCCTTGACGGTGGGGTTGCGCGCCAGCTCTGCCTCGGACACCAGCGACAGGAACGGCAGCATGAGCTGGTTGGCAGCGGGCACGGCGGAGTGTGCGTAGATCATGGTCTTGTCGGGGTCGATGCCGCAGGCAAGGTAGTCCATGACCATGTTGTACACGTTGTCCTGGATGTGCTCGGTGGTGTCGCGGTCGGTGATGACCTGGTAGTCGGCAATGAGCACGTTGGTCTTGGCGCCCATGTTCTGCAGCTCGACGCGGCCCTTGAGGGTGCCAAAGTAGTGGCCCAGGTGCAGACGGCCGGTGGGGCGGTCGCCGGTGAGCATGGTGAACTTCTCGGGCGTCTTGGCCAGGCCCTCGCGAATGGCGTTGCTCTTTTGCAGCGCGACTTCGTAGCTGTTCTCGTTTGGCATGATTGCTCCTTACGTATGTTCATGGGTCAAGATGATAACGCGTTTATTGGAGGGGTGGGGCGTAAGTAGGCGAGGGGCGGGAGAGGGGTGGCTTGTGCGATGGGCGCGGCGCGGCCGCGCTTGGCCAACGGTGCCTTGGCACATCCTCGGCAGCTTGCCCTAGAGCTTGTGGTGGCGCTCTTCTTTGCGCTCCTCGGCTGCCTGCTCCTCCTGCTTAAAAGCGGGGTCGTCGGGGGTGACCAGCTCGTCCTCGTGCGTGCGCTTGTTGTAATGGTGGCGCAGCACGGGTTCAAACAGGTGCAGGTGCTTGGCGAAGGCAGCCGAGCCAATGGCGAGCACGGTAAAGATGAGCACGCGCATGGGCACCTCGACCTGGTTAATCGCGGCGGCGCCGGCCGAAAGCATGATGCACCAGGCATAGATGAGCAGCACGGCCTGTTTTTGGTTGTAGCCTTCTTGGATCAGGCGGTGGTGGATGTGGCCCTTGTCGGCCTGCCCGATGCTAATGTGGGCGCGCTTGCGGCGCACAATGGCGCTAAACGTGTCGATGATGGGCACGCCGGCAACGATGAGCGGGATGATAAGCGAGGTGAGCGCGGCGGTGCGGCTCACGTTGAGCAGCGAGATGGAGCCCAGCGCAAAGCCCAGAAGCAGCGACCCCGAGTCGCCCAAGAAGATGCTTGCGGGGTTGAAGTTGTAGCGCAAAAAGGCCAGACAGGCGCCAAAGAGCGCAATGGAGAGCGCGGCGGCGTCGATGCGGCCCGAGAGAACGGCCATCGAAAACATGGTGAACGACGCGATGCCGCAGATGCCCGTGGCCAAGCCGTCGAGGCCGTCGATGAGGTTAATGATGTTGGTGAATGCCACCAGATAGATCACGGTGATGGGGTAGGCGAGCCATCCGAGCATGATCTCGCCGGGGGCAAACGGGTTGACGATGACGCCGATTTTTAGGCCGCCCATGCAGGCGATAAGCGCGGCGAGGACCTGTCCGGCCAGCTTTTGCTTGGGCGTGAGCTGGAAGACGTCGTCGATCGCGCCGGTCGCAAAGATGACGGTAAAGGAGAGCGCCAGCATGGGATAGCTAATGTGAAGGCGCGGGTGCGGTACCAGGACGGGTGGCCAGCCTAGGTACCAGGTGCCTAGGATTTGCACAATGCAGGCAACGACCAGGCCCAAAAACACCGCCGTTCCGCCCAAACGCGGGATGGGCTTGGTGTTGATGCGGCGCTTAGAAGGATAGTCGACGGCATCGAGCTTAATTGCCAAGCGCTTGACCAGGGGCACCGCGAGGAAGGTCGTGATAAAAGCCGCCGCTGCCACGCATAGGTACGGTATGTAGCTCGGGGATGAAGCCATGAATCTAAAAACCGCCAAGCGTCGAAGGAAAAGGTCAGAAGAACGCCATGCGCAAAGGGCATAGCCGAACCATAATACTCGACCAAGGGGGGTGCATGTAATTGCACGCAGCGATAATCACGCGCTTACCAGATATTGGGATGTTGCCGATGGCTTGTCGGGATGCCGGCGGGGATCCATATGGACTGTATGGTGATTTTCGGCAAAAGAAAACCACCCCCCACGTTACGAAAATGAACCCACCTAAAACAGGTGGGTGCCCTCATCGACTGTTCCAGCGTCCTTAACAACGAAGGATACCTGTACTAGGTACGACTGTGTGGGCTCCCTAAATAAACGCGACG
>JAXKGH010000057.1:0-2756 GCA_036550475.1 Collinsella sp. | reverse complement strand
TCACAAACCCGACCGGCACCCCAACGACGAGCGCGGGCGCGATCTTCCCCGCGTCCATAAGCTCGGCGAGGCGCAGAAGTGCTGTGGGAGCGTTGCCGACGGCCATGATGAGCGGACCCTCGATGCCGCAAGCTTTGTCCATGCTCGCAACGGCGCGAGTCGTGCCCGCGGCGCGCGCAGCCGCGGCGACATTAGGGTCGGCCATGTAGCACACGGCCTTGCAGCCGAGCTTTGCGAGCGCGGGCTTGCTTATGCCTGCGAGCGCCATGTTCGTGTCGGTGAGCACCGTGGCCCCTGCGCGCAATGCGTCGAGCGCACAGTGCGCGGCGTCATGGGTGAACACGAGGGAATCGGCGTACGAGAAGTCAGCAGTGGTGTGGATGACGCGCTTCACGACGGGCTCTTCGAGCGGCGGGAACGTGCGGCCGCCGAGCTCTTCGGTGATGATCTCAAAGCTGCGCCGCTCGATGTCGCCGGGCGCCATCTCCTTGGAATCCATCTAGTACTCCACTCCTTCCCTTGCATCTATCCCCTGAGCGTAGGGGTGTTTCTCGCACCGCATCTCGGTTATGTAGTCGGCCTTCTCCACGATCTTGCGGGAAGGCGCGCGCCCGGTGAGCGCTACTTCGACGCCGCGCGCGGACATATCGAGCGCGCGGTCCACGAGCGCCTCGTCGACAAGCCCCTTCGAAAGCGCGTCGAGCGCCTCGTCGAGCACGAGCAGCCCCTCCTGCGCGCCCTCGAGCTCGGCGAGCGCGGAAGCGAGGTTCCCATCGTGCAGCTCGCGCGTCGCGGCAAGTTCTTCCGACGTCATGGACCAGGTAAACTTGTCCGACGCCTTCCCCGCGAACACGGGCACGCCGAAATGCTCGGCGAGCAGGCGCACCTCCCCGCTTTCGCCGTCTTTCAGGAACTGCACGACGACGACGCGGCGGCCTGCGGCGAGCATGCGAAGGGCGAGGCCCATCGCCGCCGTGGTCTTGCCTTTGCCGTCGCCATGATACACGTGGATCATACGCCCTCCTCGATAATGCGGTAGACATACTCCATGTCGAGCGCCCCGCGCACGTAGTCGGCCAGGCGGTCGAACTCGCGCGCACGGTGATCGGCCGCGGACGCCGCGCCCGCAGCACCCACGACGCTCTCGGGCAGGCCACGCATGCGCGCGAGCGAGCGCGCGAGGGCGAGCGCCACCCCCGGTTCGTCGAACAGGCCGTGGAGATAGGTTCCAAACACGTTTCCGCAGGCCGCGCCTTCTGGTTTGCCGCCAATCGTGCCCGCAGGGGCGCAGGAGACGATCGTTTCGCCGTCGTGGATCTCGTACCCGCGAGCCGTCATGCCGTTCCACACCGAGAACGCGCCTTGGGCGCCTGTGATGCGCAGCTCCGACTGGGCGAGGCGCTTTTCCTCCCTGAACACCGTACTTGCAGGGATGAGCCCGAGCCCGCGCGCGGTGCCAGCGCCTTCCCTGCCGTGCGGGTCGGAAAGCTCGTCACCCAAAAGCTGGTAGCCTCCGCATATGCCGAGCACCGGCGTGCCCGCACCCGAAAGCGCGCGTACACAGGCTCCGATGCCGCTAGCCGCAAGCCAGCGCGCGTCGTCGAGCGTGGTCTTCGAGCCGGGGAGCACCACCAGGTCGGGTCGGCCCAGATCGGTCGTCGAGGAAACGTAGCGCACGCCTACGCCGGGCACGCGCGAAAGCGGGTCGAAGTCGGTGAAGTTCGACAGATGCGGAAGGCGCACGACGGCGACGTCGATGACGCCGCGCGCCTCGCGGGCAGATAGGCGCGACGCGAGCGAGTCCTCGTCGTCCAGGTCGAGCGTAAGATACGGCACGACCCCCACGACGGGGGCCCCGCACATCTTCTCAAGCGGGGCCAAACCCGGGCGCAGGATTTCTACATCGCCGCGGAACTTATTTACTACAAGCCCCCGCAAAAGCGCGCGGTCCTCGGGCGCAAGGAGCGCGACCGTGCCGTAAAGCTGGGCAAACACCCCGCCTGGGTCGATGTCGCCCGCGAGCAGCACGGGGGAGGACACGGCGCGCGCGAGCCCCATGTTGACGATGTCGTTTTCGGCAAGGTTGATTTCGGCGGGGCTGCCGGCGCCCTCGATAACGATGACGTCGTTTTCCTCCGCGAGCGAATCGAACGCCTCCAAAATCTGCGGCATGAGCGCCTTCTTTCGCGCGAAGTAGTCCCTCGCAGCGAAGGCTCCCTGCTCCTTGCCGGCCACGATGAGCTGGCTTCGGTGGCCGCTTTCGGGCTTGAGCAGGATGGGGTTCATGCGCACGTCGGGCGCGATGCCGCACGCCTCGGCCTGCATGATCTGGGCGCGCCCCATCTCGAGCCCGTCGGCCGTGACACCGCTGTTGAGCGCCATGTTCTGGCTCTTGAAGGGAGCCACGCGCAGGCCGTCCTGCGAAAGCACACGGCAAAGCCCCGCCGCAAGCAGGCTCTTCCCCGCGTTCGACATGGTGCCCTGGATCATGATGGGCTTCGCCCTACCCACGGGTATCGACCTCCTTCGTCGAGCCTCGGCCATACGCGCCCGCCATAGCGCCGCTGCAAGAAGCGCAGCCCCGTTCGTCGGGTTCGCCTTCGCCCGATGCGCCTTCCGCCCGAAGCGCGCGGCTGAACGCCATCGCAAGCCGGGCATTCTCCTTGCGCGTGCGCACCGCGACGCGGCACCAGAAACGGGACAGTACCGAAAACGAGTCGCACGTGCGGACCAAAACCCCCTGTTTATACAGGCGC
>JAXKGH010000056.1:0-3474 GCA_036550475.1 Collinsella sp. | reverse complement strand
CCGTCGGGGCGGAGGAGCTCGCGACCCTCGCCTCGGACCTCGACCTCGGCGACGGGGAGATGGCCGCCGTGGCAGCCACCTTCTCCTACCTTGCGGAGAAGAGGAGGCTCGCCTCCATCGAGACGCTGCTGAGGCTGAGCAGGCTGCCCAGGCGCGAGCCCAAGACCTTCGAGGGCTTCGACTTCTCCAGGATCCAGGGCCGGGACGCGGCCGCGCTGGGCAAGCTCCCGTCGCTGGCCGACCTCTACGCGCACCGCAACGTCGCCTTCGTCGGGCCCGGCGGCATAGGGAAGACGCACCTCGCGCAGGCCTACGGGCGCGAGTGCTGCATGCGGGGGCTCAAGACCTACTACATAAAGGCGACCGAGCTCAGGGACAGGTTCCAGAAGGCCGTCCAGCGGGGAAACACCTCGCGGGTCGTCTCCTCGCTCGTCAAGCCGTCGTGCCTCATCGTTGACGAGGTGGGGAGATGCGTCTACGACAGGCCGTGCACCGACCTGTTCTTCGATGTCGTCGACAGGCGCTACGAGAAGGAGGGGCCGAACGCGATGGTCCTCACGAGCAACATCGCCCCGAGCGGGTGGGATGAGTTCTTCACGGGCGACGACACGCTCCTCTGCGCCCTCGACAGGCTGTTCGACAAGGCGTCGGTGTTCGTGATGCGGGGCCCGAGCTACCGCGGCAGGGAGCTTGACACCTACTCGGTGGAGGCCGTCCCCCAGGCGGTGAAGGTGAGGGGGATCCAGCCCGAGGGGATGTAGGAATGCGATAGGAAAGTCATAGATGCGGGCGTGTTGGCTAAAATGGGTCGGCCGGGATTGGTCAATCTCGGCCGACTATATTTGGCTAAATTATTCCGGCGCTAACACCAGACCTCCCAGAACTCGGCCGTCCTGCGCCTGAAGGACCGCCCGCCGCCCGGCATCGCCGCCTGCGAGTCCTTGGAGAGGAGCCACCCGAGGAACTCGTCCAGCCTTGTCGCCGCGTCGTCGTACCTTACCGTCGTCGACGCGCCGCAGGCCGTGCACCTCCACCGCTGGGACCCCGATGAGGTCCTGCCGTTGCGCTTGGTCCGACCGCCGCAGTAGGGGCAATAAACGGCCTTCATGGGCACCTCTTCCGAAAGGGTATTTAACGGTTCCGGAAAAGGTTATCTACCTGCGAGAACGATAGGCAACCGGACACACATTCTGTCCGAGCGGTTAAAGGCGGGCACGGAATTTAAACGGCTGAAAAAGGGGCATCGACCTGCGCCGATGCCCCCAATGTGGACACACATTTTGTCCTATAAGCCCTGATCCATCGGACAATGGAGGCTGGCTGCGTTATCCCAAAAAACGGGGCAGACTCCAGTGCGGAGTCTGCCCCGAAAAGAGAATGGCAAAGCAAGAACGTGGATGGACGAGAAGAGTGTCCGCAAGTCTCATGGCCATCACATCCCACCTGCTAAAGGGATGGGTGAGCGAGCGTTACTCCTGCTCGGACTCCTCAGCCTGCTTACGGCTGCGGATGAGGTGCGCCACGCCGATGCACAGCACCGCGCCACCAGCGATCCAGGTGAAGGTCACGCCGTTGAGACCGGTCAGCGGGAGGTTGGAGCCCTTCTTATCGGTAACGGTGAGGTGCACCATGCCGTCAGTGGAGTTTTCGACTTTGACGAGCGTCTGATTGTCTCCATCAGTTACCTTAGCCTTAGGGGTAACCACGGTGGTGTCGTTCTCGGAAAGCTCACCGCTTGCAATGGTGAACGTGATGCCTTTGTCGCCGTGAGAGTTATCGTAGCCAGGTGCGGGCGTGACCTCTGTGAGGACATAAGTGCCCTCATCGAGACCGACAACGTTAATCTTGCCGCTGGAATCCGTGGTAAGCTTGGCTTTCTCGGCGTTCGTCTGTTTTACACCGGTGCAATCGATGAACATATTCTCGAGTTCGCCCTTGTCGTTCTTCTCCTGCAGCTTGAACACAACACCGGAGAGCTTCTTAGGGGTTTCCTCATTACCAACCTTGGTGACGTCAATGCCGTAGGTGTAGTCGTAGGCGGGATGCACGACTGTTGTACCTGTTTCGTTAGAGTGGGGGTTATTGGAATAGGTCAGAGTAACGGTATTCTTCTGGCCTTTACCGAGTATATCGGCGTTAACCTTAGTAGGGTTGAGCTTTGCCTTATAGTTCACATAGATTTTGGAGCTACCACTAACGGTAATATCCTTATCCTTGTCAGATTTAATTTCTCCCTTAAGGTTGTCAAAAGAAACAACAAGCTCGTTCTTTCCTTGATCAGTGACGTAGTTCGCAGTGTAGTAGCCTTCCTTGACCTTAGCATTGTCAATCTTGACCTCAACAACAGGTTTACCGTCGGAGAGGTTGGGAACCATCGTAGAAGGCAGATCATCAGTAAAGGTATAGCTGTACTTTTCGTAAGTATTGATATTGCTGGCCACGGTACCTGCAAGCTGG
Source organism: Collinsella sp. (assembly GCA_036550475.1). Lineage (GTDB taxonomy): Bacteria > Actinomycetota > Coriobacteriia > Coriobacteriales > Coriobacteriaceae > Collinsella. The sequence continues at coordinate 1,017 of JAXKGH010000056.1, read as the reverse complement.
TACTCAATCAGCTGGTCGGATGCAGAGTCCGCAACCCTATTGGGCGCCTCGAAAACGTCCTTGTTCCCATCTGTCACAAAACTACCGTTGTTATCGTCCTTGACTGCCTTGGTAACGCTGGGGACATCCTTCTTGGGCTCCACCTTTACATCTTCGCCACCGACGACAGCGAAGATCGGTGAGGTGTAAGCGTCTTTATTGCGATCTGCTCCAGTAGTTGCACCGACCGACTTCGTTTCAAAGAGCCAGTAGCCGGCATCGATGCCCTCAAATGTTCCCGGGGTACCACTCTTCGCATCTGTCCACGTCTGGCCTTCAAGCGACTTAGCAATCATGTCGAGCACACTTCCGGCATTGACGTTATTGCCCACAACTTCAGAACGGTGGTTATTGATGAAGTTGACCCATGCCTGAGCGGAATTATCGTTAGGCAAATCACTAGGTTTAGAGCCATTATCAACATTATCAAACGCCGTAGTCACTGCAGCCTTCACGGAATTATTTGCCCAATCAATATCGGAAAGGGTCTTATCGCCAGTGGAATCCCAGACTCCCTCGCTCTTCTGGTCCTGCGTAACCTTAGCCTTGAAAATCTGGATACCCTTAAAGGTCGTATCCTTGTAGGTCTCCTCATTAATCGTCACGTTGCCACTCGTCGTAGCCACCGGCGTACCCTCAGCAAACGCCATCGTGACCGGGGCCATCACGCCGCCGAAGCTCAGCGCTGCTGTGAGGCCGGCGGTTACTGCCAGGCGTGCGATGTTCTTGTTCATGCTCATCTTCTTTTCCTCCGTTTTCCGTTTGGTTCTCATTCGATCGGTCATCATCTGTCTGTGTCTTAGCATCTGCTTCGCTATGTCTCGCCCCGCTCTCTGCGGGGCTGCCAGCTACTCTTTATGGCTGCCACCTCCCCGCTTGACCAGGAGCGCGACCACGATGAGCGCGGCTCCGGCGACCGCTGCGGCGGCCGCGGCGTACATTGCCATATCGCCAGTCGAGGGCATAAAGCCTCCGGTG
>JAXKGH010000055.1:0-7623 GCA_036550475.1 Collinsella sp. | reverse complement strand
GCTATCCAAGCAGGTATGCACGCGGCCATCGGGGTTGTTGTGCATTGCGCGGAACAGGTCGGCCAAAAACTCAGGCTGCAGGAGCGGCTCGCCGCCGGATACCGTAATACCACCGCTGCGGTAAAACTCATGGTTACTCTGAAACTCGTCCATCAGGTGTTCGACGGTCACCATGGTGCCGCCGTTGACCGACCAGGTATCGGGATTGTGGCAATACGCGCAGCGCATGGGACAGCCCTGAACAAACACCACAAAGCGAATGCCGGGTCCGTCGACCGTTCCCATCGTCTCGATTGAATGCACGCGGCCTAGGGCAAACGCAGAGTCCTCGGGATGAGCGTCCACACCCTCAAGCGTCATTTCTGCCATTCGCGCTACCTTGCCTTTCCTTGGATGCAACCAATTAAAATGCCAGAGCCATTCTAGCCCATACGCATGATGGTGAAATGGTTTAGCGGTCAATTGGGTTGTTCTATTTGACCCCACGCAAGAGCGGCGGGAGGGTTATCGCAGCCCGCCCGCCGCCGAGGCAATAGATATCGATAGACGCCAGGCCTTACGCCTTGAGCGTGAGCACCGCGCCGAAGGCGGTCGGGCCGCAATGGCTCGAGATGACGCCGCCGACCTGAGTCCAGGTAACGTCCTTAAAGCCAAGATCGTGTGCATAGACTTCCATGTCGTCGCGCAACTCCTCGGAAAGACCCACCGAATACGCCAAGCCAATATGCGAGTAGTCGATCTCGCCCTTCTCTACCATGTGATCAATAAAGGCACGGGCACACTTAAGCATAGAACCGCGGAACTTCTTGGTCGCCACGAACTTACCACCCGTCACCTCAATGCAGGGCTTAATCTTGAGCAGATGGGCACCGAGGAATGCCACGTTGGACAAGCGACCGCCGGCCTTAAGGAAGGCGAGATCGGTTGGGACAAAGCCCAACAGTACGCGGTCCATGACCGAATTGGTGAAGGCGAAAATTTCGTCAACGGTGGCATCGGGATGAGCCTCAATATACTTGGCGGTCTCGACGACAACGAGCGACTGGCCTACCGAGACAAAGCGCGTGTCCATGGAGTAGACGTAATCGCGACCCTTGGCGGCGATCTTCGATGATTGATGCGAGCAGGTCGTGGCCTCAGAATATGCAAGATGCAAAATAGTCGCGTCGGGTTGCTCGGCATGGATGCGGTCGTACACATGCGCAAAATCCGCCGGCGAGCAACCGCTGGTCTTGGGCATCACGCCAAACTCGTTGCAGCGCGAATAAATCTCGAGCGGATCGATCGAGCCGTCCTCGACGGTCTCGTCACCAATCGTGACATGCATGGGCACGCGCACGATGCCATAGCGTTCGCAGAGCTCCGGCGTTACATCCGACCCAGACTCAACCACGATTACGTACTTGCCCATTCTTATCACGACCCATCTCGACATTGGCTTTTCAATACATGGCACGCGCCGCCGCACTGTTGTACAACGGCGTCCAAGCGCCAAAGAGACGCCGCCCCTTGCACACAACAAAGGACAGCGTCTCCCTGGAAAACTCCGTGCTTATCTGAGATTCTACACGGTTTATTAAGGAGTGTTACTTATTCCGCAAACGGTAGCTATACGCGATAAACGGTAGTTCGCTGCGGCAACTGCGACACATTCCGCCCAGCAAGTCCAATCGTGCTCCACGCACGGTTAACGCGCAAGACGGTAAAAATCCATCGATGCCGCACCCTCGGCGCGCAGCTCCATCGCCGGTACCGCCGGCGAATAGGTACGGCTCGTAAGTGCCGCCTCGCCGCCGTTGACAAAAATCTCGACCATCGTAGTGTCCGAAAGCACGCGCAGGTCGCGGAGCTCGCTGAGCTCAATCGACCTCCGGTCACGCCCATAGCCTTCGTCACCCATGTCGAGGGTAAGCGTCCCGTCCGCATAGCGCACAAAGACACCCTTGCGAATCTCGAGCTCGACCATCTTGGCGTCCTCGCAGGAAACCACGACATCAAACAGGCGCCCAGGCTCTTCAACGGTCTCACCGCCTGTAGCACGAACGCAGTCGCCGCGCAGCACTTCGATCTCGTGCGCCGGCTGCTGGCAGAGCTTACCGCTACGCATGCTCAGCTCTCTCGGCACCGTCAACGCGCACTGCCATCCGCGTGCCACCGTCGGGCTTTCTGCCATCGTATCGGGGCAACCCGACCATCCGATCATCAAGCGTCGACCTGCCGCATCCTCAAAGGACTGCGGGGCATAGAAATCAAAACCGGCATCAACCATCGGAGGCATGCCCTGCCCGGCGATCTTAAAGCTCGGCGCCTCCCAATCGGCCTCGATGGAAAACCACACGCACTGGTGCGGATTGCGGTAACGCCAGCCATCGGCGGGCACGCCCTGCGGACAGCAAACGAGAATAAGCTCGCCATCGAGCTCAAACAGATCAGGACACTCCCACATAAAGCCAAACTTCTCGCCCAGCTCAATGCGCGTCGCATAGCCCCAGTCCTCTAGATCACGCGAGGTATAGACAAGCACGCACCCGCGATCGTCTTTCGTACGAGCGCCGAGAACCATGTAGTAGATACCGTCGTGTTCAAGGATCTTGGGGTCGCGCACGTGCGTACCGATATCGTCGGGGTAATCGACCGGCCCAACAGCTATGCGCTTCTCGCCCAATTCGTCGGGATTCTCGGCAACCATATGAATCTGGTTTTGCTCACGGCCCGTCAACACGTAGTCGTAATCATCGCGGTCAAAATGCTTAACGTTGCCGGTATAGAAGTAGTGAATCTTGCCATCACGTACAAAGGCAGAACCAGAATACGCTCCACTCGAATCCAAATCGGAATCGGGGAACAGCACGGGGCCGTGATTCTCGTATGTCACAAAATCCTTTGTCGTCAGATGGTTCCAAAGCACTGGACCACCATGCGCAGCATCGAACGGATCGTATTGATGATAGATGTGATACGTATCCCCGATCTGCACCAATCCGTTGGGGTCGTTGAGCCAGCCAAGCTCAGGCTCCACATGGAACAAAAGCCTATCGGGGTCGGACGCGATGCGAGCCGCCGTCTCATCCTGTCCGGCACGCCACTGCTCATAGTCCGCGCGTGTCACCTTATTTTTTTGATTAAACATCGCCGTTGACTTTCTCGTCTATGGGGAAGGACGCTCGACTCACACGAGCCGAACGCCCTTCCTCAAATGGACTTATCCTCAGATTACGCTGAACGGCTCAACTAGAAGCTGACATCGAAGCCAGCGCCAGCGCCCTCTTCATCAGTGGTCGGCACTCCCTTTGCCTTGTTGTAGGCAAAGATCAAGACGATCGGCACGATGAAGGCGATGAGATTGCCAGCCACATACCACACGAGCGTCTCGGGCGTGACGATGAGCAGGCCAAGCACGCCGGTCAGACCCTGACCGATGGCGCGCACCTCAAAGAGCTTCACGAAGGCACCGCCGCAGCCTGCACCGATGCAAGCGCAGATGAACGGGATGATCGAGTAGCGCATGTTTGCAGCAAAGATTGCGGGCTCGGAGATACCGACCAGCGTCGGGATAAAGGACGACATGCAGATGTTGCGCTCTTTGGAATGCTTCTTGTGAATGAGGTACATGCCGATGGCGCCGCCACCCTGGGCGATGATGGAAACCGACCAGATGGCCTGGATGTAGTTGAAGCCAGTCGTGGCAACGAGGTTTGCCTCGATACCCTGGATGAACTGATGCGTACCGGTAACGACAAGTGGCTGCAGGAACGCGGCGAAGACAAAGGCACCAAAGACGCCCATCCTGTTGTACAGGATATCGATTACGCCGGCGAGGACGTCGCCGATCAGGTTGCCGAGCGGGCCGAACACGGTGAACAGGGCGACGTTAGCAAGAATCAGGGTAACGGTCGGGACAAAGACGAACGAAACGACCTCGGGGATGTACTTCTGGGCAATCTTCTCGACCTTGGCCATAAACCAGGCAGTCAGGATTGCAGGGAACACGCCGCCCTGGAAAGCAACCATGGGAATGGAGAGCGGACCGAAGTTCCAGTACTCAGCACCCGTCGGGTCCATAACGAACGTGTTACGGTTCATAAGGCTCGGGTGAACCATGACGATACCGACGAGGATGCCCAGGATCGGGTTACCGCCAAAACGCTTGACCGCGCTGTACATAACCAGGACAGGCAGGTAGTCGAAGGTGGTGGCGATAATGGCAAAGAAGCTTGCGAGGTTCTTGAGGAACTCGCTGTGATCGGCGAGGCTGCCCTCCATGCCAAAGAGGCCGTTGGCAACGATCAGCGACTTAAGGCCGATGATGATAGCAGCGCCGACGAAAGCGGGAATGATGGGGATAAAGATGTCCGAGAATACCTTGAGGACCGAGAAGAACTTGCCCTTCTTGTCCGCCTCGGCGCCCTTGACCTCGGAAGCGCTGATCTCCTTAACGCCCGTCAGAGCCATAAACTCATCGTAGACCTTGTTGACGGTACCGGTACCGAAGATGATCATGAGCTGGCCGCTGTTGTACAGCACGCCCTTGACGCCATCGATGTTCTCGAGCTCGGCCTTGTTGTACTTGCTCGTATCCTTGAGCACCAGACGCAGACGCGTAACGCAATGCGTGGCGCCCTCGATGTTCTCCAGACCGCCGACGTTATCGACGACTTGCTGAGACACTACTTTGTAGTCCATGTTCCTCTCCATTCCTTTACGAAATCATAAGACGTTTTGATGCCATTACAGAGACGCGATCGTTGCATTTGCGCACTTAAGCGTACCGTCGGTGACCGTCAGCGCCACACCCTGGCCCTGCTTATTGCAGAAGCGCGCGTTAAGCGCAACATCATCGACAAAGATGGTCGCGATATCGTCGTCAACGACCAGGCGCACATGATGAGTGCCCTCGCCCTTAAAGAACAACGGACGCTCGAGGCCCATGTTGTTGACCTGGAACCACGGATACTGGGGGGCCGCCGTAAACTCGAGCTTGCCCTCACGCAGGTTGGCGCGGAACTCATAGGCAAGACCGGACTCGGCGTCCTCGGCAAGCTTCACCGAGAAGCCGGCAGCGTCACCGGCGAGCTCGATGTCGGCATCGAGCATATAGGTGGAACCGGCATCCGCGGCGAGCACCTGCTCGACCTTGCCCGACTCGCAGGAGAGCTCAAAGGCCTCGACTGCCTTAGCCTCGCCAAAGGCGCCAAGCATGCTGTCAGGAAGCTTGGTGCCGAGCGTTCCGTCGGCACGCTGAACGATCTCGAGGGGCATAAAGGTGCCGCCCCACAGGTAAGAGCTGGGGTCGCCGCCCTCGTCACGCGTAGGAACCCAACCAAAGAGAACGCGGCGCTCGCCGTCAAATGCGGTACGCGCGGCATAGTACGCGCGGCCATCGAAGGAATCGTCCGCAGGAGTGATCCAAGGACCGTTGATAGAGCGAGACATGCGGTAACGGGTCTTGTTGCCATCACTGTACTCGGAGAACACCAGATACCACCAGTCGCCCATCTTAAAGAGATCAGGCATCTCGAACATGGTGTACAGGCCCGGATTCCACCAGTCGCCCTGGAACTCCCAGGTATCCAGGTCCTTGGAGGTGAACTTGACCAGACGACCGGTCATCAGACGCTTGTCCTCGCCCACACGCGTGCCGAGGATGAGCATGTACTCTTCGTTCTCCTCATCCCAAAGCACAAAGGGATCGCGCCAGTTGCGGTCATCGTAACCCTCCTGGGGCGGAAGCAGCGTCTCGGCGATGTTCTTCTCCCACTTGACGGCGTCGTCACTCGTTGCGTGAAGAAGAACCTGCTTCATCAAGCGTGCCTTGACCTTATCGCGATTGCAACCAGTGTAGAGCGCATGGTACTTGTCGCCCACCTTAAACACCGTGCCGGCATAAACATACTGGTCGACTTCCTCGTCGCCGCCACGCTCAAGGCTCTCGCCAAAGTCTTTGTAATTGACGAAGTCCTTGGTTGTCGCGAGTGCCCAGCCAAACGGCTCTCCGAAAGGTCCGGGGTTTCGCGTGTCACGCTGATGATAGAGATAGAACGTGCCGTCCTCGCCGTACGGCATGATGTCGCCTACCCAAATTCCCTCAGGCTGGTAATACACCTTGTGCATCCGAGACTTCCTTTCTCACGAGATACTAACTCGGTACAACTGCAAGATATGTCAATCGTTTTCATATGTCAAACGTTTTCACACCAATACGTCTTTTCGCAGTTCCAGTCGTCGGCAAACGGTTGACATATGCCGGCGAACGGTCATCAGAGGTGTTTGAGGAATTCTTTTGGCACGGGATGAACTACGCGGTTTTACCCTCAATGAGTTCAACGGGGAGCTTGATATTCGATTCGGGCTTTTCGCCGTTAATAAGAGCTATGATGGATTGCGCCGCGAGCTCTCCGATGCGATCGATATCTTGGCGTACGGTTGTTAAGTCAGGCATAAACGTCATAGTGCGGCGGGCACCATCCGCGCCCACGACCTTAATATCGCCCGGAGCGCTCAAGCCTCGCTGCTTCATAACGTTGAGACAGATGGCCGCCATCGTGTCGTCTCCCGCAAAGATGCCGTCAATATCGGGGTTCTCATCGAGGATCTTCGCAACGACCGCGCTCTTTTCGTCGTCGGGCTTAACGAACTCGACCTCACGGACAAGCGCGGGCAAACCGGCCTGCTCAACAACATCGAGGTAGGCATCGGTACGCTTATTGGCAGGCATGCGCATGCGGCTATTGCTGCGCAGGCACAGGATGCGCGAACACCCGTCATCGATCAGGCGACGCGTGGCAAGTTCGCCGATGCTATAGCTGTCGCTCGCAATCTGAACAGAGGCCTCGCCAAGGTCGCAGTCGATACCAACCAGACTCAAGCCCATCTCGGCATACGCCTCGGCACCGATATTAAGCGAGTTGACGATGACGCCATCAACCATATTGCGTCGAAGCATGTCGATATAAGAGCGCTCAAGCTCGGGTCGATTGGCGCTATTGCACAGCAGCATCTTAAAACCGTTTTCGGCCAGGGTATGCTCAATGACTTGAACCACTTGGGCATGAAACGGACTGCTGACATAGGGGACGATCATACCGATAAGATTCAGGCGACCGTTGAGCATGGCACGGGCGATATCGTTGGGCGTATAGTTGATGCGCTTCATCGCGGCATGGACCTTATCGCGGGTCTCTTGGCTAATATAGCCACGATTATTAAGCACACGAGATACCGTAGTAGGCGAAACCCCCGCCACCGCCGCAACTTCCTTGATGCCAGGCTTAGCCGTATCCTTAGAACGAGCACTCTCGCGAGCCATAGCGCCCTCCCCCATCAACATGTCATACGTTTACATACGAACAAAGCATACCCCAACAACAGCGGGATGACGGCAACAGTACAAGTAAGTAAACGACTCATCCAAATAATTAGGAGAGTTCCCCCTAAAGGGTGACTGCACAGGACCCAGCCGGGGCTGTTTGGGTTACCTCCCAAAACATTCCGCACTGATATCTTCTGTATTGAAGACGTCGATGATGCACCCGTATACCATTGACGTCGACACCATCAGATGCGGACCGCGCGGTGACCCCACATTCCGCTGGCGCCCACAGGGCTGCCCTCGTTTCCTGACAT
>JAXKGH010000054.1:0-6318 GCA_036550475.1 Collinsella sp. | reverse complement strand
GCGCCTTAGCTCTAGGTTTCTCAGGTGCCGGAGGTTGCCCCGAAAGAGGAGCGCAGCGTACTTTGGTACGCAAGCGACGGTTTGAGGGGCAAGATCCGGTGCCTGAGGAAGCTAGAGGGTTTCGATGAAGGCGGCGATGCGGGTCTCGATCTGACCCATGTCGCCATTGCTGTAGTCGGTCTCGATCTTCATGTACGGAATGCTCGCACCCTCGACAGCCTCCTGCATGCGCGCGCTCTCAACGTTGAAGGTGTGGCAGGCCTGCAGCACGCTCTCTACCACGCCATCGACATGGTACTTCTCGCACATAGCCAGCGTGTTTCCCATGCGGCCTTCGTTAGGCGTCATGACCGAGCAGTTGATGTCCAGGTAGCGGTCGGCGATGGCGTGCAGGATATCGGGAGCCTCCGGGTCGATCATCATGGCCGCCGTGCGCTCGCCCGAGCAGTCGTCCATGCACACGACCACACCACCGTTGGACTCGATGGTGCGACCGATCTTGTTGATCACGCCGCCCACCGGGCAGCCGGTGATCAGAATGCGCTTGGCATCCGCCGCAACCGGGCGCTCGCTCGCGTCGTAGGCCTCGCGCAGCTTGACAACCTTTTGCTCCAGCTGCTACGTATAGGCCTCGATATCAAAGCTAAACGTACCGGCAAACATGGTGCTCATCAGGTCGACGCCGCTCATGGCCGCCGGCTGGTTGGCCTGCAGCGCAAACATCTCGAGCTGGGCCGCACGCAAGCGGTTGCGACGACGGACGGCAGCGCGCAGATCATCGTCGGTAATCGTGATGCCGTAGAAGTTCTCGAGCTCCTCCTTGAGCAGACGGCACTCCTCGTACCAGCCCTCGCGCTCGTAGGCTCGATCGCGGCCCTGCGGAAGATGCAGAATGTGCGTGCGCTTGAGCTCGTTGAGCAGCTCGTACATCTTCTTCTTGCCGTCGCAGGTGGTCTCACCGATGATCATGTCGCTAAAGTACGTAAACGGGCACTTTTGCGAATAGGCAAAACCATACGTAGACTTGATGAGCGGGCACAGGTTTGCCGGCAGCACCTTCTCGGCCTCGGGAATCACCTCGTCGGACGTGCCGCACAGCGCCACGCTCGCAGCCCCCGCGGCATCGATAATCTCGAGCGGCGTGTAGCTGCACAGAAAACCGACCATGCGATTACCCGCCTGCTTATAATCCTTGACGCGAATAAACGCCGCCTTGCGTTGCTCGTTGAACTCCTCAAACGTGGACGGCAACGGCTGCTCAATATTTTCCGACATATAACTCCTTAACAAACCTTTTAACCAACCAAGGAAACGGCTTTCCCAGGTGCCCGAGGTTGCCGTGAAAGAGGAGCGCCGCGTACTTTGGTATGCAAGCGATGGTTTGAACGGCAAGATCGGGTGCTTGGGGAAGCCGCTGGACCGGATAGCCCTAAATGGTTTCCAAGAAAGCCTCAATCCTGGTTTGCAGTTGGCCTGCATCCTCGCCGGCGTAGTCGGTCGTGATGTGCATAAACGGGATGCCGGCCTCTTCGGCGGCCTTCTCCACGGCAAACGACTCCATCTCGTAGAGCGTGCAGAACTGCAAGGCCACGTCGACGATGCCGTCGGCATGCAGGTCCTTGGCCATCTGGACAATGTCCTTCATACGCTGGTCGTTGGGCGTAAAGACGGCGCAGTTGATCTTAAAGTAGCGCTCGGCGATGGCGTCGAGCATCTCGTCAACCGTCTCACCGGACTCGTCGACCAGGTCCTTGTAGTAGCGCGAGCCCGTGCAGGACTCCTCGCCCACCACGACGCCGCCGGCCTTCTCGATGAGGTTGAACAGCTTCCAGTTGGGCACGGCCATGGGCGTACCGGTGTACAGGATGCGCTTGGTGCCCTTGGGCGCCACACCCTCGCCGGCCTCAACGCGCTGCTCGCACTCAGCCGCCATTTCGTTGATGGCGCCGGTCAGACGCGGCGTGTCATCCATAAAGGCGGCCTGAACGGTCAGCAGGCTGTCGAGACCGCTGATGGGCGCCGGATCGGCAGCGCGGGTCGCAGCCAGACGCTGCAGGGCGCGACGCTTCTCGTTGACGGCGTGGATGGCAGCCTTCAGGCGCTCAGGCGTAATCGTGACGCCGCACTCTTCCTCGATCTTGGCGGCAAGCTTTTTAACCTCGGCCTTCCAGGTCACGAGCGTCGACTCGTCGTGCACGTTGGGAATATCCATGACGTACATGTTCTTTTGCGTGGCAAAGAACTCGTAGGCCTTCTTCTTGCCATCGCAGGTGTTCTCGCCTACCACCAAGTCACTCGACTCAATGTAGGGGCAGACCTCGCCCAGCTTAAAGCCGGCAAAGCTCTTGATGAGCGGGCAGGTGTTGCGCGGCAGATGCTCCTCGACCTTGTCGGTCGCCCAGTCGGCACCCGAGCACAGACCAACGGGAATGCCGTCACAGGCAAGTACGATCTCCTCGGGCACGTACACACAGAACGAACCGACGATCTTGGTGGCCTCGCCGGCCTCCTTCTTGTCGAGCATCTCCTTAATACGGCCGCTGTGGATGTTGGTGGCGACAAAATCCAGGTAGGACGTGGACTTGGGGCGATTGTTCTGCGTCAGGAACATATCGCCGTACATCTGGCCCACAGCGCCCAGCAGCATGTCGTGGTCGGCAAGATTCATGCCGAGGCTCTCCCACATCGGATGGAAATCAAATTCTTCAGCCATGACGGTTCCCCTCTCGAACCAAAAATGAATAGCTACGGTATTTCTGCACGGTGGGTGGCGAAAACCCAGCCGTGCTCAAACCCGGAATTTTGGGGAACCCGCTTTGCGGTCGATTATTTAGTTGTGCGTCGTCTCTCCCGGAGCCGTGAACATACCTGCTCATATGCGACTCCGAGCCATATACAGGGCGCGCGCGGCAACGCGGCGAATGTATGTCGTCTGCGGCATGTGCGCACCCTCCTCTACAAGTTGAGGTCAACTATATCAACGGTCGTCGACCATGCGAACACCGTTGACATTCGTACGACAGCCTCGTGTGCCGTCGTTTAATAAATAATTATCTTGATTGATAAGAGTTTGTCATCCTTCATTCGGCGAACGGCAAGACGAGGCCGCCGAGGCTTATATCCCCGACGGCATTACCCGGCGCTACCGACAAACCAAATGGATCCTGCTTGCATCAAAATGCATGCGCAGAGTCTCACCCGCCTGCGGCAGCTCGTCGACAGGCACGCCCACCTTGTTGACCTTCCACTGCAGACGCGTGGGCGCATCAGCACGCGGCACGTCTAACAGCACCAGCCGCTCAAAGCGCGAATCGCTCACTCGGGCCACATGCAGGTCGTAGCTGTTACGACCCCGCTCAGCACGGTTGTCCACATGGAAGTAGCTTGCGCGAATGCCCAGGTATGCCACGTCATCGGGAACCTCGCGGCCCACGTTGAAGGTCATGCCCCAGTCGAGGGCCTCGACCTCCTGGGGCCCAATCTTGCGCGCGCGGCTTGTATTCTTGCAGCCCGTTAGGCGCAGCGCCGCCAGCGTCTGCGGACGGCGGACCACGTCCTCGATGGAGCCGATTTCCTCAACATGCCCGTCGTGCATCACGCAGATACGCTGGCACAGGCGGCACGCTTCGTCGATGTCGTGGCTCACGTAGAGCACGGTGCGGTTGCATACATCGAACAGGTCGAGCATGTTCTGTTCGAGGGCGCTCTTAAGATAGGAATCGAGTGCGCTCATGGGCTCGTCGAACATAAAAATGCCCGGATGCGCCGCCACCATGCGCGCAAGCGCCACACGTTGCTGCTGGCCGCCCGAGAGGCGCGCGGGATAGCGGTCGGCAAAATCGGCCAGACCGAAAATACCCAGATAGCGCTCGGCCAACCTTTTGCGCGCCGCGGCGTCGCCCGCGTCCTTTACACCAGCGCATACGTTATCGGCCACCGTCATGTTGGGAAACAGCTGATAGTTTTGGAACAGCAGGGCGCATTTTCGCTCCTGGGGCGACAGGTTGATGCCCGCCGCCGAGTCAAAAAAGGTCACGCCGTTGACGACGATCTTGCCCTCGTCGGGCGTCTCCACGCCGGCAATGCAACGCAGCGTGCAGCTCTTGCCGCAACCCGAGGCACCAAGCAGCGCCACGCGCTCCTCGCCGGCCTCAAGCTGCATGTCGAGCATAAACCCGGAATAGCGCTTTTTGATATCCAGAACGAGCGACATGGCCTATCGACTTCCCTTCGAGACCGTGTCATCGCGCATAAGCTCGGCCAGCGCCTCGCGATCGATACGCAGGGCATCGCCACCCGCCGGGTCGAGCGAATCGCCCTGTCCGGCGAGTTCTTTGGCCTGTTTGCGCTCCGCACGGGAGAGACCACGCTCGCGATACTTCTGCGAATGAGCGGTGTACATGTTGATGAATAGGATGACTAGGAAACTAAACACGATCACGACAGCAACCCAAAAGAGGGCCACCGACGTGTTGCCGCCCATCCACTCAAAGTAGATGGCGATGGGGATGGTCTGCGTAATGCCGGCGTAGTTACCCGCAAAGAACAGGGTGCAGCCAAACTCGCCCATCGCGCGAGCGAAGGCGAGCACCGTGCCGGCGGCGATGGAGGGCCAGCCGAGCGGCATCATAAGCTTGGTGAAGATGCGACGCTCGGACCAGCCCAGCGTGCGCGCCGCATCGAGCATCTGCGTGTCGAGGCTCTCGAAGGCTCCGAGCGCCGTGCGGTAGACCAGCGGAAACGACACTACCACGGCAGAGATCACCGCCGCCGGCCACGTAAAGACGATCGAGACGCCGTGCGCGATAAGCCACCGACCGACCCCGGTCGAGCGGCCAAACAGCATGAGGAGCAAAAAGCCGCACACCGTGGGCGGCAGCACCATAGGAATCGTAAAGACCGAATCGAGCAAGCCCTTGATGCGGCTCGTCGTACCCATGGTCTTCCATGCGGCAAACAGGCCCAGTGTAAAGGAGATCAGCAGGGCAAGGCCGCTCGTTTTTATGGACACCCAAAACGGGCGATAGTCAATGTCGCACAAAAAGGAGGTCAGAGAGGTCCAGGGCCCCTGCTCATCCCGCAATACGACAGACGATGCTTCTACCATTTGAGCGCTATCAAGCCAACGCGCGCCGCCCTTGGCATCACCCGAGGCTGACGCAATCACCACATAGCGGTCCCCATCCGCACCGCGCTCGTCAAAGCCATAGGTATACCCGCCGGAATCAAACGTTGTTTCCGCCGTGACATACCAAGGAAGATCCACGTCCCCTAGCTGCGCACCTCCCATGCAGTTTGCGCTGTCGAGCTTACAGACGAGGGCCTTGAGACCCGATACGCACTCGTTGTCCTGCGGATCCAATCCATACTTCTCGACCGCCTTGGGCGATATCCACACCACAACGCGATCGGCAGCAGGCGCCACCACAAGGTCCACGTCCTCGTCAACGGGAAACCGGTAGCCCTCAGGCTGGCCCTCCATGGCACGAGCAGTCCCCTTGGCCAGCCGCTCAAAACCCTCGATCCCATAGGAAAGCCCATGAGCGGTCGCAGCAACCTGGGCCCCGTCCTCAGCGGCCCCAGCAAACGCAAATCCCGGCACCCAGCAAAGCGTCAAGGTCAAAGCACAGGCGACAAGCATGCGGAATCTATTAAGCACGAAAAGCTCCAAGCGAATACAAGGACGGAGTGAAACACAAAACGATGGAATTATCGCGCCAAGCCGCACTACGCGGAAAGCTCAAAGCCGTACTTAGCCCAAATCTTCTGAGCCTTCTTGTTAGACAGGCAGAAGTCAATAAACGCCTTGGCCTCGTCGGCGTGCTCGGAGCCATCGGCGACAGCACCCGGGTACACGATGGGCTTGTGCGACTCCTCGGGGCACACGAAGGCCTCCTCGATGCCGTCGTAGCGGAAGATGTCAGAGCTGTAGACAAAACCGGCCACGCAGTCGCCTGTGGACACATAGGCGGCGGCGGTACCAACTTTGTCGGCCAGGGCCACCTTGTCGGCGATCTCGGGAGCATACTCGCCGTCGTCGCCCTCGGTACCGGTGTAGAGGCCCACGGAGGCCAGGGCCTGGTTGGCGTACTTGCCGGCGGGGACGGTCTTGGCGTCGCCAATGGCAATCTTACCGTCCAGATTCGCGACGTCGGCGATGGCCTCGACCTTAGTATCGGAGCCCTCGGCGCGAATGATCACGAGGTCGTTGACGAACATGTCCTCACGCGTGTCGGCATCGACGAGCTCGGCGGCTTCGGCGTCGTCCATGGTGCCCTTGGAGGCCGTGATGAGCACGTCGACGGCGGCACCGGCGCG